>JBIIDH010000183.1:0-4088 GCA_044238435.1 Ilumatobacteraceae bacterium | reverse complement strand
GTTGGGGCAGGCGCCGCCGACGGCGGTGATGCCCGCCACGCGAGGCGCGTCGGGGTCGTTGGTGAAGCACAGGTCGTCGTGGATGTGCCACTGCATGAGGGCGCCACCGATGTCGGGCACCTCGGTGAGCTTCACCGTGTCGGGCAGCATGTACATGGCGCTGACGAGCTTCTTCGAGCCGTCGGGCAGCGGCTCGTACACGAGGCTCTCGGGGAAATCGGGGTCGAGGACGATGTCGTCGTTGATCCAGTCCCAGTTGATGAAGTGTTCGTGGCCGGTGAGGGCATCGCCGATGGAGCGGAACCCAGCGGCCTCGGCCACCGTGTAGTCGCTCCACTGCGGCAGGCGCACCAGGGTGACGGCGATGAGGTTCTCGGCGGCGGCCTGCTGCTCGGGCGTGACGCCCGGGGTGCCACTGAGGTCGATCGGCTGGGTGGGGTCGTACGGCTTGGGGGTGGGTGCTGCAGCAGCGCTGCCGTGACCACCGTGGTCGCCGTGGGCCTGATTGCACATGTCGACGCGCTGGGCATCGGGCACGGCGGCCTGGCCGGCACCCACGCCGTCGAGGGCGGCGAACACACCGCACTGATGCGGGGTGACCCACACGTGCACCATCGGGTTCTCGCCACCGGTGTTCACACCGCGGGCGCACGTACCGGTGGCGTCGTCGACGACCCCCACCACGCTGGGTACGCCGTTCACACGGTCCCAGCACAGGTCGCCGTGGTTGTGCCACTGCATCAGCGGGCCGGCGAAGTCGGTGAGGGTGGGGTCGTCGGTGGGGCGGGCGCTGGCGATGTACATCGCACCGGCGAGGATGCGCTTGTCGCCGTCGACGGTGTAGACGAGCGACTCGGGGGCCGTGGCGTCGAGGAACTTGTCGTCGCCGATGTAGTCGTAGCGGATGAAGTGCTCGGAGCCGGTGCCGGCATCGCCGATGGAGCGGTAGCCATCGGCGATGGCGTCGGCGGTGTCGGCGTACTTCGGCAACTCTTTCAGGCTGGCCTGCACGAGGGTCAGGGCGCGGGCCTCCTGTTCGGGGGTCACGCCGGGAACACCTGCGAGATCGATCGGCTGGGTGGGGTCCCAGGGACGCGGCCACACCACGGTGCCGTTCGAGTCGGTGACCGTGGCGGCGGCGTGGTCGTGTGCGTGGCCGTCATCGGCAGTGGCGGCTGCCGCGCCGCTGCCGTCGGCACCAGCGCTGTGGTCGTGGCCATCGGCAGCCAGCACGGCCGAGCCGTCGCCGGCAGCGACACCAGCGGCTGCGGTCGTACCGTCGCCATGCGCATGGTCGGTGTGCCCATCGGTCGCCGAGGCCGTGGCACCGCTGCCGTGGTCGTGCACGTGCGATGTGGCGCCGACCATGGCGGGCACGGTGAGCAGGGCGACAGCGACGCCGGGGGCGAGCAGACGCACCGGCTTGCCCGTCTGCCAGCCGGCCAGCAGTGCGGCGATGGCGGCACCGGCGGCGACGGCACCGAGCAGGGCGCAGGCGGAGTCGGAGAACTGTGGTGCTTCAGCGGTTTGCAGGCCCTCGATCCACGAGATGCCCGTGATGCGGGTGGCCAGCCATCCGCCGACAGCGACGGCGTTGACGGCAGCGACGGCGAACGCCCACAACCGGTTGGGTCGCAGCAGGCCCAGGAGGCCGGCGCCCATCTGGGCGATGGCGCCGACGATGAAGATGCGTGTCAGTCCGACGTGCTCGGCGTGGATGCCGGCGGCGGCAGCGTGGATGGCGCCGGCGCCGATGGAGGCAGCAGCAGCGACGGCCAGACCCGGCAGACGCCGAGTGGTCTGCTCGACGGCTGCGTCGGTGGGCGAGGTGGCCAGATGCCCGAAATCGGACGGGTCTGCCGCAATCGTCATGGCTGCTCCCAAGATGCGATGAGTTCGGCTGATGCTAGTTGGCCAGCTGGCCTAGAACGCTGGCGGGCGCCGATTCCTGAGGGCATCGACGCCTTCGCGGTACTCGGCGGTGGTCATCGCTTCACCCAGGAGACGCTGGGCGTCGTCGAGCGCGGCCCCAACGTCGTGGCGCAACAGGTCGGTGTAGATCTGCGCCTTGGTGGTGCGCAACGCGTTGGGCCCCACCGTGGTGGCCAGCGTGCGGGCGTAGTCGTGAGCCATCGCCAGCGTCGCGTCGCCGTCGGCTCCGACGCCGTTCCACAGGCCCCACCCTTCGGTCTCGGCCGTGGTGAACACCCGGCCCGACAGCAACAGGTCGGTGGCGCGGGTGACACCGACGAGGCGGGGGAGCACCCAGCTCATGCCGTACTCGGCGGGTAGGCCCAGTTTCGGCGCGGCAGTGGTGCACTTGGCGGCGGCCGAGCCGAAGCGCAGGTCGGCGAACAGTGCCACCGCCAGGCCTACGCCGGCGCAGGCACCGTTGACCGCGGCGATGACGGGGAAGCGCAGCGCGTACTGGAACGCGAAGTCGTGGTCGAACTCGGGCCGCACGCCGTAGCCGGGGCGGGCCGCGTCGGCGGGCATGCCGGGGTCGTACCCGCCGCGCTCGGCGTGCCCGGCCAGGGCCTGGCTGTCGCCGCCCACGCAGAACGCGGGCGGGGTGCCGGTGACCACTACGGCCCGCACCTCGGGCTGGGCGTCGAGGTGGGCGAGCACCCAGCGGTACTCGGCGTGCATGCGGCCCGTCCACGCGTTGTGGCGGTCGGGACGGTGCAGCCACACCGTGGCCACGCGACCGTCGATCTCGAAGCGCGTCGCCTTCAGGTCCATCAGGTGATGATGCGATGGAAGTGCTTGCGACGCTCGCCCCAGATGGCGTCGAGCACCGGATCGGCCAGTTCGGGGCGGCAGATCAGAAAGTCGGGCAGCCACGCGTCGCGCTGGTTGTAGACCAGCGGCGAGCCGTCGATGCGCGTGGCGTGCAGGCCGGCGGCCAACGCCACCGCGGCGGGTGCGGCCGAGTCCCACTGGTACATGCCGCCGTCGTGCACATAGATGTCGGCTTCGCCCAACACCACGGCCATCGCCTTGGCCCCGGCCGAGCCGAGGCGCACGGCGTCGCAGTCGAGTGCGTCGGCCACCAGCACCGCTGCGTACGGCGCGCGGTTGCGCGAGGTGATCAGCCGCGGCCGCTCGCGAGTGGGGGTGGGCAGCACCGGCGCCGGGTCGGTGCCGAACACGGCGCCCAGTGCGGGCAGGCTCACGGCAGCGGCGGTCAAGTCGCCGCGCTCCCACAGGGCCACGTGCACGGCCCAGTCGTGACGGCCGCGCTCGCCGAATTCGTTGGTGCCGTCGAGCGGGTCGACGATCCACACCCGCTCGGCCGTGGCGCGGCGCGGGTCGTCGGCGCCCTCTTCCGACAGCACGGCGTCGTCGGGCCGGGCGATGCGCAGTTGCTCGACCAGGAAGCGATGACTGGCGATGTCGCCGGTGTCCATCACCTGCCAGCTCGACGCGTTGCGCGCCGTCATCTCCTCGCGGACCTGCACCAGCAGTTGGCCGGCCTCCACCGCCAGGCGGCGAGCCAGATCCGCGTCGGACTCGGTCACCGGGCGAGCGGCTTGTACTTGATGCGGTGCGGCTGATCGGCGCCGACGCCCAGCTCCTTGCGGCGCCAGGTCTCGTACTCGCTGAAGTTGCCCTCGAACCAGCGCACCTGGCTGTCGCCCTCGAACGCCAGCACGTGGGTGGCGATGCGGTCGAGGAACCAGCGGTCGTGGCTGATGACCACGGCGCAGCCGGGGAAGTTCTCGAGCGCGGTCTCGAGCGCCCGCAGCGTGTCGACGTCGAGGTCGTTGGTGGGTTCGTCGAGCAGCAGCACGTTGCCGCCCGTCTTCAGCAGCTTGGCCAGGTGCACACGGTTGCGTTCGCCGCCCGACAGATCGCCCACCCGCTTCTGCTGGTCGCTGCCCTTGAAGTTGAAGCTGGCGCAGTAGGCGCGGCCGTGGATCTCGACGTTGCCGATCTTCATGTGTTCCACACCGCCGGTGATCTCTTCGAACACCGTGGCATCGCTGTCGAGGCTGTCGCGGCTCTGGTCGACGTAGGCCAGTTCCACCGTGTCGCCCACGGTGACGGTGCCGTCGTCGACGGGCTCCTGCCCGGTGAGCATCTTG
>JBIIDH010000182.1:0-4146 GCA_044238435.1 Ilumatobacteraceae bacterium | reverse complement strand
TCACCTGACTGCGCAGGGCCGGCCCATCGGTGTCGAGGTAGGTGACCCCGAACGACGCGCCGACGAGTTCGCCGTCGAGCCACGCCCCGGCCACGTAGCCGTCGGTGTCGGCGATGGCCGACAGCACGTTGCGGGGCGCTGGCGAGGTGTCGGTCGGCGTGCCCCACACCCGGGCCAGGAGTTCGCTGACGGCGCGGACCTCTGCGGCCCCGTGCACAGCGCGCACCACCACGCCGGCGCGCTCCGCGGTGAGCGACGCGGCGCGAGCCGTGCTGCTGGATCCGGGGGCGTGCGGCTGGTCGATGGCGGCCACCCTCCCACCTTGGCCCGGAACGACCGGTGCGTGTTTGGTGGGTCCGACCGAATCGGGCCGACGGGTGTTGTCAGCGCGAACGGTCGGCAGCATCGATCCGCTCGAGCCGCAGGCCTTCGGCGCGGTGCAGCACGATGCGGCCGTTCGCACCGTCGGCATCGAGTTCGACCAGGCCCCAGGGTGCGGCCAACACTGATCGCCCCTCGCGCTCGCCGACGGCGACCAGGGGTTCGGGCGCCAGCTGACCGCGGTGCAGCCACAGGTCGGTGCCGCGCTGCTCGATGCGCAGCACGGTGTGCGCCGAGGGGCACGACCACCAGCCCGCCAGGACGGCCAACCGGTCGGCGGAGGGAGCCGCCCCACCCACGGGCTGCAGGCGGGCGATCTCGGCTGAACCGTCGCGCACCACCAGCGCCTCGTCGTCCCAGGCTGCGGTGACCGATGGTCGCTCGACGACCGACCAGCCGATGCCGTCGGCGACCAGGTGGAAGCTGAGCCCCCCGACCTCGGCCCGGCACTCGGCAGCGGGCGCGGTGTCGCCACCTGGATCGGTCGGGTGGAAGCGCCACGGTGCACCGCCCACACCCACCAGCACACCGCTGGGCACCGGGCCCGGGCGTCGCACCGGCGCTGCGGCCGCAGGTGCGGCCGGCAGGCCCAGCGCCGCGGCGAGTGCGTCGAGGCGAGCCCCGGTGCCGGCGTCCTGCCGGTTCGACATCGCACCGATGGCCACACCGTCGTACACGCGCAGCTCGGCCCGGAAGCCGGTGAACTCGGCCAGCGCACCGAACCAGGCGCCACCCGCCCCAACGGTGCAGCCGGTGGCCAGGCCCGGCACCGTGCCGTCGGGCAGCGGCACCTGCTCGCGCATCGCACGCACCGCCGGGTCGCCAGCTAGCAGCGTCCCGCCCAGCGCCGCGAAATCGTTGCCGCTCCACCACATGCCGCCGTCGCCCACCGATGCCGTGCCGAGGATGGCGCGGCGGAACCCGGCGGGGTGCGCCACGTAGCCGTTCGCAGCACCGACCACGAGTTCGTCGGCGTGGCGACGCACCAGCGCAGTGGTCATGCCTGCCGGGCCGAACACCAGGTCGTGCGCCGCCTCGGCGAACGGGCGGCCGGTCACCGCCGCCACGACGGCAGCGAGCATCGCGAAGTTGGTGTTGTTGTACGACACCTTCGAGCCGGGCTCGAACCACGTGTCCATGCCGTCGACCAGGCGGCGCACGTCGGCCTGCTCGAGCCGGTCGTCGACCGTGAAGCCCGCCACCAGCCGCAGGGCGTGGTACTCGGGTAGCCCACTGCGGTGCAGCAGCAGGTGCCGCACGGTGATGGTGGGGCCGGCCGCCAGCGCCGGGAACCAGCGGTCGACGGTGTCGTCGAGACCGAGCGCTCCGTCGTCGGCGAGGAGATGGATGCACCGCGCGGTCACCAGTTTCGCCAGCGAGGCCGCGTACAGCGGCGTGTCGACGGTGAGCGGCACCCCGTGCTCGAGCACCGCCGTGCCCGTGGCGTGCACGGCCACCGCGTCGACGGTGCCCGCGACCAGCACCATCCCGGGCCCGGTGGGGTCGTCGTCGGCGCACAGCGACCGCAGGGTGTCGGCGAGTTCCACGGGCCCATCCTGCCCCGCACCAGCCGGGTGCACATGGCCGCACGATGGACGAACCGCAGCCGCATCCTTCGTCCAGGTGGACGAACGCGCTCGGCGGCCCTTCGTGCCACGATGCCTCGATGCACGTGCCACGCGCCCTCGCTCTGCCGTTGTGCGCCGTGCTGGCCGGCTGTTCCACGTCGGGCCTCGCCTTCCGCGTGGACGAGCGCCTGCAGATCGAGAACCTGGCCGACCGCAGCACGATCGAGGTGCCGTTCACCCTGGAGTTCAGCTTCGACGGCAACCTGCCCGCCGGCGACGCGACGGCGTTCGGGGTGCTGATCGACTGGACACCACCACCGCCCGGCAAGCCCCTCAGCGAGCTGCTGGCCGACGACCCCGCGTGCAGCGGGCCGCAGGGCTGCCCCGACGGCTACCTCGAACGCAACCGCATCACCGTCACCACCGACACCACCTATGTGATGGACAACGTGCCGGTGGGCACCGACCGGCAGGAGCGCCGCGGGTTCCATGAGGTGACCATCATCCTCGTCGACGCAGAGGGACGACGGGTGGGCGAATCGTCGGCCTTCGCCCGGTTCCGTGCGCCCGGGGTGGACGCATGACCGGCGACGACCACCAACTCGACCGCATCGCGGTCACCACCGCCGACCGCGACCACGCCCGTGGCCTGCTGGGCCTGGGCGGTAGCGAGGCTGGAGAACCCGACAAGCGCTCACTGCGCGCAGTGCTGCGCGACTCGAACGTCGGCTGGTACGTGGTGCTGGTGCTGGGGCTGCTGGGCTTGGCCGACACGTTGCAGGGCTACGCGTTCGGAGTGATGGCCCCCGAGATCGCCCGCACCCTGGGCATCAGCCGCAGCGAACTCGCCACCCTCAACTCGCTGAAGACACTGGCCACCGCGGCCCTCACCGTGCCGCTGGTGATGACCGTGCAGCGCACCCCGCGCCGCGCCCTGGTGAGCGTGACGGCGGCGTTCGTGTGGGCCCTGTTCGCCCTGATGACCTCGTTCGTCACCACCCTGGCCGGCCTGGCCGCGGTGCTGCTGATCGACGGCGCCACCAGCGGCGCCCGCGGCACGATGCACATGCCGCTGCTGTCGGACAGCTACCCCACGAAGGCCCGGGTGCGGGTGCTCAGTTGGTACAGCGGCCTCGGCGCGCTGGGCAACGTCATCGCCCCGCTGGCCGTGGCCGTGCTGACGACATGGGCCGGGCTCACCTGGCGCGGCGTGTTCCTGTTCACCGGGGCCTTCACCCTGGTGGTGGCCGTAGCGGCGCTGTGGCTGCGCGACCCCGGCTTCGGTCGCTTCGACACCGAGCAACTGCGCCGGGAACAACAGGGCACCGAGCCGTCGGCCGACGCGAGCCCACCGGACCGACCGCTGCTGGGCTTCGGCGAGATCAGCCGCCGCCTGCTGATGGTGCCCACCATCCGCCGCCAGTTGGCGGGCTGGGTGGTGCTGGGCGTGATGGCCATCCCACTCGGCACCTTCCTCACGTTCCTGCTCGACGAGCGTTGGGGCGTGGGCCCCGGCGGCCGCGGCGTGATCGCCGCGGTGCAGGCAGCCGCGGCGCTGGTGACCCTGGCACTGTTCGGCTCGGTGGGCGAGCGCATGTTGCGCCGCGACCCGTCGTCGGTGGTGCGCCTTGCCTCGGTGTTCATCATCGTGTCCACCGCGGCCACCGCACTGGCCGCCGTCACGCCCGTGTTCGCGCTGGTGGTCGTGCTGCTGGTGCTCGGCTCGGCCGGTATGGCGATGCTGGCCCCGGCACTGGGCGCGCTGCAGATGGGCCTGGTGCCGGCCGAGATGCGACCCCATGCCATCGCGCTCGGCGGCCTGGCCAGCGGCTTCGGTGGCCTGACCGGTTCGCTCTACCTGTCGGGCATCGATCGGCGCTTCGGTGTGGCGGGCGCGATCGTGGCCCTCGCCATTCCGGGGGTGATCGCCGGGCTGATCATGCGGCGTTGTGCCCACACGCTCGACGCCGACATCGACCGGATGGTGACCGATGTGATGGAGGAGGCCCGCGTCCAGGCAGTTCGCAGCAGCGGCGGCACGTTGCCGCTACTGGCCGTGCGCGGTGTCGACGCCAAGTACGGCGACCTCCAGGTGCTGTTCGACGTCGACCTCACCGTCGACGAGGGCGAAGTGGTGGCGCTGCTGGGCACCAACGGCTCGGGCAAGTCGACGCTGCTGAAGGTGGTGTCGGGGCTG
>JBIIDH010000181.1:0-4164 GCA_044238435.1 Ilumatobacteraceae bacterium | reverse complement strand
CAAGGGCACCGCCAAGGGCAAGATGGAGGCCCTCGCGGCCGCCGGGGTGAAGGTGGGCCTGAACCCCACCGAGGCCGGCGACCTGATGGCCGAGATCGTCGCCACCCTGGGCTGAGGCCGGTCGGCTGACGCTCAGCTCGGGCTGGGCGGCGGAGGCGGCGGCATCGTGCTGCCGCCAGGCATGGGCGGCGGTGTGCTGCCGCCGGGTGCGGACGGTGGAGGCGGCGTCGCGCCCGCCCCGGGCATGGGCGGCGGTGCCATGCCGCCGGACGGCGGTGCAGGCGGTGCTGTGGGTGCCGACTGATTGCCGCCGAGCGTGCTGGTGATGGAGCCCAGTTCGCTCTTCAGCTTGTCGACGTCCTTGAGATCGGCGAGGTTGCCACCCGACTCGGTGAACCCCATCACGCACCCCGCCACCACCGCGGCCGCGCCGATCAATCCCAGCCAGGCACCCAGGCCGCGGCTGATGTCGAAGCCGGCGTCCTCCAGGTCGAGGCCGAAGCCGCCGTCGTCGATGCCGTCGAAGAGGAACCGGACCAGGACCAGGAGTGCGCCCAACGCCGCGGCGGCCAGGAACATCAACGGCACCGGCAGACTGCTCGGCAGTTTCACGATGCCGAGGCGCAGCAGCACGGTGAGCACTGCGATGGCGATGAAGATGAGCCAGGCGAAGCCGACGGTGCCGAAGTAGTCGCCCACGCCGTGGAGGGACTCACTCTCGCTGCCGAAGAACAATCCGCCGTCGAACGTGACCCTCCACCAGGTGAGCGGGCCTGCGATGAGGAACAGGGCGCCGCCACCCACCTTCAACCAATCGCTGATCTTGAACGTGCTCAGGTCCATGGCGCCTCCCGTGGATTCGAGGGATGCAGCACGGCGAGTGGTCGTGCCGCCACGCGGACCATACACCTTGTACACGGGGCACCGGAACGATCGACCCGGCTGGGTACCCTCGGCCCATGCCCATCGCCCTGCTGTCCGTGTACGACAAGTCCGGCATCGTCGAGTTGGCCGCCGGGCTGCACGCAGCAGGCTGGCGACTCGTCAGCAGCGGTGGCACGGCGAAGGCCGTCGCGGCAGCCGGCCTGCCCGTCACCGACGTGGCCGATCTCACCGGGGTGCCCGCCATCCTCGACCACCGGGTGGTGACGCTGCACCCCACGGTGCACGGCGGTCTGCTGGCCGATCCCACGAACGACGCCCACCTCGCCGACATGGCGACCCACGGCATCGAGGCCATCGACCTCGTGGTGGTGAACCTGTACCCGTTCGCATCCGAGCCGAGCATCGACCTGATCGACATCGGTGGGCCGGCCATGGTGCGTGCTGCAGCGAAGAACCACGCCCACGTGGCCGTGGTGGTGCGACCCGACGACTACGCACCGGTGCTGGCCGAGGTGCAACAGACCGGCGCGGTCGGCCTGGCCACCCGCCGTCGCCTGGCGCGCACCGCATTCCGCGTGATCGCCGACTACGACGCGCAGATCGCCAACTGGTTCGAGGCCGCCGACGCCGACACCCCGCTCCCCGAGAGCCTGCACCTGTCGCTCGTGCGGGCCCAGTCGCTGCGCTACGGCGAGAACCCACACCAGCAGGGGGCGCGCTACCGCATCGCCGGAGCACGCAGTTGGTGGGACGAGGCCGTGCAGCACAACGGCAAGGACCTCAGCTATCTGAACCTGTACGACACCGAAGCGGCATGGAAGCTGGTTCATCGCTTCGACGAGCCAGCGTGCGTGATCGTGAAGCACGCCAACCCGTGCGGTGTGGCCATCGCCACCGACATCACGGCCGCCTACCAGGGTGCCCACGACTGCGATCCGGTCAGCGCGTTCGGAGGCATCGTGGCGCTCAACCGCCCGGTGCCTGTCGCGCTGGCCGAGGCGCTCGCCCCGGTGTTCACCGAAGTGGTGGTGGCACCCTCGTTCGAACCGGGTGCGCTCGAGGTGTTCGCCGCCAAACCCAACGTGCGCGTGCTGTCGGGCCCGGCGCCGTACGGGGCGCCGTTCGATCTGCGCGGCATCGACGGTGGCCTGCTGGTGCAGCAGGCCGACACGGTCGACCTCGACCGCGCGCACTGGCGGGTGGTCACCCAGGCCCAGCCCACCGAGCGGCAGTGGCACGACCTCGCCGTGGCGTGGCAGGTGTGCGCCGCGGTCAGCAGCAACGCCATCGTGTACGTGAGCGACGGCCGGGCCGTGGGCATCGGCGCCGGCCAGCAGAACCGCCTCGACAGTGCCCGTCTCGCCGCCGAGCGGGCCGGTCGGCGCGCAGTGGGCGGGGTGTGCGCGAGCGACGCGTTCTTCCCGTTCCGCGACGGTCTCGACGTAGCCGCCGAGGCGGGGGTGCGCGCCGTCATCCAGCCGGGTGGCAGTGTGCGCGACGCCGAGGTGATCGAGGCAGCCGACGAGCACGGCATCGCCATGGTGTTCACCGGCGAACGCCACTTCCGCCACTGATTCGGACCGGGCCGAACGACTACGGCGCCGGGTCGTTCGGTTCCTGGTGCGGGGGACGGAGTGCCTGTACCGTTCCCCGATGGCACGTATCGCCGACCTGTTGGCCGCCGGACCCACCTACTCGCTCGAGTTCTTCCCACCGAAGAACGAGGCAGGCTGGCTGAGCCTCGGGCGCACCATCGCCGAGCTCGAACCGCTGGGCCCGCACTTCGTCAGCGTCACCTACGGCGCCGGGGGCAGCACCCGGGCGCGTACCGCCGATCTGGTGTCGTGGGTGCAGCGCCAGACCTCCATCACCCCGATGGCCCATCTCACCTGCCAGGGGCACACCCGCGCCGACATCCACGACATCCTCGTCGACTACCGCGCCGAAGGCATCGAGAACATCCTCGCCCTGGGCGGCGACCTACCCGCCGACGGCTCGGCTGGCACCAGCGACTACCGGTGGTCGAGCGAACTGGTCGACGACGTGCAAGCCCACGGCGGCTTCTCGATCGGTGTCGCAGCGCATCCCGAGATGCATCCACGCTCGCCCGACCGGGCCAGTGATCGCCGCCATCTGGCTGCCAAGTTGGCTCGCGCCGACTTCGCCATCACCCAGTTCTTCTTCGACGTCGACCACTACCTCGGCCTCGTCGGCGACCTCCACCACCTCGGCGTCGATCGGCCGGTGATCCCCGGGATCATGCCGGTCACCAACCTCGCCCAGGTGTCGCGGATGGCGCACCTGTCGGGTGCCGAGGTGCCGCAGTGGCTTGCCGAACGAGTGGGCAAGGCGGGTGACGATGCGGCCGAGGCCACGCGTATCGGTGTGGAGATCGCCGCCGAACTGTGTGCCGAACTGCTCGAGGCCGGAGCACCGGGGCTGCACCTGTACACGCTGAACCGCAGCGGGCCAGCGCTGGCGCTGTGGCGTCTGCTCGATCTGGGGCAGGTTTCGCCGGGGGAGCGCGCGCCCTTCTAGGGTCGACGCATGCGCGCATACGACTCCATCTACATCAACGGCTCCTGGATTACCTCGGCAGGTTCGGGCACCCTCGAGGTCACCAACTCGGCCACCGAGGAGGTCATCGCCAGCATCCCGAACGGTGCTGCCGCCGATGTCGATGCCGCCGTTGTTGCTGCCAAGGCCGCCTTCCCGGCGTGGAGCGCATTGAGCGCTGCCGAACGCGCCGGGTACCTGATGAAGATCCACGCCGGCCTCGAGGCCCGCACCGACGAACTGGCCGACACCATCGCCCGCGAGGTGGGCATGCCGGTGAAGCTCGCCAAGGTCATCCAGGCCGGCCTGCCGAAGGCCAACTTCCAGATCGCCGCCGGTCTGCTGTCGTCGTACGAGTTCGAGACCCAGGTGGGCAACTCGCTGGTGGTGCGCGAGTCCATCGGCGTGGTGGGCTGCATCACCCCGTGGAACTATCCGCTCCACCAGATCGCGCTGAAGGTGGCGCCCGCGCTGGCCGCGGGCAACACCGTGGTGCTGAAGCCCAGCGAGGTGGCGCCCATCAACGCCTTCATCCTCGCCGAGGTGGTGCACGAGGCCGGCCTGCCCGCCGGTGTGTTCAACCTCGTCACCGGTGTGGGTCCGGTGGTGGGCGAGGCCATCGCCGCCCACGCCGACGTCGACATGGTCAGCTTCACCGGTTCCACCCGGGCCGGTAAGCGCGTGGCCGAGGTGGCTGCGCAGACCGTGAAGAAGGTGTCGCTC
>JBIIDH010000016.1:0-45453 GCA_044238435.1 Ilumatobacteraceae bacterium | reverse complement strand
CATCAACCCCGAACACCGCTACCACGGCACCGGACAACCGCCAGGCGGCCCCAAAGGACCCCGCAAAACGAACAGAACCCGACCCTGATGAGGGTCCGGTCCGTCCGGGATGTCTCGCGACATCACATGGAGCCCAGAGAGGGAATCGAACCCTCGACCTTTTCATTACGAGTGAAATGCTCTGCCGACTGAGCTATCTGGGCGGCGAGCGGAGAGTCTACCGATCCGGTGGCCGCGACTACACGTAGTAGCGCTGGTGCCAGATCCCGGTGGGGTCTTCGCCGGCCACGGGCATGCGCCAGGTCTGGATGCGCGTCGTGGGGGCGTCGAGGCGCACGGCGCACAGTGCGCGGGGCTGGTTGCTGGTGGTGTCGACGTAGCTGTCGGCCCAGTCGTCGCGGGTGTAGCGCTTCGCGATGCGGCGGTAGAGCGGCTGCCAGGCCAGGTCGTCGCCGGGTTGGTGCAGCACCTCGGCCACACCCTGCACGAACACCTTGCGGTAGGGGCTGGCCTCTTCGTCGATGGTGATGCCCACCCGCGGGTCGCGCACGATGTTGTGCCAGATGACGGCGGGCTGACGGGGTGTGAAGCAGATGGCGCCGTCGTGGACGATGAACCACAGTGGCAGCACCCGGGGCATGCCGTCGGCATCGGTGGTGCCGATGCGGGCGAGGTGGCCGGGCTCGTCGAGGAAGGAGGCGAGGTCGTGGTCGGTCAGCTTGGGCACGCCGCGACCCTATCCGTCCGCATCCGCGGCCTGGTCCGGTGGGCCGCCCGCGGTCACAGCGACGGCAGGTCGAGCAGCAGGTGCTGCAGCAGCAGTGTCTCGTTGGGGTTGCGCTCCAACGCGTCGAGCGCGGCGTGCACCCGTTCGACCGCCCGCACGTGCACGTCGGGGTGCACCCCGGTGCCGGCGACCGCCGCATCGCGGTACACGCCGGCGATGACGGCGAGGCCGCTGCGCAGTTCGTCGGTGCGGTACCGCCGGATCTCGCGCTTGTGTCGATCTTCGAGCGCCTTGCGGCCGCTGCCGCGTTCGCCCATCGATGCGATACGCGCTTCGAGTTCGGCCACCTCGGTGTCGTGCACCGGGCCCAGCAGGGTGGCGGCTTGGTCGGCCAGGGTGACGATCTCGTCGGCGATGGCGGCTGCCCGGGTGCCGGTGCCGTCGAGGCGGCGCGGCACCGAGGCGAACTGGTCGCGGCGGCGGGCCAGGCCGGGGTCGCTCACCAGCACGCGGGCGCGGTCGAGGTTGCCCGCTGCCGACCGAGCGGCGGCGGTGGCGGTGGCTGCGTCGGCGCCCTCTGCGAGCAGGACTCGTTCGATGGTGGTCTCGGGCACCGGCCCGAACTCGATGCGCACACAGCGAGAGGCGATGGTGACCAGGTCGTGTGGCACGAAGTCGGCCAGCACGATGAACATCGTCGAGGTGGGCGGCTCCTCGAGCGTCTTCAACAGGCGCGCTGCACCGTCGGCGCTGAGGAGGTGGAACTCGTCGAGCACCATCACCTGGCGGTCGCCCTCGACCGGGGCTCGCGAGGCGATGCGGATGATCTCGGTGATCTGGTCCTTGTCGAGCGAGGCGCCGACGCGGCGCACTTCGCGCACGTCGGGGTGCTCGCCGCCCAGGGCCAACCGACCGGTGCGACTGTTGGCCGATTCGTCGCCCGCCAGCAGTACGGCGGCGAACGCCCGTGCAGCGACATCCTTGGTGCTGCCGGGGGGCCCGACGAAGAGGTAGGCGTGCACCG
Source organism: Ilumatobacteraceae bacterium (assembly GCA_044238435.1). Classification (GTDB taxonomy): domain Bacteria; phylum Actinomycetota; class Acidimicrobiia; order Acidimicrobiales; family Ilumatobacteraceae; genus VFMC01. Next base: position 43,702 of record JBIIDH010000016.1, on the reverse strand, counting down.
GGTCGACCGCACACGCCCGCAGGGTGGCCACGGCTCGGTCCTGGCCGATGACGCCGTCCCACACGGTGGCGTCGAGCGCGAACAGATCGTCGCTCATGCGGGGGTGATCCCCAGGCGCTCGACGACCGCGGCGACGATGTCGGCCTCCACCGCGTCGACCGGACGGTTGCCGTCGACCACCACCCAGCGGTGCGGATCGGCGGCGGCCATGTCGGCGAACCCGGCCCGCACCCGGGCGTGGAACTCGTCGCCCTCACGTTCGAACCGGTCGAGATCGCGGCCGCGCATGCGCTCGTCGAGCACGACCGGATCGACCTCGATGAGCACCACCAGTTCGGGCCACCACGAGTGCACGGCCCATTGGTTGATCTCGCGCACCTCGTCGAGCGGCAGCATGCGGCCGTAGCCCTGGTAGGCGAGGGTGGAGTACACGCTGCGGTCGCTCACCACGTGACGGCCCGCACTGAGCGCCGGGGCGACGACCTGTTCGATGTGCTGGGCCCGGTCGGCCGCGGTGAGCAGTGCCTCGGCCCGCGGTGCCAGATCGTGCACCGAGGTGTCGTGCAGGATCTCGCGGATGCGCCGGCCGATGTCGGTGCCCCCGGTTTCGCGGGTGAGCACGGCATCGAGCCGCGCTGCGAGGCGGGCTGCCTGGGTGCTCTTGCCGCAGGCCTCGGCACCCTCGAACGCGATGTATCGCCCCGCTCCGGTCACGGATGGCACGCTACCGGCCGGGTGGGGTACAGATCCGGAAGGCCCGGCTCGCCCGCTGGCACGAGTCCGGTTTTCCCGCGGGAAAACCGCTCAGGCCTGCTTGCGGGGGGCGGCCTTCTTGGCGGCGGCCTTCTTCGCAGGAGCGGCTTTCTTGGTGGCGGCCTTCTTCACCGGGGCGGCACGCTTGGCCGCGGCCTTCTTGGTGGCGGCCGCCTTCTTCGCTGCGGGGCCGCCCTTTTCGATGATCGCCTCGCGGCGGATGGCCAGCAGTTCGTAGGCCCGTTCGGGCAGCATCGCCTCGAGGCGGTCGCCCTTGCTGAGCGAGGCGTTGGTCTCGCCATCGGTGACGTACACGCCGAACTTGCCGTCCTTGGCCACCACCGGCTTGCTGCTGACGGGGTCGGTGCCGAACTCGCGCAGCGGGCCCTTGGCTGCCAGGTTGGCGCCACCGCCGCGGCGGAACTGCTTGGGCTGCTTGAAGATCTCGACCGCCTGCTCGAGCGAGATGGTGAGCAACTGCTCCTCGCTGGCGATGTTGCGGTAGTCCTTGTCCTTCTGCACGTACGGCCCGTAGCGGCCGTTGTTGGCGACGATGGCCACGCCGTCGGTGGGATCGACGCCGACGGTGCGCGGCAACTGCAGCAGCGCCTCGGCGTCGTCGACCGTGATGCGTTCGAGCGTCATCGTCTTGAACAGGCTGGCCATCTTCGGCTTGTCGAGCCCACGCGGCGGGTTGTCGGCGGTGCCCCACTGCACGTACGGCCCGTACCGACCGTTCTTGGCGAACACCGGGTAGCCGTCGAGTTCGCCGATGGGCTCGTCGCTCTTCGGGGCGGCCAGCAACTTCAAGGCCACCTCGACGGTGAGTTCGTCGGGCGCCAGGTCGTCGGGCACGCTGGCGGTGTCGTCGCCGCGCTTCACGTACGGCCCGTACTTGCCCGGCTTCACCACGATCTCCACCCCGGCGGGGTCGTGACCGATGGGGAACGTGTTGATCTCGGCCGCATCGATCTCGTCGAGGTTCTCGGCCACCAGTTGCTTCAGACCGGGCAGAGCGGAATCGTCGCCGCCGAAGTAGAAGTGGGCCAGCCAGTCCTGCTTCTGCAACTCGGCGCGGGCGATGGAGTCGAGGTCTTCTTCGATGCGGGCCGTGAAGGCGTAGTCGACGAGTTCGTCGAAGTGCTTCTCCATCAGGCCCACCACGGCGAAGGCGGTCCAGGTGGGCACCAGGGCCTGCCCCTTCTTCCACACGTAGCCACGGTCCTGCACGGTCTGGATGATCGACGCCCACGTGCTGGGACGGCCGATGCCGAGCTCTTCGAGCTTCTTCACCAGCGACGCCTCGGTGTAGCGGGCAGGCGGCGAGGTGGTGTGGCCGTTGGGGGTGAGCGACTCGACGGGCACCGCCTGGCCGACGGTCAGTTCGGGCAGCAGCGCCTCGCGCTCGTCGGCGCCCGCCTCGCTCTCGTCGACCGACTCGACGTACACCTGGCGGTAGCCGGGGAACGTGATGGTGGTGCCGCTCGCGGCGAACTCGGTGTCGACGCCGGTGCCGGCCACCACCGCCGAGGCGCCCAGGCGCACGCTGACGGTGGTGCCCACCGCGTCGGCCATCTGACTGGCCAGCGTGCGCTGCCAGATCATCCGGTACAGCGCCAGTTCCTGGCCGTTCAGTTCGCCGGCCAGGGCGTCGGGCGAGCGCAGCGGGGTGGTGGGGCGGATGGCCTCGTGGGCCTCCTGCGCGTTCTTGATCTTGCCCGAGTACTGGCGCGGCCCTTTCGACAGGAACTGCGGCCCGTAGGCCTTGCCCACCTCGGCGCGCACAGCGGCGAGGGCTTCCTCGCTGAGCACCACGTTGTCGGTACGCATGTAGGTGATGTAGCCGCGCTCGTACAGGCCCTGGGCCAGGCGCATCACCTGGGCGGCGCCGAGGCGCAGCTTGCGGCCGCCCTCCTGCTGCAGGGTCGACGTCATGAACGGCGCCTTCGGGCTGCTGCGGTAGGGCTTGTCCTCCACCGAGCGCACGGCGAACGCGGCGCCCTGCAGGGCATCGGCCAGCGCTCGAGCGCGGGCCTCGTCGACCACCACCACCTTGGCGCTGGCTCGGCCGGTGCTGCCGAAGTCCTTGCCGGTGGCCACCCGGGTGCCGTCGAGCGCGACGAGCGTGGCAGTGAAGGCCGGTGCCGTGCCGGTGAGCAGTTCGATGTCCCAGTAGTCGGCGGCGACGAAGGCCATGCGCTCGCGCTCGCGTTCGACGATGAGGCGCACCGACGGGCTCTGCACCCGACCGGCCGACAGGCCGCGGTTCACGCGCCGCCACAGCACCGGCGACACCTCGTAGCCGTACAGACGGTCGAGCAGGCGGCGGGTCTCGGCAGCATCGACGAGGCCGTAGTCGATGCCACGCGGGTTGGCGACGGCGGCGTCGATGGCGCTCTTGGTGATCTCGTGGAACACCATGCGCTTCACGGGGATCTTCGGCTTCAGGTACTCGAGCAGATGCCAGCTGATGGCCTCGCCCTCGCGGTCTTCGTCGGTGGCGAGGTACAGCTCGCTGGCATCCTTCATGGCAGCGCGCAGGTCTTTCACCACGGTCTTGCCGCGTTCGGTGAGTTCGTAGGTGGGCTTGAACCCGTTGTCGACGTCGATCGACAGGCCCTTGCTGGGCAGGTCGGCCACGTGCCCCACCGAGGCGCGCACGTCGAAGGTGTTCCCCAAGAACTTGGAGATGGTCTTCGCCTTGGCTGGCGACTCGACGATGACGAGGGGCTTGGGCATCGGCGTGTATCGCTACGGCAAACGCAGGGGGCTTGTCAAGGCGCGTGTCAGCCGACCGGCTCGCACATGGCGCGCGATCCGTCGATCGCGACCGCCGTGCGCTCGCCCGGAGCGATGGTGGCAGCACCCACGCCGGCCACGTCGACCGACACCAGCGTGTCGACCACGTCGAGGCGGACCCACACCAGTGTGGACGCGCCCTGGAAGGTGCGGTTGACCACCGAACCGGCCAGCCCGTCGCCCTCGGCGACGAGGCGGAGGTCCTCGGGCCGCACGAGGAGCTTGACGTCGGTGTCGGGCCCGAGCCCGTGTTCGGTGGCCACGACGGACGACCCGACCCGCACGGCACCGCCGTCGACGCTGCGCGCCGGGATCTCGTTCATCGACCCTACGAACCGGGCGACGAAGGTGTTGGCTGGGTGGCGGTAGACGGTGGTGGGCGTGTCGAGTTGCTCGAGGCGACCGTTCGACATGACACCCACCCGGTCGGAGATGCCGAGCGCCTCCTCCTGGTCGTGAGTGACGAACAGGGTGGTGATGCCGAGGTCGGTCTGGATGCGGCGGATCTCGTCGCGCAGCGTGAGGCGCACCTTCGCGTCGAGCGCGCTGAGCGGTTCGTCGAGCAGCAACACCTGCGGCCGCACAGCCAGCGCACGGGCCAGGGCGACGCGCTGCTGCTGGCCGCCCGACAGCTGGTGCGGGTAGCGGTTCGCCGTAGCGCTCAGCTGCACGAGGTCGAGCATGTCGGCCACCCGCCGGTGGCTCTCGGCCTTGTCGACCTTGCGCGTCTTCAGGCCGAACTCGACGTTCTGCGCCACGGTGAGGTTGGGGAACAGGCTGTAGCTCTGGAAGACCATGCCCATGTTGCGCTTGTGGGCCGGCGTGCTGGTGATGTCGTTGCCGCCGACGACCACCTGGCCCGAGTCGGCGAACTCGAAGCCGGCGGCGATACGGAGGGCCGTCGTCTTGCCGCAGCCCGAGGGGCCGAGCAGCGAGATCAGCTCGCCCTCCTTGATGTCGAGGTCGAAGCGCTCGAGCGCGACGGTGGGGCCGAACGTCTTGCGGACGGCCTGGAACCCGAGGGTGGTCATGATGCGGGGCTCTCCGTGGGGGCGACGAACGGTTTGCGCGGCGAGGTCCGCGGCCGGGTGATGAAGAACAGGACCACGAACAGCAGGATCGTGAACACGAGGGTGAGCAGGAACAGACCGTAGCCCGCCTGCGGTTCGCGGCCGACGAACACGCGCTGGAACGTGGGGAAGGTGTTCTTGAGGATGACGCTGGCGATGGTGTACTCGCCGAGCACGACTGCTGCCGTGAGGAACGACGCGGAGATGACCGAGGTGCGCAGGTTCGGCAGCAGCACCTTCATGATCGTCCCTCCCCACCCGGCCCCGAGGCTGCGCGAGGCGTCGACCAGCGTCCGCAGATCGATGGCGCGCAGACCGGCATCGATGAGTCGGTAGGTGAACGGCAGGGCCAGGATCGCGTAGAAGGGCACCAGCGCGTAGTCGGAGTTGAGGAACCAGCGGGCATGCGGCTTGATCGCCACAATGCCGGCCACCAGGGCGATGGCCGGGATGACGTAGGGCAGCAGCGTCAGGAACTCGATGATCGACCGCAGGCGCGGCAGACGGAGATGCACCCAGATCGCCGTCGGGAGGAGCAGCAGCAGGGTGAGCGCCACGGCGAACACGGCGAGCTTCAGGCTCAGCTTCAGCGTCGGCCAGAACTGCGGGTCGTCGAAGGCCTTGGTGACCCCGCTGAGCGACCACTTGTCGAACAGCGTCGACCAGCCGAGCCGAATCGTCGGCACGTTCTGCAGCGCGTATCGGGCCAGCGTGAGCAACGGCGCCAGGAAGAAGACGGCGGCAGCGATGAGGACGAGCGTCGGGACGATGCGACCGACCCATCGGCGCGGGCGGCCGACCGGACCGCTCGCAACGGGCGGCTTCGGGGTGCCGTCGAGCGCGCCCGAGTCGGCGAGGGCGAACATGCCCACGGTGTTGAGCGGCTGCGTCATACCTTCCACCTCTCGGCCCGCTTGCGGACCAGCCAATACAGTCCCATCGCGACGCCCATCACGATGATCATCCAGGCGGCGATCGCGTAGCCGACGGCATCCTCGCCGATGCTCACGTCGCCGCCGAGGAAGAACCCGATGCGGAGGGCGATGATCTTGGAGTTGTCGGTGAGCGCGCTCGCCGTCGCGAAGGCGGCGAACGAGTTGACGAACAGCAGCAGGAAGCCGCCGAGGAGCGAGGGCGTGAGCACCGGGATACCAATGCGCCGCCAGTACGTGGCGGTGGTGCCGCCGAGGTTGGCGCACGCTTCCCGCCACGACTGCTTCAGCCCGTCGATGGCCGGCAGGATCGCCAGCACCATCAGTGGGATGTTGAAGTACGAGTAGACGACGATGAGGCCGGTGACGTTGCCGAGCTTGAAGTCGCCGCCGTACAGGTCGTAGCCGGCCCACTCGAGGATCTTCGTCCCGACGCCCTGCTTGCCGAGCAGGCTCAGGAACATGAACGCCAGTGCGATGCCACCCATGTTGGCGGCGACGCCGCTGAAGGCGGTGACGACGCTGCGCAGCCACCGTGGGCGGATGGTGGTCGCTGCGGCGTAGGCGATGAGGGTGCCGAAGACGAGGCCGACGAAGGCAGCGCCGAGGGCGAAGGTGAAGGTGAACCTGAAGGCCTCGAGGTTCTGCCCAGTGAAGGCCTCCTTCATGGCCGAGAGCGACCAGCCGTTGTCCTCGGTCTTGAGCGAATTGCTGAACACGGTGATCGCGGGGACGATCAGGAACAGCGTCAGGAACGACAGGAACGGAAGCAGGCCCAGCCACGCCCAGTTGCGCTTCGGGCGCGCAGACACCGAGGGGGCCGCGCCAGCGGCGCGGCCCCCATCGGCGATGACTGCGTCAGTGGTCGTGACGGTCACTGATCAGACGATCAGGCGTCGGCAACCATCGGGCCCCACTGCTCGGCGAGCACGGCCTTGGCGGCCGCGATCTGAGCGGGGGTGAGGAACGACACCTGGTCGAGCAACTCTGCCGGGGGCAGGTTCTTGCTGATCTCGTCGGTGACGAGGCCACGCTCGGTGAGCGACACGATGCGGGCCGGCACAGCGCCACCCTCGAGGTAGCCGAGGGCGCCCTCGTCGCTGAAGATGTGCTCCATCCACAGCTTCGAGCAGGCCTGGTTGGGCGAGTCCTTGATGACGCCCTGGCCGTAGAAGCCACCGTAGATGCCGTCGCTCGGGAAGTTGACCTCGACCGTGAGGCCAGCGGCCTCGAGGTCGGCCTTCAGACCCGGAACGTTGTAGCTCCAGTCGATGGCGATCGGGGTCTCGCCCGACAGCACGGTCTCCTTGGTGACGTCGGTGCCACCGAGGTTGCCCGAAGCCTTCAGGTCGGCGAAGAACTGGATGCCGGGCATGATGTCGTCGGCGCTACCGCCGTTGGCGATGCTGGCGGCCATGACCGCAGCGAAGGCCGAACCGGCCTCACGCGGGTCGCCGTTCAGCGCAACGAGGCCCTTGTACTCCGGCTTCGTCAGGTCGGCGAAGGTCTTCGGAGCGGTGGGGACGATGGTGGTGTTGGTGGCGATCGCCATGATGCCGTAGTAGGCAGCGGTCCAGTTGTTGGCCGCGTCCTTCAGGCCGGCCGGGATCTCGGCGTCGGTGCTGAGCACGTAGGGCTCGAACAGGCCGGCGTCGACCATCTCCTGGGCGATGGCGGGGCTGACGTCGACGTTGTCGGGCATGTCGTCCTGGCCGGCGAGGGTCTGGACGGCTTCCATCTCTTCCTTCGACGAGGCGTCCGGGCTGGCAACCGGGTTCTCGACGCCCGGGTACTTGTCGCGGAAGCTCTGCAGGATGCCCTTGTAGTTGGCCCACTCGTCGGGCAGGGCGATGAGGTTCACCTTGCCCTCGGCCTTGCACTCTTCGTAGAGGGCGGCGAGGGGGTCGTCGGTGGGGGCGGCCGTGGTCTCGGCGGCCATGGTGGTCTCAGCGGCCATCGTGGTCTCGACTGCGGCAGCCGTGGTCTCGACTGCGGCGGCCGTGGTCTCGGCTGCTGCAGCGGTGGTGCTGGTGCTCTCGTCGTCGCTACCGCAGGCGGTGAGCAGGATGCCCAGGGCTGCGAGTGCGGCGAACGCTTTCTTGGTTGATGTCATGGAATGCCTTCCGTTCACGGGGGATAGTGGCGACGCGAACCGTAGCACCAGCCCGTGGCGGGTCGTGAAGGTTCGGTGAACGCAGCTACCCTCCGAGATGAACGGTGGGTGAACAACCCCCGGTCAGACGAGTTGGGGTTCGCGGTCGTCGAGCGGCTGGTCGTCGTCGCCGTCGCCGCCCTCGAGCGCGTCGGTGACCGCCTCGGGGCGATGGCCCTCCACCTCGATGCGCGGCAGGATGCGATCGAGCCAGGCGGGCATCCACCAGTTTCGGCTGCCGAGCAGTTCCATGGTGGCCGGCACCAGGATCATGCGCACGATGGTGGCGTCGACGAGCACCGCCACCGCCATGCCGAGGCCGAACAGCTTCAGCTGCCGGTCGTTGCCCAGCACGAAGGCGCCGAAGACGCACACCATGATGAGGGCTGCGGCGGTGATGACGCGGGCGGTGGCGGCCAGGCCGTCGGCCACAGCGATGTGGTTGTCGCCGGTGCGCACGAACTCTTCGCGCATTCGCGACAGCAGGAAGACCTCGTAGTCCATCGACAGGCCGAACACGATGGCGAACAGCATCATCGGCGCCCAGGCCTCGACCGGGCCGGCTTTGCCGATGCCGAACAGGTCCTTCGCCCAGCCCCACTGGAAGATGGCCACCACCACGCCATATGCGGCGCCCACCGACAGCAGGTTCATGATGACGGCCTTGAGGGGCACGAGCACGCTGCGGAACACCAACATGAGGAGGAGGAACGACAGCACCAGCACGGCGCCGATGAGCAGCGGCAGGCGGTCGCCCAGGTACGAAGAGAAGTCGATGCTGCCGGCGGTGAAGCCGCCGATCATCACCGCCATCCCGGTGGCCGGGAGCGTGTCGGCGCGGAGGCGTTCGACCAGCTCCGTGGTGGCCTCGTCCTGCGGGCTGCTGACCGGATAGGCCTGCCACAACCAGGTGCCCGGGGCGATCTCGGTGCCGGGCGAGGCGAAGGCGATGGCTGCATCGTTGGTGAGCGCCTCGTCGACGGCCGCCACGCTGGCGGCATCGGCGGCGGGGTCGGTGCTCACCAGCACCAGCGGACCCGAGCTGCCGGGGCCGAACCCGTCGGCCAGCAGGTCGTAGGCGCGACGAGCGGTCTGCTCCTCGGGAAGGTTGCCGGTGTCGCCGAAGCCCATGCGGATGGAGAACAGCGGCAGCGCCAGCACGATGAGCACCGCGGCGCCACCCAGGAATGCCGGCCAGGGGCGGCGCTGCACGTAGCGGCTCCACCGGAACCAGAACTGCTCTTCGCGCGGCTTGTCGTGGCGTGGCGGCAGCGGTGTGCGCAGCGCACGGCCTGCCGGCGTGAAGCTGATGGCCATGGTGAGCACCGCGATGCCGAGACCCGCCAGGGCGGCCACACCGAGTGCCAGGCCGGTGAACACACCGACGAGCATGAGGAGCACGAAGGCAGTGACGGAGATGGCGGCCGCACGCGAGGTGACCTCGATGCGCCGACCGGCGAACCCGAGCAGTGCGGGCAGCAGGGTGACGGCGGCGAACATCATCATCAGCACACCAGTGGCGCCGGCGATGGCGAGGCCACGCACGAACTCGATGCCGATGACGAACAGACCCAGCAGCGAGATCATCACGGTGATGCCGGCGAAGATGACCGCGCGCCCCGAACTGTCGACCGCTTCGACGGTGGCGTCCTCGGGGCTCATGCCACCCCGCAGGTTCTCGCGGTAGCGGGTGACGATGAACAGCGCGTAGTCGATGCCCACACCGAGGCCGATCATCGCCGTCATCTGCGCCGAGAACTCGGGCATGCGCAGCACGTTCGAGGCGAGGCCGACGATGCCGAAGCCGACGCCCAGACCGAACAGCGCGGTGCCGATGGGCAGGCCCATCGCCAGCACCGAGCCGAAGGCGACGAGCAGGATGACGATGGCGGCGAGGATGCCGAGCAGTTCGCTCTCGGGGAACTCGAACGTGGCGAACACCTGGCCGCCGTACTCGACGCGCAGGCCGGGCACGTCGATGGACGCGCCCATCTCCTTGATCTGGTTGCCGAGCGCCAGCATCTGCTGCTGGTCGCGTTCGGTGACCGACAACTGGGCGAACGAAATGGGTTCGGTGGCGCTGTTGAAGCGAGCGCCCTCAGGTGAGTACGGGCTGGTGACCGTGACGCCAGGGATCTCGGCCACCTGGTCGAACAGGCCGTTCATCGCCTCGACGACGGCGGGGTCGGTGGTTCCCTGCGTGGCGGTGAACACGATCTGGGCCACCATGCCGGCCTGCTCGCCGTTGCCGATGCCCTGCAGCGTCTCCTGCACCATCTTCGACTCGCTGTCGGGAAGGGTGAAGCTGGTGCGGTAGTCGGAGCCGATGGCGCCGGAGATGGCGCTCAGGCCCACCAGCAGCGGCACCCAGATGGCGAACACCATGACGCGACGACGACGAAAGCTCCAGCGGGCGAGGCGGGCGAGCATGGTGGGGGGACCTCTTCTGCACGTGCGGTCGGGGGAAACCGGCAAAACGCTACCGTTCGGTGCTGTGAGCGGTCCGCTCGGAGGATGAGGCATGCAACACACATCGACTGCCGTGAACGGTCGGCACTACAACCACATCGTGGTGGGGGCCGGAGCCCTCGGCAGCGCCGCGGCCTACCGGCTCGCCCGGGCGGGCGCCACCGATGTGTTGGTGATCGAGCAGTTCCCGCTGGGGCACGGCCGGGGAGGTTCGGACGACCACTCGCGCATCATCCGCCACGCCTACCACTCGGCCGACTACACGACGATGACCCACGAGATGTTCCGGGCCTGGGCCGATGTGGAGGACGAGTCGGGGCTCACGCTCGTCACCACCACCGGCGGCCTCGACCTGGCCGTGCGCGACACACCGGGTGAACTCGAACTGCACAACTACGGCGCCACGCTGCCGGCCGACGTGTCCCGCGAGCATCTCGACGCCGCCGAGGTGCGTCGACGCTGGCCGCAGTGGCGGATCGACGACGACGTGGTGGGCCTCTTCCAGGAGAACGGTGGCCTGCTCGACATCAGGCGCGCCAACGGTGCCCACCGCGCGCTGGCGCGCGCCCGCGGCGTCGAGTTCCTCGCCGACACCAAGGTGACGGCGTTCACCCACCACGACTCGCACGTCGAGGTGCACACCTCGGCCGGTGTGTTCCGCGCCGAGTCGGTGGTGCTGTGCACGGCGTCGTGGGCCGAGGAGCTGCTGCGTCCGCTCGGCTACGACTGGCGCTTCACCGTCAGCCAGGAGCAGGTCAGCTGGTTCGCCACGCCGAACGTGCGCGAGTTCCTGCCCGACCGGTTCCCGATGTGGATCTGGCACGACGAGCACGTGTTCTACGGGTTCCCCGTCTACGGCGAGGTGGCGGTGAAGGTGAGCCGCGACGTGAGCGGCCGCTGGGTCACGCCCGACACCCGCTCGTTCGACCCCGAGCCCGACGAGACGGCGATGTATCTCGACTTCCTGCGCCGCCGGCTGCCCGGCGCGGTCGGGCCCGAGTTGTACAGCCGCACCTGCCTGTACGACATGACCCCCGACCGCGACTTCGTGCTCGACCGCCTGCCGGGGCACCCGCGCATCACGGTGGGGTTCGGTGCCGCCCACGCGGCGAAGTTCGCCTCGCTCATCGGCGAGATCGTCGCCGAGCTGGCGACCACGGGTTCGAGCCGCCAGCCGATCGAACCGTTCCGGGCCGATCGTCCTGCGCTCACCGATCCCGATTTCGCCCTCGCCTACCGGATGAACGAGTGATGCCGCAGTGACGTCGCAGCAGGCGGGCGGCGACCAGCGATTGGGGTGGGACCGCCGCCTCGACGAGGCCCTAGCGACGGTTGCCCCGGGCCGCCACTGCGGGCGGGTGGCTCGGCTCGACCGGGGGTGGAGTTCGGTGCTGTACGAGGCCGACGGCGAGCCGGTGCGCGTGCGCAACATCGGCGCCGATGTGGCGGTGGGCGACTGGGTGGTCATCAGCGACGACGGCGAACGTGTCGAGCACGTCGTGCCGCGCCACAGCGGGTTCACCCGCCGGGCCTCGTTCGAGGGCAGCCGAGCGGTGGCGCACACCATCGCGGCCAACATCGACGTGGTGGTGCTGGTGCACGCACTCACCTCGCCACCCAACCAGCGGCGGCTCGAACGCGAACTGGTGCTGGCCTTCGACAGCGGCGCCTCGCCCGCGATCGTGCTGACCAAACGCGATCTGGTCGACGACCCGGCGGCCTCCATCGCCGCGCTCGAGGCCGTGGCCGTGGGGGTGCCCGTGCTGTGCGCCAGCGGTGTGAGCGGTGAGGGCGTCGATGCGCTGCGCGACCTGGTGGGCCTCTGCGAGACGATGGCGCTGCTGGGTGCCAGCGGCGTGGGCAAGAGCACACTCGTGAACGCCTTGGTGGGGCAGGCCGCGCAGCGGGTGGCCGAGGTGCGCGAGGGCGACGGGCGGGGCCGCCACACCACCACCGCGTGCGAGTTGCTGGCGCTCCCGGGCGACAAGGGCGGCGAGCACGGCTGGCTCATCGACACCCCGGGTGTTCGTGCCGTCAGCCTGTGGAGCAGTGGCCGCGGCATCGAGTGGGCGTTCGCCGACGTGTTCGACCTGTCCGATCACTGCCGGTTCCGCGACTGCAAGCACGAGGACGAGCCCGGGTGCGCCGTGCAGGCGGCAATCGCCGCGGGCACCCTCGACACCCGACGGCTCGATGCGCTGAAGCGACTGGTGGCCGAGGAGCAGGCGCTCGAGGACGAACAGCGTGCCCACGACAAGGCGCAGGACCGACGCGGCGTGCGCAAGGTGCGGCCGCGGTAGCGCGGTCTACAACTCGCCCGCGTCGAGCAGCCGTAGCACCTCGTCGGCGCGCTCGCGCACGGCGGGCAGGTCGGCCAGCTTCTGCGCCGCCCGCACCTGGGTGACGATGCGCGGGTTGCGTCCGAACCGCTCGCTGTGGCGAGCGAGGAAGTCCCAGTAGAGGGTGGTGAACGGGCAGGCGTCGGGCCCGGTGCGCTGCTTGCGGTCGTACCGGCAGCCCTTGCAGTAGTCGCTCATCCGGTCGATGTAGGCGCCGCCGGCGGCATAGGGCTTGGTGGCCATCCGCCCGCCGTCGGCGTGCAGCGCCATGCCCACCACGTTCGGCACCATCACCCATTCGGCGCCGTCGACGAAGCCGGCCCACATCCAGTCGGTCATGGCCTGCGGGCTCACCCCGGCCAGCAGCGCCAGGTTGCCCAGCACCATCAGCCGCTGGATGTGGTGCGCCCAGGCGTGGTCGTGCAGTGTCTGCAGGGTGGTGGCGAGGCAGCGCATCTGGGTGGGTGCTCGGCCGGTGAGTGCAGGTGGGAGGGCGCGCTCGGCGCCCAGTTCGTTGGCCTGCACGTAGTCGGGGCCCCACAGCCAGTACAGGCCCCACACGTACTCGCGCCAGCCGATGACCTGGCGGATGAAGCCTTCGGCCGATGCAATGGGCACGTGCCCGGCGCGGTACGCGGCCTCTACGGCGTCGCACACTTCGCGTGGGTGCAGCAGGCCGTTGTTCAGGTACTGGGCGAGCAGGCCGTGGGCGAGGTGCCAACTGCCGGTGAGCATGGCGTCCTCGTGCGGGCCGAAGCGCGGCAGGAGGTGTTCGACGAAGTGGTCGAGGCGGCGCAGGGCCCCGGCGCGCGCGGTGGCCCACGTGCCGTCGGGCGGCGCACCCCACAGGCGGATGCCGTCGATCGCATCGAGGTCGGCGAGCACCCCGTGGTCGACGTCGTCGAGCGGATCGGTGAGTGGCGCGGGCCAGTGGTTGCGACCGTCCTTGGGCGGTGCCTCACGGTTGTCGGCGTCGTAGTTCCAGCGGCCCGTCGCCGGCTCGTCACCGTCCATCAGGTAGCCCAGCCGCTGTCGCTGCCAGCGGTAGAAGTGCTCCATCGTGAAGGTGCGCCGTCCGGCGGCCCACTCGGCGAACTCGTCGGGGTGGCACAGGAACTGGTTCGACCGAGTGGTGTGCACGCCCAGACGGTGTAGCAGCGCCAGGCCGTCGCGGCTGGTGGGCTCCATCGCCACCACCCGGGCGGGCGCGTGTTCGGCCACGTGCGCGTGGAAGCCTGCGGCCAGCGATACGGCACGCCGGTGGTCGACCTCGAACCCCTCGGCCCGCCGCTCGTCGGCGAAGCGGCGCAACGCCGTGATGAGGAAGTGTGCACGCTGACGGTGCCACGCCTTGGCGGTGAGCTTGGCCGTGCTCTCGACGACGAGGATGCGGTGCGTCTGTGGGTGTGCGTCGGCGAGTGCGCTCGAGTACCGGTCGAGTTGATCGGCGAGCACCCACACCGTGGTGGTGGGCTCGGTGGGACGGGTCATGTCAGGGCGCCAGTCGCTGGCGCACCTCGACGGCGCGCCCCAGCCCCGACAGTTCGAAGCGCTCCAGCAGCCGCGGGGTGCTGCACACCACCACGAGGTCGCCGCCGTGCTGGCGGGCGCGGCCGGCCGCGCCGAGCAGCACCCCGAGGCCGGTGTCGTCGAGCACGCTCAGGCCGTCGACATCGACCGCAACGGTGGTGCCCGGCGCGTCGCCGAGCAGTCGGTGGATCGCAGCTTGGAACTCGGGCAACGACGCCAGGTCGAGTTCGCCGTCGACCTGCAGCGTGGGCAGGGCGCCCACCGTGCTGATCCGACAGTGCAGGTCCATGGCGGCGCACGTTACCGCGCTGTCGACGATGGCCGGCGGGTGCGGCACGGCGGGTGCGGCACGGCAGGTGCGTCATGGGGGCTCGCGCTGCATCGTCACCGTGCCGCGCAGCGTGACGTCGGGCAGGAAGAGCCCCACCAGCGGGACGTCGGTGTGGTTCACCACGGTGACGGTCGCGCGCACCTGCTGATCGGTGAGGCGCACGACCACCCTGGCGCGGTCGTCGGGTTCGCCCGCCACCGCACTGCGTGCAGCAGCAGTGGGTGCGGCTGCCGGCGCGGCGGCGCGCGCCGCCTCGCGGGCGAGGTGATCGACCAGCAACTGATCGCGCACCACCAGGCCCACCTGCACCACACCGAGCAGCACCACGAACACCAGCGGCAGGCTGAGCGCCAGTTCGACAGCCGCCTGCCCGGCGTCGGGCCGATGCGGTTCAGATCTTGTCGAGGACCGCATCGATCACCCGGTCGAACAGGCGGCCGATCTTCCCGGCGCCACCGCCGGCGGTGGCCCAGGCGATGATGAGCACAGCGATGGCCGCCGCGCCGAGCATGACGAGGGCGTACTCGGTGGTGGCCTGGCCGCGGTCGCGCACGACGGGCGAGGTCGACGAGTGTTGTTCGATGTCGGGCCGAGGTGCAGGGTCGAGAGCCTGGAGCGCGGAGTTCAGGCAGCGGACCTGGGTACGGAGCAGCAGAGCGGGCATGGTTCCTCCGGAGGGGAGCGGTGGATGTGGGGTCGGTGGCTCAGGTCGAGCGCAGCGACGACAGGGCTCCGACGAGCAAGGGCACGATCGCCACGAGGACGAACGCGGGCAGGGTGCACAGCACCAAGGGGAACGAGAGGCGGACCGGCAGCTCGCGAGCGGAGGCCTCGGCACCGCGGCGGCGGTGCTGGCGGGCCTCGTCGGCCAGCCGTTCGAGCGCGGGCGCCAGGGCGAGGCCACTGCGCTCGGTGGCAGTGACGGTGGCCACGAACATGAGGGCACGTGGGCCCCACGCTTCGACCAGTGCCGACAGGGCGTCGGTGAACCGTTCACCGCGGTCGATCCGGGCGACCACCTCGTCGAGGCCGGGAACGAGCACCGGGTCGACGATCGCGCGGAGGTCGGCAACGGCCTGCACGGGCAGCAGCCCGGCCTGCACCGTGACGACGAACAGGTCGAGCAGATCGGGGAACGTCTGGTCGAGGCGGTGATCGCGTCGGCGTTGCAGTTCGAACCGACCGCCCCGTGCGGGTCGGGGGTGTGCCGGTGGGTGGCGCAGTGATGCGTCGGCGTCGGGACGAGCCACGACGAGGCGGTGCCGACCTGCCGCGCCGAGGCCGCACACCACGAGCGCGGTGCACACGGCGATGAGCCCGTTCATGCGGCACCGCGGACGAGCCGCCGCATCCACCACCAGCCCGCCAGATCGAGCAGCAGACCGCATGCGGTGCACACACTGGGCAGCGGCGACATGGCGTATGCGGCTCGGACACGGCTGTCGGTGGCGATGCCCCACCCCGCGAAGACCACGGGCAGCAGGGTGAGCACGCGGGCGCTCAGCCGAGCCTGGGCGCTCTGGGCACGGCGTTCGTGTCGCCAGGCACGGCGCTCGCGTAGCACGATCGCCGCCCGGTCGAGCGCGTCGACCCCCGATCCACCGGCGGTGTGCGCGGCACGCAGTGCCTGCACCACGAGCACGTCGGTGGCATCGAGCGGCGCAGCGGGATGCGCGGCCAAGCGTGCCAGCGCATCGCCCACCGGTGCGCCGCGGTGCAGTGCGGTGCGCAGCCCTGCCAGTACGGCCGGGTGCTGGTCGAGGCTGTCGACCAGCGCGGCCGAGAAGCTGGCCCCGGCTCGGAGTTCGCGGCAGAGGTGGTCGAGCAACGCGATGGAGTGGTCGAGGCCGGACACGGCGGGGCCGCGACGTGCCCTACCACCCGCCTCCGCCGATGGGCGGAGACGGCGTGGCGCACGCGAGGGTGCTGGCCTGCACGCTGCGCCCAAGAGCAGGACCGCACCCCCTGCCGCTGCGGCGATGAACGTGGGCGCGTTCATCGCCGCCACCGCTGCGGTTCGGCCACCACCCGGTCGGCGTCGGCCAGCAGGAGCGTGCGTGCCGCCGGCATGGCAACGCCCGCATCGGCGACCTCGGCCACGTCGCCGATGCGCCGCACACCATCGCTGGTGCGCTCGACGTGCACCACCACATCGATCGACCGGTGCACCTGCTCGCGGACCGCGTCGATGGGCCAGCTCGATGCCGCTCGCACCACGAGCGACTCGAGTCGGGCCAACGCATCGCCGGGCGTGTTGGCGTGCAGCGTGGCGAGCGAGCCGTCGTGCCCGGTGTTCAGCGCCTGGAGGAGGTCGACGGCCTCAGGTCCGCGGATCTCGCCCACCACCAACCGGTCGGGGCGCAGCCGTAACGCCGTGCGCACCAGGGCCGCCATGTCGACCTCGGTGAGGCCGTCGGCGCCGGCGGCGCGGGTCTCGAGCCGCAGCACGTGGGATGCGCCCACCTGCAACTCGGCCGTGTCCTCGAGTGTGATGACGCGTTCGTGGCCGCCCACCACCGCGGTGAGCGCGCCGAGCAGGGTGGTCTTGCCCGATGAGGTGGCGCCGCTGACGACGATGTTGCAGCGCCGCTCGACCAGGCGCTGCAGCAGTGCAACCACCTCCGGTGCGGCGAACGCGTCGAGGCCGAGGGCGCGGGGTGTGAAGCGCCGCACGGCCAGGCACGGTCCGTCGACGGCGATCGGTGGCAGCACGGCGCACACCCGCGACCCGTCGGGCAAACGGGCGTCGACCATCGGCGACAGTCGGTCGAGTCGTCGGCCGATGGGGGTGAGGATGCGCTCGATCACCACCTCGAGCACACCCGGTGCGAGGCGCGCGGCGAACTGGGGGCCGGCATGGAGAGCGCACCCGCGCCGCTCGACCCACACCTCGCCGCCGGCGTTCACGAGCACCTCGCTGACCTCGTCGTCGTCGAGCCACTCGTCGAGCGGGCCGAAGCCGAAGGCGCCGAGCGACCGTGGCGGACCCGCACTGCGGGCGCCGTTCATGCGGCAGCGCCGGCGGTGACCAGGCGTTGCAGTGGCCGCACCAGTGACAGCGGCAGTCGTGCCGCCAACATGCCCGAGTCGACAGCGCGGGCCACCGCCGGGTCCCACACCAGCTCGGCCACCACCGGGGCGCCGATCGCGTGTGCGACGTCGATGGCGCTGAGTGCTCGCGACGGCTCGCGCACGAGCACGCTGCCCGTGGCCAGGCCCGTGCAGCGCACCGCCCGACGCAAGGCCAGGTAGCACGGCCGCGTCACGATGAGCGACTGTGCCGCACTGCGGTGGGCGATGGGCGGTGGCAGCACGCTTCCGGCATCGATCACCACGGCACCCGGCGCGACCGCGCAGGCATCGGCGAGGCGTTCCCAGGCGAGGTGTCCGGCCACCGGTGGCGTGCCCAGCGGCACGACGCGCAGCGCGTCGCTGGCGTCGACCGCCAGGTTCCACAGTGCCTCGGGCCGGGCCCGTGCGGCGGTGAGCCAATCACCCACCCCGGGTTCGCCCGGCTCGGCCAGGCCCAGCGCGGCCGGCACGTCGCCGCCGAGGTCGATGATGATGGTGGGCACGGAACGCGCCGAGAGAACGGCCAGGGCGCTGGCGACGACGGTGGTGCCGCAGCCGCCTTTGGCGGACCAGCAGAGTGTGTACACGGGTACCCCCGAGAGCGTGAGTCGCTGTCGATCGGGGGAAGTAGAGGCGACGGTACCGAGGGGCGGCACCGCCCACAACGTCAGCGGAACACTTCGTTGCGCAGCGGTTCGCCGCGCAGGTAGCGGCCGAGGTTGTCGACGAAGATGGCAGCGGCGCGGTCGTCGGCGAGGGGTGTCGCTCCGGCGATGTGCGGGGTGACGATCACGTTCGGCAGATCCCACAGCGGATGCTCGGCCGGTAGTGGTTCGGTGACGAACACGTCGAGCGCAGCGCCGGCGAGGTGGCCTCGTCGCAGTGCGTCGACCAGTGCGTCCTCGTCGATCAGTTCGCCGCGCCCGACGTTCACCAGACGGGCACCCGGCCGGAGCAGTGCCAGTTCGCGCGCACCGATCAGCCCGTTGGTGTCGGGCGTGAGCGGCAGCGCCAGCACGAGGTCGTCGACGGTCGACAGCAGTTCGTCGAGCCGGGCGAAGGTCCAGGTCTCGCACGGCTCGTCGCCCTGCACCGTGCGGCGCATGCCGATGGGCCGCATGCCGAACTCGGCACACAGGCGGGCCGCCTCCAGCCCGATCGGCCCCATGCCCACCACACCCACCGAGCGCCCCTCGAGGTCGTCGAGGCGGTGCATCTGCCAGCGGTGCTCGTGCTGCTGTCGCAGCATCGTGGGCAGACGGCGGGCGAGGGCCAGCAGGCCCATCACCACATGGTGGGCGATCGGGATGGCCGACGCCCCCGACGCGGAGGTGAGGCGTGCGCCGCGGTCCATCAGCAGGCCGAACACCGGGCTGTCGACCCCGGCGCTGAACGACTGGAACCAGTCGAGGTGGGGGATACCGAGACAGCAGCGCATGTAGGCCGACGACCACTCAGGCCACAGGTCACCCGACAGGCACGCCACCGTCACCTGCGCCAGGTCGGCCTCGCTCACGCGTTGGCCAGGGTGGAACAGCACCACGTAGAAGTCGCCCTGGGCGCGCAGCGCGTCGCCCCACTGCTCCCACAGCACCGCCGACACGAACAGCACCGGTCGCTCGTCCATCGGCTGCGACGGTACCGCGGGCGCGGCCCTCGGCGCCGGGTCGGCGTTCGACCGAGCCGGGTCGTCGTCCGGTGCTCTAGCCTCAGTGATGGAGGTGTCCGGGTACCTGGTGGACTCCGCCGCCTTCAAAGCGGTTGGGACGAGCGATCCTCGTCCGGCGGGTTCGATTCCCGTCCACCTCCGCCACACGCCCACGAAGACGCGGGCAACGGGTCCACCACCGTGGGCGGCGCTCGTGTCGACCCCGAAGGCGGAGCGGAGGGCGCGGTACGGTGCACCTCGGTCGTTTCAGAGGAGTGTCGCCATGCTGTTCCCCATCCGCAAGATCGTCACCGTCGTGGAGGAGATCCATCACGATCTCGGCCCGGCCCCCGAGCGGCCGGCGCTGAAGGGCGCCATCGCCGCGGTCGTCGCCAACCCCTACGTGGGTCGATATGTCGACGACCTCAGCCCCGCCTCCGACGAACTCCGGGCGCTGGGTGAGCGTCTCGGCGCCATGCTGATCGGACATCTCGGTGGCGATGCCTCGGTGATCGACGGCTACGGCAAGGGCGCCATCGTCGGCTCGGCCGGCGAGATCGAGCACGGTGCGATGTGGCACATCCCCGGCGGCGGCGGCATGCGCGCCGCGCTGGGCAAGGGCACGGCCATCGTGCCCAGCACCAAGAAGGTCGGCGCCGTCGGTGCCCGCCTCGACGTGCCCATCACCCACCTCGAGTGGAGCTACGTGGGTAGCCACTACGACGCCATCGAGGTGGGCGTGCCCGACGGGCCGCGCCCCGACGAGATGGTGCTGATCCTCGCCATGGCCTGCGGCGGCCGGGTGCATGCCCGCCTGGCCGGTGGCTTCACCCTGGCCGACCGCGGCAAGCCGGGGGTGCCGGCATGAGCACGGTCGCCGTCGTCGGAATCGGTCGGATGGGTTGGCACATGGCCGCCCATCTGGCCAAGGCAGGGCACGAGGTCACGGTGTGCGACGCGGTACCCGGACTGGCCGACCAGTGGGTGGCCGAGCACGGCGGTGCGTCGGCGGCCGATCCCGCAACTGCGGCTGCGGGCCGCGACCTGGTGGTCACCTCGCTGCCCGCCGACCCACAGCTCCGCGCAGTCGCTGCCGCAATCGTGCCCGTTCTCGTCCCGGGCGCGGTGTGGATCGACCACTCCACAACGTCGGCCCAGGCGTCGCGTGAGGTCGCCGTCGAGGTGGCGGCGGTCGGTGCCCAGTTCCTCGACGCGCCCGTTTCGGGCGGTGTCGATGGGGCCCGCAACGGCACCCTCACCGTCATGGTGGGTGGCGACGAAGACGCGTTCGTCACGGCCGAACCGATCGTGGCCGCGTACGGCGCGCGCATCGTGCTGATGGGACCATCGGGTGCGGGGCAGATCACCAAGATGACCAACCAGATCTGCGTGGTGGGTCTCTGCCAGGCCCTGGCCGAAGGCCTCGATTTCGCCGAGACCGCCGGACTCGACGTGAACCGGGTCATCCACGTGATGCTGCAGGGCAGTTCGGCGTCGTGGCAGATGGCCAACCGCGCCGAGCGGATGCTGGCGAGCGAGTACGACTACGGGTTCTCCACCACGCTGATGCGCAAAGACGTCGGTCTGGTGCTCGACGAGGCCGAGGCGATGAACGTGCCGCTGCCGGTCACCTCGCTCGTCGGTCAGATGTTGGCCGAGGTGACGGCCATGGGCGGTGCGCAGTGGGACTGGTGCAGTCTGATGGAGCGTCAGCGCCGTCGCCGCACCTGAGCCCGAACGGGTTCAGACCGCCCAGGTTCAGCAAGCGCAGGTTCAGGCGACCCGGGCGCCGTTGGTGTATCGCAGTTCGTGGCGCAGCGTGCCGTCGGCGCGCCACTTGCGCAGCGCGGCCTCGCCCTTGGGTCCGTCGTGGCGACGGCCGCCCTGATAGCGCTCCTCGTAGTGGAGCGTGCCGTTGGCGAAGTAGCCGCGTACGGCCGGAACGCGCGGCCTGGGGTCGTGCAGCACACCCTCGCGGTAGTGCATCTCGTACTTCACCGATCCGTCGGGGCGCAGCACCCGGAAGGCCGGGTGCGAGGCGGCCGGGTCGTGCAGCACCCCGTCGCGCAGCCAGGCGACCGTTCGCTGGCCGTTGGGGAACGTGCGCCGGACGCGCCCGTTGAAACCGCGCGGGATCTGGTCGTCGTCATCGACGTCGATCGTGGTGACGACGCGGAACGACAGCGCATTGGGCAGCAGGTCCACGCTCGGTTATCGGCGGGTTCGCCGACGACTTGAGCACCCTCCTGCGCCGGGCGTCTACCGCGACAGCAACGGGTCGTCGGGGCGGGGGTCGAGCCCGCGGCTGAACTCGCCCGCCAGCGCATCGCGCAGCCGGCCGGCGTCGCGGTACCCCTTCACCTTCCACTCGCGGCGTGTGCCGTCGTCAGCCACCGCCTCGACACTCCAGGGCCGGCGCAGCACGAAGCGACTGAAGGCCCCGAGGAGCAGCACGACGATGAACCAGGCCAGGTCGATGCCCAGCAGCAGCACCGGACCGCCGAACGCGACGATGAGTGCCATCAGGCCCAGCACGACTGCGAGCGCGACGACTGCGCCGAGGTCGTCGTCGGCGCAGCCGTGACCGAGATCGAGGAAGTCGTACCACCGCTGCCCGGCCGGCTCGTGCGGTTCCTCGCGTCGTTTGGCGCGCTGGCGGCGTCGGGTGGCGAAACGGGAGCGGACCCCCACACCCTCACGGTGCGGCAGCCAGCGGCGCCGGAGGCGCCATTCGCTGCCATCGAACGTCGAGACGACGCGTGTGGTCACACAGCGAGCAGGTCGCGCGCCCCGGTGTCGGAGCTGGGGTGACGCAGCTTGCTCATCGCCCGGGCCTCGATCTGGCGGATGCGCTCGCGGGTGAGGTTGAAGTGCTCGCCCACCTCCTCGAGCGTGCGCGGCTCGCCGCGGTCGAGACCGAAGCGCAACTTCAGGATTTCGCGCTCGCGCTCATCGAGCGGTGCCAGCAGGCGGGCGATCTCCTCGGGCAGCAGCGCAGTGGCCGCCACTTCGAACGGGCTCTCGGCCGACCGGTCTTCGACGACGTCGCCCAGTTCGGCGTCGCCGTCTTCGCGCAGCGGCTCGCTGAGCGACAACGGTTCGGCGGCGAAGCGCAGCGCCTCGGTGACCTTGTCCTCGGGCATCTCGACTTCTTTCGAGAGCTCGGCAAGGGTGGCCGGGCGGCCGAACTTCAGCTCGAGTCTGCTGCGGGCCTTCTGCAGGCGGGCGAGCGTGTCGCCGGCGTGGACTGGCAGGCGGATGGTGCGACCCGTGTTGGCGATACCGCGGGTGATGGCCTGACGGATCCACCACGTTGCATAGGTGGAGAACTTGAAGCCCTTGCGCCAGTCGAACTTCTCGACGGCGTGCATGAGGCCGAGGTTGCCCTCCTGGATGAGGTCGAGCAGCGGCAGGCCCGAGGCCTGGTACTTCTTGGCGATCGACACCACGAGGCGGAGGTTCGACTGCACGAAGGCGCGCTCGGCGTCCTCGCCCTCGCGCACCAGGCGGCGCAGTTCGCGCTTGCGGGTGGCGCTGACTTCCTTGCCTGCACCGTCGAGTTCCGTGGCGGCTGCCTTGCCCGCTTCGATCTGCTTCGCCAGACGCACTTCGTCGTCTTTGGTGAGCAGCGTGTACTGACCGATGTCGGACAGGTACAACCGGACGAGGTCTTCTTCGTCGCGTTCCACGCGATCTTTCGCCACTGGAGCTCCTCGAAGGGTAGGCAGCCGAGTTGGTATCGGCCGGTACGGCTTCCCACATTACCGACGCTTCCACCGCCCCCACACCGGAGGGCGGCATTCACCTGGTACATCGTCAATCCTGATCGCAGTCGGGTTGGTATCGCTACGACTGTTCGGCCCGGTTGGGTCAGTCGTTCGTCCGCTACTGTCCGGGCCGTGTCCGACGACATCGAACTCGCCATCGTCACCCTGCGCTTCGATGCCGCCGACCAGGCCGCCCTGCTGGCCGTGCTGTCGAAGTACGTCGTGCTCACCCGGATGCAGCCGGGCTGCCGCAACATCGATCTGTGCTCGTCGTTCACCCATCCCGGCCGGTATCTGGTGATCCAGAAGTGGGACTCGGCCGAGGCGCTCCAGGACCATTTCGACAGCACCGTGATGGTGGAGATGGCCCAGTCGTGCGCCGGTCTGCTCACCGGCCCGCCCGACATCGACCGGTGGGACGGGCCGAGCGCGCACGACCTCGCCTGAGGCCGGGGCCGGCGCAGCAGCGCCGCGAGGAGCGGATAGCGTCGGCTGCGTACGACCACCTACCCGTCCATCCAGGAGGACACCGTGTCGAACCCGTTCCTGAACGACAAGGCGATGAAGCAGGCGGCCGACGCCAACGCCGCGTCGCTCGCCACCGCCGATGCCGGCTGGGCAGCGCCCGATCTCAGCACTCGCGCCACCCCCATCGACGACGGCCCGATCTCCACCTGGAAGTCGGGCACCATGACCGTCGGCGGCACCATCACCGCCACCGGCGTACTGATGGTCATCCTGCTCGCCTCCGCTGCGTTCGGTTGGGCGAGCGGTCCCGACCTCGACACCAACGGCGGCAAGTTCCCGGTCCTCGCCATCGTCGGTGTGCTCGTCGGCATGGCGTGTGCCATCGCCGTGTACTTCAGGCCGATGTGGGCCAAGGTGCTGGCGCCGCTGTACGCCCTCGGCGAGGGC
The DNA here is from genome assembly GCA_044238435.1 of Ilumatobacteraceae bacterium. Lineage (GTDB taxonomy): Bacteria > Actinomycetota > Acidimicrobiia > Acidimicrobiales > Ilumatobacteraceae > VFMC01. Next base: position 19,925 of record JBIIDH010000016.1, on the reverse strand, counting down.
TTCTTCGTCGGGGTCATCTCCAAGGCGTACAACGAGAGGTACGACGGCATCGTGGCGCAGGCCATCGGCGCCACGCTCGGTGTGTTCCTGGTGATGCTCGTGCTCTACCGCACCAACGTCATCAAGGTCACCGACCGGTTCCGTCGCACCGTCATCATGGCCACCCTCGGCCTCATGGCCTTCTACCTCGTCTCGTTCGTCATCAGCCTGTTCGGCGGCAGCGTGAAGTTCCTCGACTCGCCGAGCATGCTCGGCATCGGCCTCAGCATCTTCGCTGCCGTGCTGGCGGCGCTGAACCTGGCACTCGATTTCGACTTCATCGAGAAGGGCTCGAAGGCGGGCATGCCGAAGGCGATGGAGTGGTTCGCCGCATTCGGGCTGCTGGTCACCCTGGTGTGGCTCTACCTCGAGATGCTTCGCCTGCTCAGCAAGCTGAACCAGCGCTGATCGATCGGTTGCGAGGGGGCGGTGCCGAGCGCGGCGCCGCCCCCTCGGCGCGTCCGAGCCCGGTTCAGAGGCTGTGCAGGTGGGCGAGGAGCGCCGCGTTGAACGCCTCGGGCGCTTCCTGCTGCACCCAGTGCCCGGCGCCCGGGATGATGGAGTAGCCGCGGAAGTCGGGCAGCAGGCTCTGCATCCGCTCGATGCCGCCTGGATCCATCAGGTTCACCCCGTCGAGTTCGCCGGTGATGAAGTAGCTGGGCATGCTGATGCGGTCGGCGGGCAGATCCTTCAGGATCTCGTAGTTGGCGTCGAGGTTGCGGTACCAGCTGACCGGGCCGAAGAAGCCCGAGTGGGTGAACTCGTCGACGTAGGCCTGCAGCTCGTCCTCGGTGAGCCACGGCCCTTCCGGCCCGAGGTACGGACGGTCGGGGAAGGCCGGCCCCATCACGTCGAGGAAGCCGGTGCCCTCCATCGGGGGCAACTCGGTGGGCATCTCGCGGCCCTGCATCGCCTGGCCCGAGGCGAAGTAGAGGAAACTCGCCATCGAGCGGTACGGGTCGGCACCCAGCTCGCGCTCGGGCGGGCCCACCTGCTGGAAGTAGAGGATGTAGAAGAACCGGTCGGTGTAGACCATCTTCATGATGTCGGTGGGCTTGGCGGGCCACTGGGTGAGCGGCACGCTCACGCCCACCACCGACCGCACCCGTTCGGGGTGCAGGCGGGCGGTCTCCCACACCACCAGCGAACCCCAGTCGTGGCCGACGAACACGGCCTGGTCCTTGCCCGCCCGGTCGAGCAGGGCGACGAGGTCGCCGGTGAGCTGGCGCACGCCGTAGGCGTCGACCGCCGTGGGCGCGGTGGAGTGCCCGTAGCCGCGCTGATCGGGGGCGATGACGTGGAACCCGGCGGCAGCCAGGGCCGGCAACTGGTGCCGCCACGAGTGGGCCAGTTCGGGGAAGCCGTGGCTGAGCACGACGGTGGGGTTCTTCGGGTCGCCGGCCTCGTGGACCCGGAGGGTCACGTCGCCGAGGTCGACATCGTGGGTGCAGATCTCGCTCACCCGTGCAGTCTCGCGCCTCGCCGGTCGACGAACCCGACCGAACGCCACCCGCCCGGCTTCGTGAGCGTGGGCCGGTGTGCGCCCGGCTGTTGCTCACGGACCGCTGGGCTTCGTGAGCGTGGGCCGGTGTGCGCCCGGCTGTTGCTCACGGATCAGGCGGTGCGGCTGATCTCGTCGAGCTCGCCCCAGGTGAGGCCGTCGCTCGCCCACAGCCGGTCGAACGCGGTGTCGCCGGTGTCGGTGAACCCGTGGCGGTTGCGGAAGTTGTACCGCCACCGCTGCTGGTTCACCGAGACGCCCAGGCGGCCCAGGCGGCCGACGCAGTAGGTCTCCCACGCCGCCATCTGGGCCAGCGACAGCGCGTCGTCGGCCGGGGCCTCGCCGAACCCGCCCACCAGCCGGTCGCGGGCCCGCAGCAACACACGCCCGAGCGACGACGCGGTGGCGTTCTCGCTCTGCTGACGCGGCCGGCGGGTGTCTTCGAACGCGCCGCTCTCGGCGTGGACGACGATCGGGTCGCCCGTCACATCGATGCGGATGCGCGCCAGCGGGGTGGTCTCGTCGACCTCGATGTGGAGGTTGCGGTCGGCCATGCCCAGCGCACCCAGCAGACTCTCGGCCACGCGCTGGATGAGCCCCGCGTCGAACGACACGAAGCGGAACTCCTGCGGGCTGACGGTGACGCTCATGCGTCGGCGAGCTCGGCCATGGCGTCGGCGGCCTGCTGCATCTTGGCCACGGCGGCCTTGCGCTCCTCGAGCGCGGCCAGGCTCACCTCGGCGATCGACTCGACCTCGGCGTCGGTGAAACCGGCCAGGTCGCGGAAGCGGCGGGCCAACCCGATGGGTGACTCCTGGCTGTCGGAGCGGGTACCGCCGTAGCTGAACAACTTGTCGACCACGCCCTGGAACTCGAGGGCCTTCTTGCGGCGCTCGGGGTCGTTCTCGGTGACGCGGCGCAGCCAGTCGCTGCCCATCTTCACGTGGGTGACCTCGTCGGCGAGCATCCAGTCCTCGCAGAACTCGAGGTAGGGGTCGCCGGCCAGTTCGCCGAACTCCTTCATCGTCGTGAACACGTCGATGGCGAGGCCCTCGAGGGCGCGGTTCACGCCGGCGAGCCGGAGGATGGGGTCGGTGCTGCAGGCTGCCTGGAACAGCACGGTGTTCTCGGCGAACTCGCCCACCTCGGTGCCCATCCACTCACTGAGCTTGATGCTGATCTCGACGTGGCGGGCCTCGTCCCACGCCTGGCGCGCCATGTCGAGCTTCAGCGCGAACGGCACGGCGTCGGTGCAGTCGGCGGCGAGGCCGGTGTCATCGCACGTGGCGTCCTGGGCGCGGCGGGCCTGGTCGCCCTGGGTGCGGAAGTCGTGGCAGGTGCGCCCGGCACCCTCGAGCGCCTGGATCTCGCCCACGAAGATGCCGTGCATCAGGCTGCGGGCCGCGGCGCTGGCGTCGGGGCGGCTGGGCACCAGACGATTCGAGGCGCGGCGCGACCCCTCGTCGCCCTTGCCCAGGGCGCTGCGCGGGTCGGCCATGCGGTCGGCCATGGTGAGCTTGTTGAACCGCTGGTCGCGGGCCAGGTCGTCGACGGGCAGGAACTTCCTCATGACGCACCTCCGGTGGTGGAACCGATCGAACCAGGGCCGGTGATGCCACCGGCTTCGAGCATGAGCTTCTCGAGCCGGGCCTGGTGGGCGGCGGCTCGTTCGACTTCCTCGGGCGTCTCGATGAGCGACTGCAGCAGCATCTCGCCGTCGCGCCAGTCGTCGAACTCGTCCTGCAGGATGAAGGTCAGCGAGCGGATGGTGGGCGCATCGGTGATCTGGCTCGTGTTGTTGCGATGGAACGTGTACGCCGCGATGAAGCGGGGGATGAACACCCGGTACACGCCGACGAGCTTCTCGATGGTCTGGTCGGGCGCCTCGGGCTCGGTCATCGCCTCGACGAAGCGCACCAGCGCGTCGTTGGCCGGCTGGGTGAGCCGGTCGGGGTTCATCTCACGCAACTCGGGCAGTCGCTTGTGCCACAGCTCGGCGTGCCAGGCGTGCTTGTAGCAGTGCGTGCCGAGGCGCATCTTCACGTCGAGTTCGGGCACGGTGGCCACCCAGCCGCCCAGCGCCTCGAACAACTTCATCTCGGCCCACTTGTAGTTGCCGACACGGCGGGCCGACTCCTCGACATCGAACGCGCCCGGCAGCTCGCGGCGGTCCCACGGCGCGAACGGCGCTCTCGGCTTGTACGGATCGGCCACGTCTTCCCCCCGGCGTCACTGTCGATGTCGACAGTTCGTGTGTCGATGACTGTCTGGGCGAGTGTTCTCGACCGCAACAGTCCTGGCCGACATTACTGTGCGGTCGATCCTTGCCGCCATTGCAGTTCGGCGCGTCCGAGGTCGGTGGTGGGAGGTTGGTCGAGGCGGTACTCGAGCAGCATCTCGCGCCACCGGCCCGTCACACCCAACTTGCCCAACAGGGCGCTCACGCCCCACACCACCCGGTCGAGCATCACGAACGAGGCCGGCATGTCGATGACGGCGATCACCTCGGCGTGCGGCCCGTTCACGTCGATGATCCGTGCGACGGTGTCGCGCATGAACTCGCGGTCGAATGTGAACGTGTCGGTGAGGTACGGCCGGTAGGGGCTGCTGACGTAGTCGAACACGGCCTGCGGGGCCAGGCCGTGGCCGGCGCGCAGGAACCCCGACGTCTCCATCGCCGCCACCAGTCGGTCGGGGTCGCGGTCGACGACGATCGCGTCCATGCACGGCATCAGTCGCTCCCACTCGCCCGGCGCCCAGCGCTTCACCATGCCGAAGTCGAGGAACGTCACGTCGCCGTCGGCGGTGAACAGGTAGTTGCCCGGGTGCGGGTCGCCGTTGAACACGCCGAGGCGGTGGATGGCGTGCTGGGCGAACCGCCACACCACCTCGCCGGCGCGCTGGCGTGCCTCGGGTGTGGCCACCGCGAGGAACTCGCTCCACGACAGGCCGTCGATCCACTCGGTGGTCAGCACCGTGGCACCGCTGTGCTCGGGAACCAGCGCCGGCAGGTGCACGAACGGGTGCCCCTCGAACCGTTGGGCGAACTCGCGGATGTTCGCCGCCTCGAGTCGGTAGTCGAGTTCGTCGCGCATCCTGAGCCGCAACTCGTCGACCAGCGCCCGCGTGTCGAGCCCCTTCAGCGAGAAGGCGCTGACCATCCGGTACAGCAGGTCGGCGTTGGAGAGGTCGGCCTCGATCGAGGCCGCGATGCCCGGGTACTGCACCTTCACCGCCACCTCGCGGCCGTCGCGGGTGACGGCGCGGTGAACCTGGCCGATACTGGCCGCAGCGGCCGGTTCGGGCGACCAGTCGAGGAACAGCCGCTCGGGCGGCGCACCGAACTCGGCCGTCACCACCTGGGCGGCCAGCGAGGGGGCCATCGCCGGTGCGTCGCTGAACAGCGTCGACAGCGACCGCTGGGCCTCGTCGGGCAGCGCCTCGACGACGAAGCCGAGCAATTGCCCGGCCTTCATCAGGGCGCCCTTCATCGAGCCCAGTTCGCGGGCCACGTCGTCGGCGGTGCGCAGGGTGTAGGCGGCGTCGAGGTCGGCCCGCCGGTCGCGGTGGGTCACCCGACGGCGGGCACGGTGCAACAGCCAACGCCAGGCGTTGCGCACGGTGAGCCGCCAGACGCGGGCGGTACGCGACAGCCGCACCCAGGTGCGGCGCGAGGTCACTCGGCCGGGGCGCGCCGGGCCGTGGGTCGCTCGGCGAGCAGATCGTCGGACAGTTCGCCGCCGGTGACCTCGTCGGTCCAGTAGGTGCCGGCGTCGAGTCGGGCGAGTGCGGCCTCCACGTCGGCGAGGTCGCGGCCGATGCCGTCAAGGTCGAGGGCGGGGGCGAGGTCGAGGGCGGGTGACGCTGCGGCGGGTTCGCTGGTGGATTCGGCGGACGACATCGATCGCACCCTACCGGCCCCTGCTCGCCCGGGTCATGTCGCCCTGGTACTCATCGCCTGGCTGCACCGGGGCGCTGCGTCGCCTACGGTGGGCGTGTGGCAACGGTACGGCTCGAGTCCCTCACCAAGATGTTCGACGGGGTCACGGCGGTCGACGACGTGACGCTCGACATCGCCGATCGCGAGTTCATGGTGCTGCTCGGCCCGTCGGGGTGCGGCAAGAGCACGCTGCTGCGGATGATCGCCGGTCTCGAGGCACCCACCAGCGGGGTGGTGTCGATCGGTGGTGTCGCCGTGAACGACGTCGAGCCGAAAGAGCGCGACGTGGCGATGGTGTTCCAGAGCTACGCGCTCTATCCGCACAAGACCGTGCGGGCGAACATCGAGTTCCCGCTGAAGGTGCGCAAGGTGCCCAAGGCCGAGCGGGCCGCGGCGGCCGAGCAGGCGGCGGCAGCGCTGGGTCTCACCGACTACCTGGGCCGCAAGCCCGGCCAGTTGAGTGGCGGCCAGCGTCAGCGCGTGGCCCTGGCCCGGGCCATCGTGCGCCAGCCGGCCGTGTTCTGCATGGACGAGCCGCTCAGCAACCTCGACGCCAAACTGCGCAGCGAGACGCGCGCCGAACTGGTGGCCCTGCACCAGCGGCTCAGTTCGACGTTCGTGTACGTCACCCACGACCAGGTCGAGGCGATGACCATGGGCACCCGCGTGGCCGTGATGCACAGCGGTCGACTCGAGCAGGTGGGCACCCCGGCCGAGGTGTACGCCCGGCCGGCATCGGTGTTCGTGGCCGGCTTCATCGGCACGCCACCCATGAACGTGCTGCCCGCGGGTCTGGCCGACGGTCCCGACGACGAACGGTCGCTGCAGGTGGGCATCCGCCCCGAGCACGTCGTCATCGACGACACCTCGTCGCTGCGCGCCACGGTGGCGCTCGTCGAGCAACTGGGGCACGAGGTGCTCGTGTACTGCCAGGTCGGCGACACCCGCATCGTGGTGCGTGGTGCCGCCGGTGGCGATGCCGTTGCCCGAGTGGGCGACGAGGTGGGCCTGCGGCTGCCGGCAGAACACCGCCACCACTTCGATCCGACCACGGGCCGACGGGTGGATCGATGACGGTCGCCCTCACCCCGGCCTCGTCGCGGCGGCGTGGCTCGGGCCGAGCGCGCGAGGCGATGCTCGCACTGGCGATGCTGGCGCCGTCGATCGTCATCCTCGTCACGTTCGTGCTGTACCCGCTCGGCCGTGCGGTGTTCCTGGGTCGCCAGCGCTGCGATGCGCAGGCGCGCAACTGCCGCACCAACGGCTGGGGGCAGTACCTCGACATCGCCAAGAGCGACGAGTTCCAGCACGCGCTGTGGGTGACGGTGAAGTTCGCGCTGCTCACCGTGCCCGTCGGTGTGCTGCTGGGGCTGGGGCTCGCCGTCCTGGCCGACAAGCACCTCCGCGGTGTGCGCTTCTTCCGCACCGTGTTCTCCAGCACCGTCGCCACGTCGGTGGCGGTGGCGTCGCTGATGTGGCTGTTCCTGCTGCAGCCCTCACGCGGTGTGCTCGCCAACATCGACTGGCTCAACTCGCTGTTCCCGGTGATGAAGCGCCCCGGCCTGCTGAACGACCCCGGTACGGCGCTCACCAGCGTGGCCGTGTCGAGCATCTGGGCCAACCTCGGCTTCACGTTCATCGTGGTGACGGCCGGCCTGCAGAGCATCCCCCGCGAGTTGCACGAGAGCGCGTATGTGGATGGCGCCAGTCCGTGGCGGCGGTTCACCGACGTCACTGTGCCGATGCTGTCGCCCACCCTGGTGTTCGTCGCCGTGGTGCTCACCAGTCGGGCGTTCCAGGCGTACGGCGAGATCGACCTGCTCACCAACGGCGGTCCCACACCGCAGGACAGCACCACCACGCTCACCTACCTCGTGTACGGCAGCAGTTCGGTGGCGCGCAGCGACGCCGGCCTGCAGTCAGGTGTGGCGGTGCTGTTGTTCGTCGTGCTGTTGGCGCTGTCGGCGCTGCAACTGCGCGGCCTGGGCCGGAGGGTGCACTATGGCAACGAGTGACACAACGGGGGCCATCGGCATCGACCACGTGCGGCCGGGCTGGCGCACCGCTGCTCGCTTCGCCGTGCTGGCGCTGGTGGCGGTGTGCGTGCTTCTGCCCGTGTACACCACCCTGCTCGCGGCCTTGAAGCCGGGTGGCAAGGTGCTCGACCGGCCGTTCGTGCCCGAGCACCTCACTCTGTCGGTGCTGCGCGACGCCTGGACCGAGGGTCGCCTCGGCCGCTATCTCTGGAACTCCACCGTCGTCGCCGTGGTGGTCACAGCGGCGCAACTGGTCACCTCGGTGCTGGCCGCCTATGCGTTCGCCTTCCTGCGCTTCCCACTGAAGACCTTCTGGTTCGCAGTGTTCCTGGCCACGCTGCTGGTGCCGCTCGAGACCACGCTCGTCGTGAACCGGCGCATCGTCGACTCACTGGGCTGGCTGAACAGCTACCAGGGGCTCGCCGTGCCGTTCCTGGCCACAGCATTCGGGACGTTCCTGATGCGTCAGGTGTTCATGCAGATCCCGAAGGAACTACGCGAAGCGGCGGTGATGGACGGACTCGGTCACCTCGGGTTCCTGCGCGAGGTGGCGCTGCCGCTGGTGCGCCCTACGCTCGGAGCGCTGGCGCTGTTCTCGTTCCTGGCGAGCTGGAACCAGTACCTGTGGCCCAACCTGATCACCACCGAAGAGGACATGAACACCGTGCAGACCGGACTCCGACTGCTCAACGCGAGCGTGCCCGACATCGAGCGGTTCAACGTGCCCATCGCCGGCACCGTCATCGCCGCCCTCCCCATCGCCCTGGTGCTGATCGTGTTCCAGCGCCAACTCGTGCGTGGCCTCACGGCCGGGGCGGTGAAGGGCTGATGTCTCGTCGTCACACCGCCCGTCGCGGTCGCACCACCACCCTCGCCGCCGCCGTGCTGGTGGCGTCGTTCGCCGCTGCCTGCAGCAGTGGCGGAGGGTCGCTGCAGAACGCCGGCAACACCACCATCGCTCCCGCCACCACGGCCGCCCCTGGCGACACCTCGGCACCCGGTGTCACCGACACCACCGCTGCGCCCGGCACCACTGCGGCGCCGTCCACCACGGCGGCCACCCCGCTCGACAGCCTGCCCCCGTGCCCCACCGATGCGCTCGCAGCCGCCGACGGCCCGGTCGAGATCACGTTCTGGCACGGGATGACCGCCGAGCTCGAGAAGCAGCTCACTGCGCTCACCGACCAGTACAACGCCAGCCAGGACAAGGTGAAGGTCACCCTGCAGAACCAGGGCGGTTACGAGCAGGTCATCGACAAGTACCTGCAGTCGGGCCAGGGCAGCCGCCCCGAACTGGTGCAGGCCCCCGAGTACGCGGTGCAGTCGTTCCGCGACACCGACTCGTTCATCCCGGTCGAGGCGTGCGCCGAGTCGGCCGGGTTCGACCGGTCGGTGCTGCTGCCCTCGGCAGTGAACGCCTACTCCACCGGCGGCGTGCAGTGGGCAATGCCCTTCAACGTCAGCAACCCGGTGCTGTTCTACAACAAGAAGATCTTCGCCGCTGCCGGACTCGACCCCGAGGCCCCGCCGCGCACACTCGACGAGATGCTCGCTGCGTCGAAGCAGATCGTCGAGTCGGGTGCCGCCAAGTACGGCCTGGTGCTCGACACCAGCTTCGACGGTGGCGGCGGCTGGTACGTCGAGCAGTGGTTCGCCAAGGCCGGCGAGTTCTACGCCAACAACGACAACGGTCGCTCGGCGCCTGCCACCGAGGTGCTGTTCGACAACCAGACCGGTGTCGACCTGATGGCCTACCTCCAGCAGGGCGTCGCCGACGGGTGGTTCTTCAACGTGGGCGACAACGTCAGCGGTCAGGATGCCTTCTTGAAGCTCGCCGACGCCGAGGAGCCGGGGGCGATGACCATCGGCACCTCTGCCGCACTGGGCACGGTGCTGGCCGCCATCGCCGCCGGTATCGCCCCCAACGTGGCGGCCGACGACGTGTCGGTGTCGCCGATGCCCGGCCCCAACGGCGCGGCCACCGTGCTGGTGGGTGGTGCCTCGCTGTGGATCACGGCCGACAAGGGCGATGCCCAGGCGGCCGCAGCGTGGGACTACATCGCCTACCTCATCAGCGCCCAGTCGCAGGCCACCTGGGCCTCGGCCACCGGCTACGTGCCCATCCGGCCCGATGCCGCCGACCTCGAGCCGCTGGCCACCACCTATGCCTCCGACCCACGATTCGCAGTGGCGTACACCAGCCTGGTCGAGACCCCCGACGTGCCCACGGCCGTCGGGCCGCTGCTGGGGCCCCAGCGCGAGGTGCGCGTGCTCACGGCCCGGGCGCTGGCCACCGTGTTGAACGGCGGCGATCCGCAGCAGGCCCTCACCGAGGCTGCCACCCAGGCCGACGCGCTGTTGGCCGACTATGCCGCCCGTCAGGCCGGATAGCCTCGCAGCCATGCCCACACCTTTCCCGCCCCTCGATGGTTCCGCCCCGGTCATGCAGCAGTTCGCCGAGGCCCCCGAGATGGGGATCGACACCTCGAAGCGGTACACGGCCACGATGGAGACATCGCTCGGCACCATCGTCATCGCCCTCGACGCACTGAACGCGCCCATCACGGTGAACAACTTCGTGTTCCTCGCTGCGCACCACTACTACGACGGCGTCATCTTCCACCGCATCATCAACGGCTTCATGTGCCAGGGCGGCGACCCCACCGGCACCGGCCGCGGCGGCCCCGGCTACCGCTTCCCCGACGAGCCGGTGCGCCAGCGCTACCAGATCGGTTCGATGGCCATGGCCAACGCCGGGCCCAACACCAACGGCAGCCAGTTCTTCCTCATCAGTGGCCAGAGCGGTGTGCAGCTGCCCCCGCAGTACAACCACTTCGGGCAGATCGTGAAGGGCCTCGAGGTGCTCGACGCCATGCAGCAGGTGGCCACCGACCGCAGTGATCGCCCGCGTGAAGACGTGGTCATCAACTCGGTCACCATCGCCGTCGCCGACTGACCCGGCCCGGGTCGTCACCGGTGCGCGCGCAGCACCTGTCGCTCGACGAAGCCCGACGCCTCGCGCTCGGTGCGCAGGGCTTTGCCGCGCCCCGTCCCAGCGGTCGGGTCGATCGCCGTCATCTCCGGCGCGCGCTCGACCACATGGGCCTCATCCAGATCGACTCGGTGAACGTGCTGGTGCGCAGTCAGGAGTTGCCGCTGTTCGCCCGGCTGGGGCCACATCCGCGCACCCTCATCGCCGACGCCACGGCGGCAGGTGAGTTGTTCGAGTACTGGGTGCACGAGGCATCGCACGTGCCAACCGAACACCATCACCTGCACCGGTGGCAGATGGCGCGCGACCACAAGTGGGGCCGGTTCATGCAGCTCGAGCAGCGTCGGCCCGGGTACGTCGACGAGGTGTACCGGCGGGTGGCCGCCGAGGGACCCATCGCCGCCGGCGACCTCGAGGCCCGGGTGGGCAAGAAGGGCACCTGGTGGGACTGGGACGACGGCAAGGTCGCCCTCGAACACCTCTTCTGGTCGGGTCGCATCTCGGCCTGGCGTCGCCCCACCGACTTCGCCCGGATGTACGACCTCGCCGAGCGTGTGATCCCCACTGCCGTGCTGGCCCGCCCCACGCCCACCGAGGCCGAGGCGCGCAAGGAGCTGCTGGTGCTGGCGGCACGACATCACGGGGTGGGCACCCTCGACGACCTCACCGACTACCACCGCCAGAAGACGACCCCCTGCCGGGTGCTGATCGACGAACTGGTCGAGGACGGTCGGCTCGAGCAGGTGGCGGTGGAGGGGTGGCGCAAACCCGCGTACCGGCATCCCGAGGTGAGGCTGCCGCGGCGGGTCGACGCCCGGGCTCTGCTCAGCCCGTTCGACCCGGTGGTGTGGAACCGCGATCGCACCGAGCGCCTGTTCGGCTTCCGGTACCGCATCGAGATCTACACGCCGGCGCCGAAGCGACAGCACGGGTACTACGTGCTGCCGTTCATGCTGGGCGACGAACTGGTGGCGAGGGTCGACCTGAAGGCCGACCGGCAGCATGGTGTGCTGCGTGTGCCGGGCGCGTTCGCCGAACTCGGCGTGGCGGTGGACGAGGTGGCAGAGGCCCTTGCCGCCGAACTGTCGCTGATGGCCGACTGGCTGCAACTCGACAGCGTGGAGGTGGGTGGGCGCGATGCGGCGGCGCGCGGCGACCTCGCCTGGCCGCTTCAGCAGGCCCTCGGTCACTACGCTCGGCGGCGATGACCGACGCGCCCACCCCGAACCCGTCCGGCGCCGAGTCGCCGCCCAACGGCGCCGGTTCGTCGCGGATGCCGCGCTGGGTGGTTCCGGCCGTCGCCGTGTTCTGGTTGGGCTTCCTCGCCACGCTGGTCACGCGGTCGTTGTTCAGTCGCCTCAGCAGCCTGCTGGTGCTGCTGCTGGTGTCGCTGTTCCTCTCGTTCGCAGTCGAGCCTGGTGTGAACCGTTTGGCAGCGCGGGGCTGGCGGCGCGGTACTGCCACCGCGGTCATCCTCGGCGGTGTGCTCATCGCGTTCATCCTGTTCCTGTCGGCGATGGGCACATTGGTGGCGGGGCAGATCGCCGACCTGTTGTCGAACCTCGAGCGCTACGTCATCCGGTCGGTGAACTTCATCAACGACCTGTTCGGTTCGAACATCAACCCCGCCGACGTGATCGACGAGATCAACCGGCCTGATGGCGCGGTGCAGCAGTTCATCCGCAACCAGGGCGACCGGGCGTTGCAGCTGTCGCTCACTGCGCTCGGCGTGCTGCTGCAGGCCCTGTCGGTGCTGCTGTTCACCTTCTACCTCGTGGCCGACGGGCCACGGCTGCGGCGAGCAATCTGCAGTCGCCTGCCGGCCGAACGGCAGCGCACCGTTCTGATCGGATGGAACCTGGCCATCGACAAGACCGGCGGTTACCTCTACTCGAGGGCGTTGCTGGCCGGCCTGTCGGCGGTGTTCCACTGGATCGTGTTCCAGGCGGTGGGTACCGCGGCACCCGTGGCCCTCGCCATCTGGGTGGGTCTCATCAGCCAGTTCCTGCCGGTGGTGGGTACCTATCTGGCCGGGTTGCTGCCCATCGTCATCACGCTCATCGATTCACCGGTGAAGGCACTGGTGGTCATCATCGCCATCGTGGTGTACCAGCAGATCGAGAACTACATCTTCGCCCCGCGCATCACTGCCCGCACGATGGAGTTGCACCCTGCAGTGGCGTTCGGCGCGGCGCTGGCCGGGGGTGCCGCACTGGGCGGGGTGGGTGCGCTCCTCGCGCTGCCTGCGGCCGCCATGCTGCAGGCGGTCGTTGGTGCAGTGGGCACGCGCTACGACGTGGTCGACAGCCACCTCACGGCCGTCATCGACCCGCGTGAGGCGGGGCACCCGTCGCGTCGCGCGACGCGGGCCAACCGCAGAGCAGGCGGCAGCGATGCTGGCTGACGCCTACGAGCCGGTGGCCATCACCTCGCGCAGCGGCTTCGACGAGTCGGTGCACTTCGGGGCCCTGGTGGCGCTGGGCCCCGACGGCAGGGTCGAGTTCGCCGTCGGCGACCCGTCGGTGGCCGTGTACCCGCGCAGTTCGAACAAGCCGATGCAGGCCGTGGCGATGGTGCGCGCCGGCCTGGTGCTGCCGCCCGACCTGCTGGCCCTGGTGTGCGCCAGCCACGACGGCACGCCCACGCACGTGGCTGCGGCGCGGCGCATCCTCGCCTCGGCCGGGCTCGACGAGTCGGCCCTGGCCAACACGCCCGACCTCCCCCTCGACGATGCTGCCGCCGAGGCCGTGCTGCGCGCCGGTGGCGGTCGCCTTGCCGTGCAGATGAACTGCAGCGGCAAGCACAGCGGCATGGTGGCCACCTGCGTGCTGAACGATTGGCCGCGCGACGCCTCGTACCTCTCGGTCGACCATCCGCTGCAGCAGCGAATCACCGCCACCATCGCCGACCTGGCCGGCGAGACGCCGCCGCACATCGGTGTCGACGGCTGCGGCGCCCCGGCGCATGTGATGTCGCTCGTGGGTCTCGCCCGTTGTTTCCGCTCGATCGCCACGGGTGCCGCCGGTACTGCCGGCGATGCGGTGTACACCGCCATGACCACCCACCCCGAGATGGTGGGTGGCGAACAGCGCGACGTCACGGCGTTCATGCGCCATGTGCCGGGGCTGATGGCCAAAGACGGTGCCGACGGTGTGTTCGCGGCGGCGCTGCCCGACGGGCGTGCCGTCGCGTTGAAGATCGCCGACGGCGCCAACCGGGCCCGGCCTCCGCTGATGCTCGCCGCGCTGGCCCGCCTGGGGGTGGCCACCGACGAGGTGGCGCCACTGGTGGCCGAGCACATCCGCGGCCACGGTCGGGTGGTGGGCGAGGTGCGGGCACTGCTGTCATGACCACCATCCCGTTCGTCACGCTGGCTGAACCCCGCTACGGCGAGGCCGTGCAGGTGTCGCCCGCCATCATGCGCGTCGTGGCGCACAACCCGTCGAAGTTCACCTACCACGGCACGGGCACCTACATCATCGGTGCCGGCCGCGACGTGGTGGTCATCGACCCCGGCCCGCGTCTCGACGCACATCGCGACGCGCTCGCCGCCGCGCTCGAAGGCCGACGCGTGGCCGCCGTGCTGGTCACCCACTGCCACGCCGACCACTCGCCGCTGGCCACATGGTTGGCCGAGCACACCGGTGCGCCGACGGTGGGCTTCGGGGCACATCCGCGCCCCAGCGAGGCCGACGCTGCTGCCACCGACGAAGACGACGATGCCGATGACGACGACGACGAGACCGACGACAATGCCGGTAGCGACTCGGCCGAGACAACGGAGCCGGTGGCGATGGAGGAGAGCACCGACTTCGACTTCGTGCCCACCGTGCACGTTGCCGATGGCGAGGTGGCGGCCGAGATCGACGGGGTCACGATGCGCGCCATCCACACGCCGGGTCACACGTCGAACCACCTGTGCTTCGCCTTCGAGCAGGAGCGGGCCCTGTTCAGTGGCGACCACGTGATGGGGTGGAGCACCACCGTCATCGCCCCGCCCGACGGCGACATGCGCGCCTACTTCGAGTCGCTGCACCGTGTGGCGGCCCGCAACGACGCCACGCTGTGGCCCACGCACGGCGCACCGGTCACCGCCCCCCAGCCGTTCCTCGCCGCGTTCCTCGCCCACCGGCTCGGGCGTGAAGCACAGGTGCTGGCCGCGGTGCGGGGCGGCCAGACCTCGATCGCCGCGATGGTGAAGGTGCTGTACGCCGATGTGCGCAAGGAACTGCACAAGCCCGCCCGGCGCAGCGTGCTGTCGCATCTCGTGAAGTTGGTCGACGACGGCCTGGTTGCCGTGGCCGACGGGGGCCGACCCACCCTGCGGGCCACCTATCTGCCGACCTGAACCGGTATGCGGTCGGCCGCAGGATCACTCGATGACTGCGAACCAGCGGCCTTCGTTGTCGGGGAACGCGAACGACGCGATGCCGGAGTGCTCGCCCAGTTCGGTTGCCTGCACTCCCTTGGCAACGAGCCCGGCGCGGGTGGCGGCGAGATCGTCCACTCGGAACGCGATCGACGGCGTCGCCAGATCGAGGCCGTCGGGGTTGTCCTTCATGAGCGCCAGCGGAACCAACTCGAAGGCGAAGTCCTGATCCGGGAACCCGACCTGCACGATGGAGAACGCCCCGGCGTGTGTGCGGCCTTTCTCGACCATACCGACCTGCTCGGTCCAGAACCGCAGACATGACGCCTCGTCGGTCACGTACAGCACCACATATCCGACCTTCATCAGTTCCTCCCGGCGTCTGGTGGCGACGAGTGTAGAGGTCGCCACGCGCGCGGCCGGTGTGCGTCCGACACCGGCGGCACCGTTGGACCGGCTACGCCGTAGTTGCTCAGGCGTAGTGGTCGAGGATGGCCGACTCGGTGCGTCGGTCGAGGGTCTCTTTGATGCTGGCGGCTTGGGCCAGGTCGATGCCGGGCACGGCGCCGATGTCGGCCACGGTGGCGCGCTGCAGGGCGCCGATCTCGCCGAAACAGTCGACCACCGCCTCGGCCTCGTCGGACGACAGGCCCGGCACCCGGGCGAGCAGGCGCAAACCGCGCGGAGCCGCCGGGAGGTCGCCGTCGAGTGCCGTGAGCGTGGCGCTGGCGGCGATGGAGGGGTAGTCGGCGGCCACCAGGGCGCACTCCTCGTCGACCTCGCCGTACAGCTCGTCGAGTTGCAGCCGCAGCAGTCGGGCGTCGACGCCGAGTTCGATGATCATCGTCTCGAGCTCGGTGGCGATGCGGTGCACCATGTCGCCGCGCTGCACCACCGTCACCACATCGCGCACCGTGACGACATCGCCCATCTCGAGCGCGGTGAGGTTGGCGAGCGCATCGTCGAGCCGGGCCTTGTAGCGCTCGAGGGTCTGCAGGGCCTGGTTGGCGCGGTCGAGCAGGCGGCCGATGTCTTGCACCTGATGCTTGGTGCCGGCGGCGTACACGTTGATGAGGCTCATCTCCTCGCTCACGCTCACCACGGGTACCTGCAGCGACCGGGCGACTCGTTCGGCGGTGCGGTGCCGGGTGCCCGTCTCGCTGGTGGGCACGGTGGGGTCGGGCACGAGGTGCACGTTGGCCCGAGCGATGCGGGTGCGGTCGGCGCTGAGGATGATGGCGCCGTCCATCTTCGCCAACTCGCTGAGCCGCTGCGGGCTGAACGGGGCGTCGAGCAGGAAGCCGCCGCTGCAGATCGACAGCACATCGGCGCTGTCGTCGAGCACGACCAACGCACCCATCTTGGCGCGCACGATGCGGTCGAGGCCGTCGCGCAGTGGTGTGCCCGGGGCGACCGCGGCGAGTGCCACGTGGAATGCGTCGGCCGGACTGGTGCTGGACATGGCCCCGATTCTACGGACCGGTGAGGCCGGCGGCCGACAGTGCCTCGGTGAGGGTGGCCACTCGCTGCACCGACATGCCCTCGACCCCGTCGGGCGAGTGAGCCGGCACGATGGCGCGGCGGAACCCCAGACGGGCCGCCTCGATGAGCCGCCGCTTGGCATGACCGACCTGGCGCACCTCACCGGCCAGGCCCACCTCACCGAACACCACCAGATCAGGGGGCAGCGGCTTGCCGGCCAGCGCGCTGACGAGCGCCAGGCACAGCGCCAGGTCGGCACCCGGTTCGCCCAGGCGGGTGCCACCCACCACCGATGCGTACACCTCGGTGTTGGCGGTGCTGATGCGCGCCCGCCGGTCGAGCACGGCCAGCAACAGCGCGAGGCGCCCGGGGTCGAGGCCCTGCACGCTGCGCCGCGGTGGTGCGCCGCTGGTGGTGACGTTGGTGAGCGCCTGCACCTCGACCAGCATCGGCCGCTGGCCCTCGAGCGTGGGCAGCACCGCCGACCCGGGCACCCCGGTGCGCCGGTCGGCCAGGAACAGGCTGCTCGCATCGGGCACCCCGGTGAGGCCCAGTTCGCCCATCTCGAACAGACCCAACTCGTCGGTGGGGCCGAAGCGGTTCTTCACCGCACGCAGCAGACGCAGTGAGTGATGGCGGTCGCCCTCGAACCCGAGCACCACGTCGACCACGTGCTCGAGCACCCGAGGCCCGGCCAGGTTGCCCTCCTTGGTGACATGACCCACCAGCACCACGGGCACGTCGCGCGACTTGGCCTCGTGCACCAGGCGTGCCGCACAGCCGCGCACCTGCACCACGCTGCCTGGGGCCGAGCCGAGTTCGGGGTCGGCGATGGTCTGGATGCTGTCGACCACCACCAGACTGGGCTGCACCTGTTCGATTGCCGCCACGATGTGGGGCAGCATCGTCTCGGTGAGCAGCCACAGGTCGGGGCCGAGGGCGCCCAGTCGGTCGGCGCGCAACCGCACCTGCGACGCGCTCTCTTCGGCGCTGATGTAGAGCGTGCGGCCGGGCCAGGCGGCCAACAACTGCAACAGCAGGGTGCTCTTGCCGATGCCCGGCTCGCCGCCGAGCAGCACCACCGAGCCGGGGACCAGGCCGTCGCCCAGCACCCGGTCGAGCTCGGCGATGCCGGTGGGGCGCGGGCCGCCCTCGGTGCTGTTCACCTCGACGATGGGTCGGGCCACCGAACCGGGCCCGATCGGCACCAGCGACGAAGGGGCATCGGGCGCCTCGACCTCTTCGACGAGGGTGTTCCAGGCGCGGCACGACCCGCACTGCCCGGCCCACTTCGGGGCGGCGGCGCCACAGTCGGTGCAGCGGTAGACGAGTCGGACTTTGGCCATCGCTGCGACCGTACCGCGGGGGTGTGGCGCGCGTGCTTCCCGGCCCGGTCAGCGGGTCCGGCGGCGGCGGGCGCGGGCGACGAGAGCGATCAGCACCACCGACGCAACCACCCATGCCACCAGAACCACCAGGGCCACCGTGGCCAGCACGTTCCACAGCGAACTGCGCTCCAGCGACACCGTCGAGGTGGTGGCGAGGTCGAGTGGCGAGCCGTCGATCGGGATGATCCAGCGCACCCGGCCTTCGCCGCCGGCAGGGTCGACGGCGCCCGTGGTGCCGTTCACCGAACCTGGCAGCGACACGCTGAACGACAACCCGACCACCTGGTCGGGTGTGAAGCCGCCCGAGGCGATGCTGTCGGCGTATGGCGTGGCGCCCACACTGGCGAGCAGATCGGGGTCGGCGAACGATGCGAGGCCGGCCTCCATGCGCGCCCCGCCAGTGAGGGCGTAGTCGATCTGCCGCTTCGATGCGGTGCGCGACAGTGATGCTGCCTCGAACGGGCCGTCGGTGCCGTTCAGCGAGGCGATCAGTGCCGTGGCCTGTTCGGGCGACGAGAAGGTGTGGCGCAACACCACCGACAGACCGCCGTCGGCAGTGGTTGCGGGGCCCTCGAGCACCCACCCGGCAGCGAGCAGATCGTCGAAACGCAGATCCTCTGCGAGGCCTGGCGCGCGGGCCACCAGTTCGGCGTCAGCCACTGCGGTGATGGTGACGATGCCGCTGCCGTTCTCGACCATCTCGACGTCGACTACCACATCGACCCGACAGGCGGTGAGCGCGATGGCGAGCACGACGAGCAGCCCGGCCCGCAGCCCGGCTCGTCGCCTCGTCATCTGTCGCCGACCGCTCGGCCCGAACACCCGCACCCGCCGATTCTGGCACTCCTCACGGGTGCTGGGCGGTGCAGCCGATCACTCGAAGGCCGGATACGTGTCGGTGAGCAGCATCGTGTAGGCGTTGGTGCGGGTGCAGTACCGGTGCACCTTCAACAGGAAGTCGAACATGCCACGAGGCTGCTTGCCGGTGACGATGATGGCGACCCAGCACACGATGGCCAGCACCGTGCCTGCGATCGACAGCAGTGCGGCGATCACGATGGCCGGGATGGCCCAGATGAAGCGCAACCCGTTGGTGAGTCGGCTTGCCTCGGCCTCGTAGGTGGCGCCGTACCGCACCGGCTCGTTGCGACCCTCGAAACCGAAGTTCGGATAGGCGTCGAACATCATGCTGAGGTAGGTGATCGCACGGACCTGCCAGTTCAGCACCCCGTTGGTGAAGTTCCAGATGCCCTGGTTGCGCTTGCCGGTGAACAGGATGATCAGCCACTGCACCACTGTCACGAGCTGCGCCACATACGACAAGGCACCCACCACGATGAGGTGCGGGATGGCGAGGATGTAGCGGAAGAAGTTGGTGAGCCGACTGCGCGGCTCGGTGTACTCGATGTCGAGTGTGATGGATGCCATGACTGCCCCCTAGGTCGGTTCCCGACCGCGGACAGTAGCAGAGTTGCCGAAACCGGTCAGTCGACCGCCGGTGGTTCGACCTCGCTGGCGCCTGTGGCCGCCAGTTCCACCACGGACGGAGGCTGGATGCCCTCGACCCCCTGGAAACTGAGGCGCCGCTCGCCCTCGCGGTCGGGGTCGTCCTCGGTATCGACCACGATGATCTGACCGGCGTGGAACTCCTTGTACAGGATCTTCTCGCTGAGGACGTCTTCCACCATGCGCTGGATGGCGCGGCGCAGCGGACGAGCGCCGAGCTGCGGGTCGTAGCCCTTGGTGGCCAGGAACTCCTTGGCGCTGTCGGTGAGCTCGATGCCGAGGCCCTGGCTCTCGAGCTGGCCGCTGAGGCGCTTGGTCATGAGATCGACCATCTGCATCACCTCGTCGCGGGCGAGTTCGTGGAACACGATGAGCTCGTCGACACGGTTCAGGAACTCGGGACGGAAGTGACCCTTCAGGGCGTCCATCACCTTGTCCTTCATGCGCTCGTACGTCATGGCCGAGTCGCCCTTGGTGAAGCCGACGTTGCCCTTGCGCAGATCGCTCGAGCCGAGGTTCGAGGTCATGATGAGCACGGTGTTGCGGAAGTCGACCGTACGGCCCTGGCTGTCGGTGAGGCGACCCTCTTCGAGGATCTGCAGCAACGTGTTGAACACGTCGGGGTGGGCCTTTTCGATCTCGTCGAACAGCACCACGCTGAACGGCTTGCGC
>JBIIDH010000180.1:0-4187 GCA_044238435.1 Ilumatobacteraceae bacterium | reverse complement strand
CAGACGGCCGAGGCCGTCGGTGATCGCCTCGCGGTCGGCGTCGCTGATGCCGATGTTCACCGGTCGTGAACTGGTCGGTGCCTTCTTCTGCTTGGCCATGACGACCTCCTCTGTCGAGTTGGCTCGGGGTGTGTTGCCAGCCTAGCCCTGCACCTGCGGCCGGTAACATGGCCGTCCCGGTGACACCGGGCGCATAGCTCAGTTGGTCAGAGCAGTGCCCTTACAAGGCAAAGGTCGGGGGTTCGAGTCCCTCTGCGCCCACGCACCACCATCTCCATCGGCACACGGCCACCCCGGCGGCGGCCATACTGGACTCATGGATGTGCGTGGCGTCGGAGCTCTGGTCACCGGTGGTGCATCGGGCCTCGGTGCCGCCACGGTCGAGCGGCTCCGTGCTGCAGGTGCCGCGGTGGTGGTGGCCGATCTGCAGGGCCCCGCCCCGGTGGATGTGGCCGATGCCGAGGCGATGGAAGCGCTGGTGGCCACGGTGCCGAACCTGCGCGTGCTGGTGTGCTGCGCGGGCCTGGGTTCGCAGGGCGGCCGAGTGGTGCGACGCAGCGGCCCGCACTCGCTCGCCGACTTCGAGCGGATGGTGCGGGTGAACCTCGTCGGCACGTTCAACGCCGTGCGGCTGGCTGCCTGGGCGATGAGCCGCCTGGAACCCACGAGCACCGGCGAGCGCGGGGTGATCGTCACCACGTCGTCGATCGCCGCGTTCGACGGGGTCACCGGCGGTGCCGCCTACGCCGCGTCGAAGGCGGGCGTGGCCGGGATGACGCTGCCGCTGGCGCGCGACCTCGGCCCGCACGGCATCCGCGTGGTGTCGGTGGCGCCAGGCTCGTTCGACACCCCGATGGCCTCCGGCATGCTGCCCCAGTTCCAGCAGCAGCTCGCCGACGAGACGCCCTTCCCGCCGCGGTTCGGTGCGCCCGACGAGTTCGCCGCGCTGGTCGAGCACATCGTGGCCAACCCGATGCTGAACGGCGAGGTCATCCGCATCGATGGCGGCCTGCGGATGCGTCCGCTGTGAACGCCGGCGCACCCGCGGCGCGCGGACCGGTCGCCGATCTCGACCTGCAGCACCCCGAAGCGATCGCCCACCCTCATCGCTACCTCGCCCGGGTGCGCGACCGCACCCCGGTGGTGTGGAGCGACCGGCACCGGGCGTGGATCGTGCTCGGCCACCCCGAGCTCGATGCGGCGTTCCGGTCGAGCGCCCTGTCCACCGAGCGCATGGGTGCGTTCCGCAGTCGGCTCTCGGGCAGTCGCGCCGAAGCCCTGGAGGCAGCGATCGAGCTGCTCGACGGCTGGATGCTGTTCCACGACCCACCCGAGCACACGCGTCTGCGCGCGCCGCTAGCCCGGCGCTTCACGCCCAAGGCGGTCGCCCCGCTGGAGCAAGCGGTCACCGAGGCGTGCGACGCGCTGCTCGACCGGCTCGCCGAGAGCCGCGGCGCCGACGACGAGGTCGACCTGGTCGAGGCGTTCACCCATCCGCTGCCGGCGGCCGTGATCGCCCGCCTGTTCGGGGTGCCCGACCATCTGCGTGGCTGGCTCACCGACTGGTCGGAACGGTTCGGTGTGGTGGTGTTCGGGGCCACCCGGCGGCCCGACTACGAAGAGGTGGCCCGAGCCGCCGGCACCGAGTTCCACCACCATCTCGGTGCCCTGCTGGCCGAACGACGGGCCGACCCGCGCGACGACCTGGTCAGCATGCTGGCCACCTCGGCCGACCTGGCCGACCACGAGGTGCTGGGCGCCTGTTCGCTGCTGCTGTTCGCCGGGCACGACACCACGGCGTCGCTGCTGTCGACCGCCGTGGTGGGCCTGTTCGACCACCCGCACCAGCGCGAGCGCCTGATGGCCGAGCCCGATCTGGTCGACACCGCGGTGGAGGAGTTCCTGCGCTACGACGGTTCGGCCAAGGCGATGATGCGCGTGGTGGCCGAACCCACCGAACTGGGCGGCTGCTCGATGCAGCCGGGCGAGGCCGTGTTCCTCACCATCCTGGCCGCCAACCGCGACCCGCGGGTGTTCGAGCGTGCCGACGACCTGGTGCTCGATCGTTCACCCAATCCGCACCTGTCGTTCGGCCACGGCGTGCACTTCTGCCTCGGCGCCTCGCTGGCCCGCCTGGAGGCGCGCATCGCTCTGCCACGCCTCGTGCAGCGCTTTCCCGGCCTGCGGCCTGCGGGCGAGCCCACGTGGAAGCCCACCATCTCCGACCGCTCGGCCGCACACCTGCCCGTGCTGCTCTGAGCGGCCCCGCCGAGGGGTGTTAGTTGGAGCGGCTGGGCATGATGCCCAGGCCCTCGGCTGTACCACCGGGCGCCGACACCGAGGCCCGGTCGGCCACCACCACCAGCGTGGCGCCCACTCCGTTGGCCACCTTGCTGAGGCGGGCGGTGGCGAGCGCACCGTTGCGTCCGCCGGGCATCACCAACAGGTCGCTGGCCCGGCCTTCGGCGGCGAACCAGTCGTGAGTGCTCTCCACTCGCACGATCTCGGCCTGCTGCCAGATGGCCCCGAGCGAATCGGCGGGGTCGGCTGCGCACACCACGACGAGCGAGCCGCCCTTGGCCAGCCGCGCCGCCACCTGAGCGGCCTGCAGCCCGGCGCTCGACGGGCGTGCCGCCTGCGCGCTGTTCAACGCCAGCACCACGCGCTGCACCTCGCTGCGGCCCAGCCGCACCAGGGCGGTGGGGGCGTCGCTCGACGACACCAGGCTGTGCTGCGACGCCTCGAACAGCGTCGGCAGCCACGATTGCGCCGCGGCCGGTACGACGATGAGCGAGGCCTTCGTGGCCTGTGCCGTGTGCAGCACGCCGTCGTTCACCGAGGCGTCGTGCACCACGGTGAGTTCGGCGTCGGCGCCCGTGCTGTCGATGGCGTGGTGCAGCGCATGGAGTTGGGCTTCGTCGGGCTGCGGTGCGCCATCGGGCACGACGAGGATGGGTCGCACCACACCGCCGTCGCGGTCGGCGAGGCGTCGCACCAGGCCCAGCAGCGCCGGCACCTCGGCGGCGTCGTCGACCTGTAGCACCACGCTGCGACCCAGGCGCGAGGTGTCGATGGGCGGCTTCGGCAACCGGCGCCCGAACACCTGGGCCGAGGTGGAGGCGATGAGCATCGTGACGACGATGACGATCATCACGGCGTTCACGGTGGCCATCGAGAACAGGCCGATCTCGAGGCCGACGAACGTAGCGGCCAGCGTGGCTGCCGCCTGCACGACCGACAGTCCGAACATCACCCCGATCTCGTCCCACGAGAACTGGAACAGCGGCTTGCAGGCAACGGCAGCGAGCAACTTGCCCAGCACACAGGCGGCGGTGAACAGCCCGCCCAGCGCCAGGGTGCTGGGGTCGATCAGTACGGCCGGGTCGATGATGGTGCCCACCGACACGAGGAACAGCGGGATCAGCAGGGTGGAGCCGAAGAACTCGATGCGCTCCATGAACTCGCCCTCGTTCGGCACGAGCCGGTTCAGTGCGAGGCCGGCGAAGAAGGCGCCGACGATCGACTCGATGCCCACCACCTCCGACAGCACGCCCGACGACAGCATCGCCGTGAGCACGAACAGGTAGCGCATGCCGCGGCTGCGGCCGGGCCCGGCGAAGAACCAGCGCGCTACGCGCTCGAGCACGATGAAGCAGTAGGCCGACAGCAGGGCGAAACCGAGGCCGATCTGCACGAAGAGTTCGAACCCGCTGGCGCTGC
Organism: Ilumatobacteraceae bacterium; assembly: GCA_044238435.1. Classification (GTDB taxonomy): domain Bacteria; phylum Actinomycetota; class Acidimicrobiia; order Acidimicrobiales; family Ilumatobacteraceae; genus VFMC01. The sequence goes on along the minus strand of JBIIDH010000180.1, from coordinate 467 downwards.
CGCGGGTGTAGCCCGCCACGGCGGCGAGCACGATGAGGGCCAGGGTGTCGGTGATGACCGTGGCGCCCACCGACAGGGCCACCGCCTTGTTGGCGGCCAGGCCCATGTTGCGCAAGATGGGGTACACGACGAGGGTGTACGAGGCGAACAGCGAGCCCAGCAGCAGCGCGGCGGCGAACGAGTAGTCGACCATGAAGCCGGCAGCCATGCCGAAGGCCACCGGCAGGGCGAACGTGAGCAGCGCGAACGTGATGGCCTGCTTGCGGTACCGGGCGAACACCCCCAGGTCGAGCTCGATGCCGGCCATGAACATCAGGTACAGCAGGCCCACGGTGCCGAGGTACTTCACGATGCCGGTCGAGTCGCTCACCACGCCGAGCACGTTGGGGCCCAGGATGCAGCCCCCGGCGAGCAGGCCGATCATCCCCGGGATGCGGAGCTTCTCGAACAGCGGCGGCGCCACGATG
>JBIIDH010000091.1:0-14684 GCA_044238435.1 Ilumatobacteraceae bacterium | reverse complement strand
GCCCGACATCAGAAAGAGGTTCGTGATGGCTGGCGAGGCGCTCGAACAGTCGATGCTCGACGGCAAGGACAAAGACCAACTGCTGGCCATTGCGCAGGCACTGGGCATCAAGGCGAACGCGCGCCTGTCGAAGGCGACGATCATCGACAAGATCCTCGAGTCGACCGGTGTCGCCGCTGCGCCCGCGGCTGGCGCAGATGGTGGCGCGGCTGCCGCAGCCGCGGATGAGGCTCCTGCGGTGTCGGTCGAGTCCGATGCGCCGGTCGAGTCCGATGTACCCATCGGGTCGGCAGCACCTGCGACTGCACCCACTGCCGAGCGCGACGACGACGGCGACGACGATGACGACGATGACGACGGCGATGGCGACGGCGACTCGTCGGAGGGTGGCGAGGGCGAGCAGGAGGGTGAGGGCAGCAGCCGTCGTCGCCGCCGGCGCCGCCGCAAGAACCGCGGCGACGCTGCCAACGGCGAGCGGGTCGAACCGGGCCGCGACCGGCCCGAACCTGTCGCCGACGCATCCGGTCAGGAGCCTGTCGAAGTGGCCGGCTACCTCGACCTGCGCGACGAGGGCTACGGGTTCCTGCGCCTCAGCGGGTACCTCGCAAGCCGCGACGACTCGTACGTGCCCGTGAAACTGGCCCGCCAGTACGGCCTGCGCAAGGGCGACCACGTCACCGGCCTGTCGCGCCCGCCGGGTCGCAACGAGAAGAACCCGGCCATGCTCGAGGTGCACACCGTGAACGGCATCGATCCCGAGGAGGCCCGCAACCGGCCCCGGTTCGACGATCTCACCGCCGTGTTCCCCACCGAGCGTCTGGTGCTCGACGACCCCACCGACCCCGCCAACGTGACGGCCCGGGTGGTCGATCTGCTGGCGCCCGTCGGCAAGGGCCAGCGCGCCATCGTGTCGTCGTCGCCGCGGGTGGGGCGTTCCACCGTCCTCACCGCCATCGCCTCGGCCATCGAGCACAACCACCCCGACGTCGTGCTGCTCGTGCTGCTCGTCGACGAGCGCCCCGAAGACGTCACCGCGGTGCGCAACGCACTGCAGTGCGAGGTGGTGGCCAGCACCTTCGACCGGCCGAGCGACGAGCACACCCATCTCGCCGAGATGGTGGTCGAGCGGGCCAAGCGGCTCGTCGAGGCTGGCGACGACGTCGTGCTGGTGCTCGACGGCATCACCCGCCTCGGCCGCGCGTACAACCTGTCGGTGCAGCCCAGCGGCCGCACCCTGGCTTCGGGCATCGATGCCTACGCGCTGCTGCCGCTGAAGCGCCTGTTCGGCGCCGGGCGCGCCACCGCCGAGGCCGGCAGTCTCACCGTCATCACCACGGCGCAGGTCGAGTCGAACAGCCGCATCGACGAGGCCATCTTCGACGAGGTGCGCAGCGCGTCGTCGATGGAGGTGCGCCTCGACCGGCTGCTCGCCGAGCGCCGCATCTACCCGGCGGTCGACGCGGCCGCCACCAGCAGCCAGCACGAGGAATTGCTGTTCACCACGGCCGAACTGGGCCAGGTGCGGGCCCTGCGCCGGGCCATGGCCGACGCGTCGGCCCAGGGCGGCGCCCACCTCGGCCTCGAGCTCCTGCTCAGCCGTATCGCAGCCACCACCAGCAACGCAGCATTGCTTGCCGCTATCGCCCCCGTGTGAACCGCAGCCCGAACGCTGTAGAGTGCACCGTCCATTCGTCACCCCGGAGCATCCGATGAAGACCGAAGTCCACCCCAAGTACGGCGACATGACCGTGAAGTGCTCGTGCGGCAACGTGTTCACCACGGGGTCCACCCGCACCGGCGATCTCAACGTCGAACTCTGCAACCAGTGCCACCCGTTCTTCACCGGCAAGCAGAAGCTGGTCGACACCGGCGGCCGCGTCGAGCGCTTCAACAAGCGCTACGGCGAGCGCAAGGGCAAGTGACCACAGCCCTGCGGGGCAACCAGAACATGCCTGCACGACCCGGCTGCCCAGCCGGGTCGTCGGCGTTTTCCGGTCACGTACCGTGGCCGTCTTGGGTGACGTTCGACTGGGTGACGCGAGAACTCTGACTCAACTGTCGGGCCGAATGGTCCGATAACCGAGGTGGGCATCCGCACGCCCGAGGAGCAGTCGTGGCCGCCACCGCCGACATTCAGCATCTTCTTCGCCGTACCGAGTTCGTCGCCCGGCCCGCGCGCGTGGCCGAACTGACGCCGCTGACCATCGCCCAGGCGGTGGAGAACGTGCTCGACTTCGCACCCAACGGCAACCCTCAGGTGCCGGCGGCGCTGCAGGTGCACGACTCGGCGAACAGCTGGCAGCAGTACACCCAGACGGTCGGCTGGTGGCTCGGCAACATGGTGTCGCTGCCCCGGCCGCTGCAGGAGAAGATGACGCTGTTCTGGCACGGGCACTTCACCAGTGCCTGGGAGAGCGTGAACCGCACCGACTTGATGACCCGCCAGAACCAGCTGTATCGCGAGCTGGCACTGGGCAACTTCCTGACGCTCACCCAGCGCATGGCGGTGGAGCCGGCGATGCTCGTGTACCTGAGCAACGCGAACAATCGCAAGGGGTCGCCGAACCAGAACTTCGCCCGCGAACTGATGGAGCTGTTCACCCTGGGCGTGGGCAACTACACCGAGGACGACGTGGTGGCTGCGGCCCGCGCGTGGACCGGCCACAACGCCGACTGGCCGGGGCTCCAGTACCAGTTCTTCCCGTCGCGGCACGACACCGGCAACAAGACGTTCTTCGGCACCACCAAGAACTGGGACGGTCCCGACATCGTCAACGAGATCCTGCGCGACAACGCGGCGAAGCGGCTGATCGCAGCGCGCCTGATCAGCAAGAAGCTGTGGGCGTTCTTCGCCTATCCGGGTGGACCCACGAGCGTCATCAACGAACTGGCCGATGTGTTCATCGCCAACAATCTCGAGCTGCGGCCGCTGCTGCGGGCGCTGCTGAACCATCCCGAGTTCTACAGCACCACCGCCCGCCAGGGGCTGGTGCGCACGCCGATCGAGTACGCGGTGGCGGTCAGCGTGCACACCGGCATCGCCGCTTCCGAACTGGGCATGGGGTGGATGGGTGACCGCATGGGACAGGCGCCGTTCAACCCGCCCAACGTGGCCGGATGGAAGCACAACGGGGCGTGGCTGAACACCAGTGCCCTCAGCGCCAGGGCGCAGTTGGCCCGCGGGGTCACATGGACGTTGCGGCGCAACGACGGCTTCGGGTTCTTGAACTCGATGAGCGTCGATGCCGCCGTCGATCACGTCGCTGCGTACTTCGGCATCACCTCGCTGTCGGCCCCCACCCGGGCCGCCCTCGTGAGCGCCCAGACGGCCGAGCGCGCCGCGCAGCGCTGGGCCAGTTGGTGGTCGCCCACCAACCTGCTGACCATGACGATGCTTACCCCCGAATTCCACATGGCCTGACCGGAGACCGCATGCTCGACCACGACATCTCCGCCCGTGCCGCCCGCCGCCTGCTGAGCACGTCCGCCACCGACCAGCCCGGCAACCGGCCCGGCCCCGGTGGCTGGACCCGCCGCGGGTTCCTGCAGGCCGTGGGGATGGGCGTGGCGGGCGGCGCTGCGGTGGGCACCCTGGGCGACGGACTGCTGCCGGGCGTGACCGGTGAGGTGCACGAGGCGTTCGCCGGCACCCCCGTCGGCCCCACCGACGGCATTCTCGTCACGATCATGCTGTACGGCGGCAACGACGGCTTGAACACCGTTGTGCCGTACACCGACGGCGCCTACTACAGCCAGCGTGGTGCGGTGTCGATTCCGGCGGCGTCGGTGCTGGCACTGAACGGCCAGGTCGGCCTGCACCCGAACCTCACCTACACCAAGTCGCTGTACGACGCCGGCCAGGTGGCCATCGTGCAGGGTGTCGGGTACCCGAACCCCGACCTGTCGCACTTCACGTCGATGGCCATCTGGATGAACGGCCGGTTCGGCAACCTCGCGCCCACCAGCGGATGGATCGGCCGGTGGCTCGACGGCCAGCCGGCCGCGGTGGGCGACACCGGTGCCGCCACCATCGACTCGTCGGTGGCGCTGCACCTGCTGGGCGAGCAGCGCCGCGCCGTAGCGGTGTCGCCGTACGGCGACATGTTCGGCTCGGGCACAACGGTGAACGACGCCCGGATGTACACCGGGATGCGCGCCATGGCGGCCGCGAGCGCCGGTCGCGGGCAGTGGCACGACATGTTCGCCAGCACGATGCGCACGCAACTCGACGTGGCCCGCGACGTCGCTCCTGCCTTCGTCGACCGACTGCCCGAAGGCGGCCTCGTGCGTCGACTCACCGTGGCGGCCCGCTTGATCAACGCCAACATCGGTCTGCGGGTACTCGATGTATCGCTCGACGGGTTCGACGACCACGACGGGCAGCTACCCAACCACGCTGCTCTGCTGGCCGAACTCGATGCGGGGCTGCGCGCATTCCACGCGACGCTGCTGCCGCAGTGGCGCGACCGGGTGACCCTGCTCACGCAGTCGGAGTTCGGTCGGACGTCGTACGGCAACGAGTCGGGCGGCACCGACCACGGCACGGCGAGCAATCTGTTCGTCATCGGCCCGAAGGTGCGCGGCGGCCTGTACGGACAGCGTCCCAGCCTCGGCGGTCTGGCCCGCTGGGACCGGATGGCGCACCACGTCGACTTCCGCAGCGTCATCGGCACGGTGGTCGACGACTGGCTGGGCGGCGGTGGCAGCACGATCGTGAACGGCGCCTTCGAGAATCTCGGGCTGTTCACCGGCGGCCCGAGTGGTTCGGCCGAACCACCGCCCGGCGGCGCCATCGTGCTGCCCCCGGCAGCGCCGAGCGGGTTCGTGGCGCTCGCCCCCACACGTGTGCTCGACACCCGCGACGGCACGGGTGGGCGCAGCGCACCGCTCGGCCCGCAGGAGTCGTGGAAGTTCCCGCTCGCCGGTCGCTTCGGCATCCCGGTCGACGCCGTTGCCGTGGCGCTGAACCTGACGGCCGTGGGTGCCACCGCTTCCACGTTCGTCACCGTGCACCCCTACGCCGAGGCGCGGCCGTTCTCGTCGAACCTGAACCCCGGCCCCGGGCAGGTGACCCCCAACCTCGTCGTGGCCCGGGTAGGCCTCGACGGCGCCGTCGTGCTCTACAACAACACCGGCACGGTGAACCTGATCGCCGACGTGGTGGGCTACTTCATCCCGGGCAGCGACGTGGGGCTGTTGGCCCTCGATCCGGCCCGCCTGCTCGACACCCGCGACGGCACCGGCGACCGCCTCGGCGCGCTCGGGCAGGGCGAGTCGATCGATCTGCAGGTGACCTCCCGCGGCGGCGTGCCCGATGATGCTCAGGCAGTCGTACTGAACGTCACGGCTACCGATCCCACTGCGGCCAGTTACCTCACCGTGTGGCCCACCGGCGACGGCCGTCCGGTGGCATCGAGCGTGAACATGAGCCCGGGCCAGACGGTGCCGAACCTCGTCATCGCCCGCGTGGGCGAGGGCGGCCGGGTGAGCGTGTTCAACAACGCCGGCAGCACCCATGTGGTGGTCGACGTGCTCGGGGCCTTCGTGCCGGGAGCTCCTGCCCGCTTCGTCCCGGTGTCGCCGTCGCGGGCGCTCGACACCCGCGACGGCGTGGGCGCCCCGCGAGGCCGGCTCGGTAGTTCGCACCTCGGTCTCGGCCTGACGGGCCGGTGCGGGGTACCGGCGTCGGGGGTGTCGGCGGTGCTGCTGAACGTGACCGTCGTGGGGCCGTCTGCGGGAACCTATGTGACGGTGTTCCCGTCGGGGCGGGACCGACCGCTGGCTTCGAACCTCAACGCGACCACCGGTCAGGTGGTGCCGAACATGGTGCTGGCCCGCCTCGGCCCCGACGGCGGTGCGGCGGTCTACAACAACTCCGGCGAGCTCGACCTGGTCGCCGATGTGATGGGCTACTTCACCACCTGACATCGGCCGGTAGGGTCGTCGCCGATGTCGACCGATCCCTCCGCAGCGGCGCAACGCCGGGGCCTGCTCCTGGGTGCCAAGCTGCGCACGCTGGTGGCCGATCGCACCGGCACCGGCGTGCCCGACGACGCGGTGGGCCCCACCGGGTTGGGGGTGGGTGTGGGCCTGGTGGCCGACGGGGTGGCCTGGGTACTGCTCGACGCCGAGCCCAGCCGCAACGACGGGCGCGGCCTCGGCCCGGCGCTGGCCTGGGCGGTGCGCCAGGGGGCGCAGCGAGTGGTCGTACTGGGCGATCACGATCTCGCCGTGGTTGCTCGCCGCGCGGCGTTGTTCGACATGCCCATCGAAGTGCTGCAGGTCGATGGCCGCGAACTCGCTCCTGCAGGTGCTGCGGCGCCGCCCGGTGAGGTGCCGGTTGTCGATGCGCACCTCACGTTCCGCGATCTCGTGGTCGCTGCCGGCGCCGAGCCCGTCGTCGAGCACGGGGTGCTGGCCGGCGAGGTGGCCGGCCTCGAGGTGTGCCGGGCCGTCACCGACGCGAACACCGGCGAGGCCCGCCTCGAGGTGGGCATCGGTGCCCACGACCGCGAGACCTTCCAGATGCTGCACGGCGCCCGCCCCACACTCGAGGCGCTGCGCGATGTGGTGGCCCATGTGGCCGCGCATCGCGCAGCCGGGGCACCGCGGCACCCGCTGAACCTCATCGCGGCCAGTCGGTTGCTGCGGGCCCGGCTGGCCGAGCACCCCGGCCTGCTGGGCGACCACGAGGTGACCGACCTCACCCCGGTGTCGCCGCCGATGCCGCGCACGAACCTGAAAGACGAACTGCCCTGCGCCGCGATGGCGGGCGATGGGTGCACGCTCGTGGTGTGCAGTTCCGGCGTCGACCTCGACGTAGTGCCGTTCGCTGCTGATGCGGCCGCCATGCACGGTGCGCACCGGTGCCTGATCGCCGTTCCTGCCCGCGACATCGTGGCCATCCAACAGCGCCTGGCCACCCTGGTGAGGGTGCCCACCCACTTCCTGCCGATCCAGCCGTTTCCCATAGCGCCCTGACGTTGCTGTCGCCGGGTCCTTACCATTTGAAAGGACCTCGGTCGGCTTCGCACGTGGTTCGGGCGAGCATTCGACAACACGGTCCAGCATGGTGTTGGAGCGTACGATTTCGTTGCCGGGTGGGGTGGTGGTGTCGAAGCGGTCGGGTGGTGATGTGTGGTCGTATCCGAATGTTCATGGTGATGTGCAGGCGGTCGCGAATGGGGTTGGGGTGAAGCAGGGCTCGACGTTGCGGTATGACCCGTTCGGGAATCTGGAGGTGGGTGTGGTCGACAATCAGGTGGGGTCGGTTGAGAACACTTGGTTGGGTGGTCATCAGCGGTTGAATGAGCGTGCGGGGAATCTGCAGCCGATGATTCATATGGGGGCGCGTCCGTATCAGCCAGCGTTGGGCAGGTTTTTGTCGGTGGATCCGGTGGAGGGCGGCAACGCGAACGATTACGGGTATCCGGCCGATCCGGTCAACAGCTTCGATCTCGACGGGCGGGCGTGTGTGTCAACACTGGTACCTGGAATGATCGTTGGTAAGGGGTGGGTGCACGGGACGTGTCCGGATTTCTTCGGGACGTCGTCGCAGGCCGAGAAGTACGCGGATCTGACGTACCGGACTGCTAAGGAAAGGGGACTTGCTGGCACCAAGACGTTCCGAGTCCCGCTTTGCGATTCTTGGGGTTTGGAGGCGGCAAAGTGGGGTGCAACCCCGCTGATGAAGAGGAACCTAGTGAAGAAGCTGCTGAAGAAGGCCCCTGCCCGTGCCATCCCATTCGTCGGGTGGGCTCTGTGGGCGCATGACGGGGCATGTTTACTGCAGGAGCTCAACTCGTGAGTTCTCGGGGGCGTGGGTACGGGGTGCCCGTGTGGTGCGTGTTCTTGGCAGCAACGATCCAGTTGAGGTTTACTTGGCTGCCTTCGTTTAATCGAGCTGTGATGGTGGTGCTTTCGCTTCTGTACGCGCTGGTCGAGATCGAGGACATCCGGTTCAGTAGACGATGCAAAGTAGAACCTTCCCCGCCTTCTCCTCGATATCCGTTCTTTGCGTGGTTCCAAGATGATGTAACGCCAGGTTGGTGGCGGAACCAAGCCATCTGGTGGGTGACTTGGATGACGCCGATGATCCCGAACACCTATGTCTGTGCGCTCGGTCTGATGGCAGGAGTAGGTGTTCTCGCAGCGCGGTATCGACTTTGGCGGCGCAGTCCGGCAGCGCACGAGAGCTGAGCGCTGGTAGTCGCGCCGCAACGGGGCAGGTCGCCCATGTTGCAGAGTCGGACGAAGATGGGACGACGCCCTTCTGCTCGCTTAGGCGGCCTTGGCCACGACTTCGTTGGAGTGTGCGATTTTGTTGCCGGGTGGGGTGGTGGTGTCGAAGCGGTCGGGTGGTGATGTGCAGGCGGTCGCGAATGGGGTTGGGGTGAAGCAGGGTTCGACGTTGCGGTATGACCCGTTCGGGAATCTGGAGGTGGGTGTGGTTGATAATCAGGTGGGGTCGGTGGAGAACTGAACCGGCCGGACTTCTGCATCGGGTCCGGTGGGTCCGTGGGTTGCCGACGGTGCCTTGGCGAGCGACGCGATCAACCTCGGGGTGGGGACGAAAACTGCACACCAGTGCGGACGAAACTGTCAACGTGAACGTCCGATAGGCTCGGGCCATGGCAGTGGAACGAATGATCGTGCCGCAGGTTCGCGCAGCACTTGCCGACACTCCGGTCGTGGTGGTGAACGGCGCACGCCAGGTCGGCAAGTCGACGTTGGTGACGAAACTGCTCGATCTGCCAGGGTGGGTGGAGGTGATGACGCTCGATCACGAGCCGACGCTGCGGGCAGCCTCTGTCGACCCGCGAAGTTTCGTCGAGCGTTCGATCGACACCCTCGTGATCGACGAAGCCCAGCTGGAGCCGCGGCTGTTTCGTGCGGTGAAGGCGGCTGTCGACAGTGATCGTCGTCCTGGGCGCTTTGTGTTGACCGGCTCGGCCCGTCTGCTCTCGCTACCGGAGATGGCCGATGCGCTGGTCGGGCGGGTCGATGTCGTAGAGCTGTGGCCGTTCAGCGAGGTAGAGCTCGCCGGCGGTGGCACCAGCATCGTCGATGTGATCGACCAGTCGCCGAGCAGCATCGTCGAGAGCCGCGCCGTGTCGCGAACCGAACTCGCCGACCTGCTGGTGCGGGGCAGTTTTCCGGAGGTGATCGGGCGAACTGCCGGTCGGCGGCGCGCCTGGTTCGACGCCTATGCGAGCACCAGCGTGATGCGGGTCGTCAACCAGATCGCCCACCTCGAACGCCTCGCCGAGTTGCCACGTCTGCTCCGCTTGCTCGCTGCGCGCAGCGCCGAGGAACTCAACGTCGCCAAACTCGCATCCGAGTTCGGTTGGTCGGCTCGCACGATCGACTCCTACCTTGCGCAGCTCACCAACGCGTTCATCCTGCAACTCCTCCCCGCGTGGTCGACGAACCTCAGCAGCAAAGTGGTCCACCGCCCGAAGATCCACTTGATCGACTCGGGTCTGTCGGCGGCGCTGTGCGGCCTCACGACGGAACGGCTGCTTGCATCGCCGGAGCGGTTCGGGGCGCTCCTCGAGACGTTCGTGGTGATGGAGATTCGCAAGCAGTCGAGCTGGTCGGCATCGCAGCCATCGCTGTGGCACTTCCGTGATCGTGGCGGCGCGGAAGTCGACGTGGTGATCGAGTACCCCGACGGTCGCGTCGTAGGGATCGAGGTGAAGAGCGGTGCCACCCCGTCGCATGCCGATGCTCGCGGTCTGCGGCTGCTGCGTGATCGGCTCGGTGACCGGTTCCACCACGGCTATCTGGCCACCACCGCGTCCGAAGCCCACCCACTCGAAGACCGACTCTCCGCCATCCCGGTGACGGCGCTGTGGAGCGGCACGCACTGAACCACCGGAGCGCCGTCGGCGCGGCGGGTCAGCCGGCCCAGGTGGCGCGGTCGAGTTCGACCGGGTCCAGCGAAACCGTGGTGGATTCCGGCCTGGTTGGGGCTGGCGTTGATCCCATGGTCGTGGCGGGGCGAGGTCGACGATCAAGCTGCCGTCGCTGGTTTCTGTGCGAGTCCCTAGCCTCATCGGTGGTGTTCGATCGATTGGCTGCTGTGGAGGACGAGTACGTCTTGCTGGAGACCAGCCTTGGCGACCCCGAACTGCTGGCCGATCAGGCGGCACTGCGGGCAGCCACGAAGCGGTACAAAGACCTCACCCCGTTGGTGGAGGCGCTGCGCCTGCACCGCACGCGGGTGGCCGATGTCGACACGTCGCGGGAGTTGATGAACGCCGCCTCGGGCGACGAGCGCGAGCTGTGGCGGGCCGAACTGGCCCAGGCCGAGGCCGACCTGGCGCAGCTCGAGGACGAGATCCGCACGCTGATGCTGCCGAAGGACCCGAACGACGGCAAGGGCGTGATCATCGAGATCCGCGGCGCCGAGGGCGGCGAAGAGGCCAACCTGTTCGCCCGCGACCTGTACGAGATGTACCGGGGCTATGCGTCGGCGCAGGGATGGAAGGTCGAGGTGCTGTCGAGCGACCCCAGCAGCCTCGGTGGTCTGAACGAGGTGATCTTCGTGGTGCGCGGCGACACGGCGTGGAGTCATCTGCGCTTCGAGGGCGGGCCGCACCGCGTGCAGCGCGTACCGGTGACCGAGAGCCAGGGTCGCATCCACACGTCGTCGGCCACGGTGCTGGTGCTGCCCGAGGCCGACGAGGTCGATTTCCAGATCGACGACCGCGACCTCGACATCGACGTCTACCGATCCAGTAGCGCGGGCGGCCAGAGCGTGAACACCACCGACTCGGCGGTGCGCATCACCCACCGTCCCACCGGGGTGGTGGTGACGATGCAGGACGAGCGCAGCCAGTTGCAGAACAAGGCGAAGGCGATGCAGGTGCTGCGGTCGCGGTTGTTGAAGCTGGCCCAGGACGAGCACGACGCGGCCATGTCGGTCGAGCGTCGGGCGCAGGTGGGCGGCGGTGGGCGCAGCGAGAAGATCCGCACCTACAACTTCAAGGAGAACCGGCTCACCGACCACCGCATCGGTTTCACCATCTACCGCCTGGCCGATGTGTTGGCCGGGAACCTCGACGAGATCGTCGATGCCCTCATCGCCGACGACCGGGCGCGCCAGCTCGCCACCGAGTGACATGGGCGCTGACCTGGACCCGGCTGACCGGGACCCGGCTGACATGACCGGCACCGTCACCTGGCGCGACCTGTGGGCCGAGACGGCTTCGCTGGTGGGCGACCGGACGGTGGCGCGCTGGCTGTGCGAGGAGGCCAGTGGCACCGAGCGCGACGAGTTCGTGGCCGAACTCGACGAGCCGGCAACCGAACGCGGCGTGCACCATCTCGATTCGATGGTGGCCCGGGTGCGCGCGGGCGAGCCGGTGCAGTACGTGCTGGGGCACTGGGCGTTCCGTCACCTCGACCTGATGGTCGACCGACGCGTGCTCATCCCGCGGCCCGAGACCGAGCTGCTGGTCGACCACGCCATCGGCGCAATGGCCGGGCGGCCCCTGCCACTCGTGGCCGCCGACCTGGGCACCGGCTCGGGGGCGCTGGGCCTGGCGCTGGCATCGGAGTTGTGGCACGACGGGTTCGAGGTGTGGCTGGCCGATGTGTCGCCCGATGCGCTGGCGGTGGCACGGGCGAACCTCAGCGGCATCGGCCGGGCCGCCACCAGCGTGCGGGTGGGGGAGGGGTCGTGGTTCGACGCCCTGCCCGACGCGGTGCGCGGCCGGCTGGATGTGGTGGTGAGCAACCCGCCCTACATCGCGGTCGACGACGGCGACGTCGAACCCATCGTGCGCGACTGGGAGCCCGGGATGGCGCTGTTCGCCGGTGCCGACGGGCTCGACCACGTGCGGGTGATCGTGGGTGAGGCGCCCGACTGGTTGGCGCCCGACGGCGTGCTGCTGCTCGAGATCGGCGCCGGGCAGGGTGCTGCCGTGGCCGCGTTGGCCGTTGGCGCTGGGCTGATCGACGTGCGGGTGCTGCCCGACCTGACGGGCCGCGACCGGTTCGTTCAGGCGAAGCGCGCCGCCACCTGAACCAGCAGCGACTCCTCGTCGGCGTCGAGATCGTTATCGGCCTGGGCCACGTCGCGGGCGGCGGCGAACAGCGAGTGGCGCAGCACGGTGCTGGTGATGCGCCGATCGATGTCGTCGAGCAGTTCGTCGGCGCCACCGTTGGCGAGGGCGCGGTGCACCTTGGCGAGCGCCCACGGCAGGTAGTGCTCGAAGTTGAAGGTCTCGGACTCGAACCCCTGGTCGTCGCTGATCGAGCGGATGGCCTCGAGTTCCTGACCGTCGATGCGGTGGTCGGCCGCCATCACCAGCAGCAGCAGTTCGACAGCCGCCTGGTGCTCGCGGTCGGCGGTGGCGTGCACCGACACGTTGGTGTAGAGGTCCTTCAGCGCCTGGCTCATGGTGCGACCGTAGCGGAGGCGAGGGCACGGCGAAGGAAGTCGAGTTGGTGCAGCAGGAGGTTCTCGGCCACCACCTCCTGCGGCGTCATGTGGCTCACGCCGACGAGCGCCAGGAACTCGTGCGGCTTGCCGGCAGCAAGCAGGGCGGAGCTCAGTTGCAGGCTGTGCGCAGCCACGACGTTGTCGTCGGCGAGGCCGTGCACCAGCAGCAGCGGACGGGTGAGCTGCGCGGCGAGGGGCAGCAGGCTGGTGGTGGCGTAGGGCGTGGCGTCGGCCGTGGGGTCGCCCAGGTACCGCTCGGTGTAGTGGGTGTCGTACAGGCGCCACTCGGTGACGGGTGCGCCGGCGACCGCGGCGTGGAACACGTCGGGCCGGCGCAGCACCGCCAGCGCAGCCAGGTAGCCACCGAAGCTCCAGCCGCGGATGGCCACCCGCGACAGATCGAGCTCGGGGTGCAGTTCGGCCGCGGCGTGGAGTGCGTCGACCTGGTCGTCGAGTGCGGCGGTGGCCAGGTCGAGGTGCACCGACCGTTCCCACGCGCTGCCCCGGCCGGGTGTGCCGCGGCCGTCGGCCACCACCACGGCGAAGCCCTGGTCGGCGAACCACTGCGACGAGGCGAAGGCGTTGTACGAGCGCACGACGCGCTGGGCGTGCGGCCCGCCGTAGGGGTCGAGCAGCACGGGCAGGGGCGAGCCGTCGTGGTGCTGCGGCAGCAGCACCGCGGTGGCCAGTCGTCGGTCGCCGAGGTGGTGGATGGTGGGGCACGGCTGCACGAGTGGTGCCTCGGCGAATGAGGTGAGGGTGCTGCCGTCGGGCAGGGTGGTGACCCCGCCGGGTGTGTCGAGCACGGCCGAGCGCACCACCACCGGGCGACCCGCCGACACCGTGTGCACCCCGTCGATGTCGGTGCGCCGGGTGGTGCCGTGTTCGGGGTGCCAGTCGTACACGTGCTGCACGGTGGCGTCGTCGAGCGGGTTGCCGAGGAAGGTGACCGTGTCGCCGCCGCAGGCGATCGACCGCACCTGCACATCGGCCGGGGTGACGGCCTCGCCGTCGACCAGCAGGCAGCGCCGGCCGTCGCGGTCGGCGGCCACCACCAGGCGTCCGTCGGCGAGGCGCGTGGGGCTGCCGGGTACCAGTTCCACCCAGGCATCGTCGCGGTCGGTGAACAGCGGCCACGCACCACCGGTGACCGGGTCGGCCTGCAGCACAGACAGGGTGCGCTGGTCGCGCGACTGGGTCGTCACCAGCATTCGACCGGCTTCGGGCCAACTCACGTCGGCCAGGTAGGGCAGCGCCTGGCGGTCCCACTCGATCCCCACCGACCCACCGTCGATGGCCAGTACGTGCAGGCTCACGTCGGGATTCGCCGTGCCGGCCGCTGGGTAGCGCACGACGGTGGGCGGCTCGCCCGGTTCGGCGGGGTTGGCGATGTGCCACTGCTGTACGGGCGAGTTGTCGACGCGGCAGGCAGCGATGGCGGCGCCGTCGGGGCTCCACCAGAAACCGCGGAAGCGGTGCATCTCCTCGGCCGCCACGAAATCGGCGCTGCCCCAGGTGACCTCGGGCGTTGCCTCGCCGGCCAGTTCCCAACTCGAACCGTCGAGCTCGGCGATGCGCAGGGTGGCGCCGCTCACGTAGGCGATGCGGCGGGCCAGCGGATCGGGCCGGGGGTCGAACACCGGGCCCTGTACGGGAAGTTCGCGGGCGCGGGCGCTGATCAGCCCAGCGGTGAACAGCCGGCCCGCCAGGGTGAAGGCGGCCACGGTGACCGCAGCATCGGTGGCGTACGCGGTGATGCCACCAGCGCCTTCGCGCATGCGTTCGCGACGGGCGCGTTCCTCGGCCGAGAGGCTGTCGTCGTCGGCTGCGTGGCCGGCCAGCAACGCCACCGGGTCGGCCACCAACTGCTCGGCGCCCGTGGCGAGATCGGCGACCCACAGACAGTTCACCGGGTCGTCGCCCGCCCTGCTGCGCAGGAACACGACGCGCTGTTCGTCGGGCGAGACGGTGAGGTTCCGGGGCTCACCCAGGGTGAAGCGCTGGGTGCGCGCGTACTGCCGCGGAAACGTGTCGGTCATGGCACCACGAGGATCTTGGCGTGGGCCTCGGGGTTGCCGAGGTCGGCGAACGCCTGCGGCACCCCGTCGACGTCGACCGTACCGGTGAGCCACGGCGACAGGTCGACCTTGCCCTCGGCGATGGCGGTGAGCGACGCCCCGAACTCGTCGGGCGTGTAGCCGAGCGCGAACTGGATGCTCAGCTCGCGGCCGAT
>JBIIDH010000179.1:0-4205 GCA_044238435.1 Ilumatobacteraceae bacterium | reverse complement strand
GCAACGGCGACGATGTCGGCCCGTTGGTCGACGCGGCCGCCGCCGTGGGCGCCCGTCATCTGCTGGTGGTGTCGGACCTGGCCGACAACCCGTCGGGCCGCGAACACACCGTGCACCGACTGGGCGCCGTCGTCGATCGGTGCCGCGCCGCCGGCCTCGTCGCCGGCATCGAGTACATGGCCTGGACCACGCCACGCCGGTCGGTCGACGCCGTGGCGATGGCTGCTGCCACCGGCGCTGTCGTGGTGGTCGACCTGCTGCACCACACCCGGCTGGGCGAGGGCGCCGACGAACTGCGCGCCGTGGTGGCCTCGGGCAGGCTCGGCTGGGTGCAGGTGTGCGACGCGCCCGCCACGGCTCCGGTCGATCTGCTCGACGAGGCACGACACCGTCGGCTCCCGCCGGGCGACGGCAGATTGCCTCTCGACGTACTGCTGGCCGAGGTGCCCGCCGACGTCGTGCGCAGCGTGGAGGTGCAGAGCGACGCCATGGCGGCGCGTCTCGCGCCCGTCGAGCGGGCCGCGGCGCTGTACGCCGCGGCGACGCGCGGCGGTCATCCGGCGAAGAGCACCGGGTAACGGCCGAAGTACGGCCGGGTGGTCGACTCGTCCATCACGGGCGGGTTGTCAGGATCGCGGCGGGCACCGTGGTCGAACAGCATCTGCACGGCCTGCGGCACCAGACCGAAGAGGTGGTCGTCGGACGAGGCGTCGGGATCGAACACCAGACCGGCTGCCAGGTCTTGCCCGATGCAGGCATGCATGCCCGACCCGAACGAGAGCCCGTAGCCGGGCACGCCCTCGGCGGTGACGCGACGCGGGTCGAACGCCTCGGCGTCGTCGCCGAACACGCTGCGGTCGCGGTTCACCGACAGCAGGTCGATGACCACCTTCGAGCCGGCGGGGATGAGGCGGCCGCTCTTCAACTCGATGTCGGTGAGCGCCCAGCGCATCGCCACGGGGCTCGACGGCTGCAGCCGAATGGTCTCGTGGGTGCACCGCTGCACGAACATGCGGTCGGTACGCACCGCGTCGATGTCGTCGGGGTGCGCCTCGAGCCACGTGAAGATGTTGTGGCTCACCCGCGTGAACGCGGTGGCCGAGGTGTGGGCACCGGCCAGCAGGTAGAACGCCACCTCGCGCAGGATGACCTCGTGCGGCAGGTCGAGCTGGTCCTGGTTGTCGAGCAGGATCGACAACACGTCCTTCGGCAGCGGCTCGCCGGCGGCCTTCAGGGCCTGCCGACGGGCGATCGACGGGGCGACGAACTCGGCGTCGAAGGCCGCCACCTTGGCTGCCACCTCGTCGCGCTTTGCGTCCTTGTCGCCGGTGTAGTGCGCCAGGGTGGCGCCCTCGATGAACACCTTCAGGTAGTCGTACAGCCGGAAGGTCTCGTCGGGGGTGCCGAGCGGCCGGTCGACACCCGCGGTGAACGCCGCAAGGTTCATCATCAGTTGGTGGCCGAGGTCGACCAACTCGGCCCTGCCGGCCGCGGCGTGAGGTGCGAACGTCTCGGCGATGAGCGGCGGGAACAACGAGTGCTCGTACAGCTCGAACGTCTCGCGACGGAACAGCCGGTTCTCGAGTCGGCGACGGTCGCGGTGCGCCGTGCCGTGCAGGTTCACGAGCACATCGGCCATGATGACCTCACCGGCGTCGTACAGCGCCTGGCGCAGGTCTTTCTGGCGGTACGCCTCCTTCGCCTCCTCGTAGGTGGTGATGGTGTGGATCTGCGGTTCGTCAGCCATGTGTCCCCCCAGGACGTGTGAACGATGGGTCGCGAGGTTCAGGCATTGGTGACCCCGAGACCGAGGCCGCCGTCGATGGTGAGCACGTTGCCCGTCGCCCATTCGGCACAGGCGAGGTACTCGACGGCTTCGGCCACCTCGATGACGGTGCCCAGGCGCCCGAGCGCATGCGCAGGCGCCAGGCCGTCGAGGCGGGCCTTGGCCTCGGCGTCGTCGAGATAACCCGCCCGCTGGTTGATCTCGGTGAACACGCCACCGGGCCGCACGCACGACACCCGGATCTGCTGCGCGCCCAGTTCGGCGGCGAGTACGCCCGTGAGCGTCTCGATTGCCCCTTTGGTGGCGGCGTAGGGCGAGGCACCCGGAAAGGCTCGCTGCGAGTGCACCGACCCGAAGAACACCACCGCTCCCCGAGAGGTGCGCAGCGGTTCGAGCGCCGCCTGGGTGAGCATGATGCCGCCCACGACGTTCGAGCGGAACAGGTCGAGCAGTTTGGTCTCGTCGAGTTCGGCGAGCGGGCCGCGGTACATGTTGCCGGCGTTGTTCACCAGCACGTCGAGGCCACCGCCGTGCTCGACCGCCGCGGCCACCATGGCCCGTCGGTCGGCGTCGACGGTGACGTCGCCCACCACCGCCCGACACGCCGGCCCGATCGACGCCGCCACTGCCTGCACCTTGTCGGCACGACGGCCGGAGATGGTGACCAGCGCGCCCTTGCTGCACAGGTGCCGGGCGATGCCCTCACCGATGCCCGACCCACCGCCGGTGACCAGCACGCTCATGCCCTCGACCGGTCTCATCGTTCTGGCCTCATCATGTCTCCTTCACGCACCAGCGTGCCGCAGCGCGGATGAGCGCAGCGTGATGGGGGTCGGCGATGGACGCGGCGTCGTGACCGAAGCCGTCGTACACCACCCTGCCGTCGCCGAACCGGTGCGCCCACACCACGGGCTGCTCGCGGTCGTCGGGGGTGCGCCGGGCCACCATCAGCACCTCGCAGCCCTCGGCGAGGTCGACCTCGCCGTACACCTCGTCGACCAGGTCGAGCGTGGGTGCCAGGCCGGCGAGCACCGGATGTGCCGCGGCCTCGGCCGACACGACCCGGGCGTGCACGGGAGCGGCAGGCGGATGCGACGACCGCTCCCAGTTCCACGCACCGCCCAACACGGCACCCCACTCGGGCCAGTCGTCGAAGCAGATCGACGCGGTGTGGCTGCCCAGCAGTCCGCCACCAGCGGCAACGAAGTCGGTGATGGCTGCCCGCGTTGCGGCCGGGGTGCTGTAGCCCCACTGGGCGCGTAGCGAGTCGTAGCGCTCGTGGGTCATCCGCCACCACAGGGCATTCACCACCAGCAGGCCCACCTCAGGGGTCAGCGCATCGACGACGGCATCGGGGTGGTGAACCACGGTGGTGTCGAACCCGGCGCTGTCGAGCACTCCTGCGAGCGCGGCAGCCGAGGCGTGGAAATCGTGGGCGTAATCGGGCCCACCGCTGACCAGCAGCGCAGCCGTCACCCGCGGTGCCCGACCGAGTCGACCGACGAAGGCCGGGGCAGATGGGCGATGAGCGACCCGGTGACACCGCCGTCGACGACGATGTTCTGGCCGGTGATGTAGGCCGCTGCGGGCGAGGCGAGGAACAGCACCACCTCGGCGATGTCGGTGGCAGTACCCAACCGGCCGAGCGGCACCTTCGACTCGCGGGCCTCGCGGGTGGCTGCATCGGCGTAGATGGGCGCCGACATGCCGGCATCGATGAGCCCCGGGGCGACGGCGTTCACGCGGATGCCGTGGCCGCCCCACTCGATCGCCATCTGCGCGGTGACCAGTGCGAGGGCTGCCTTCGACGCCCCGTACGCACCGGCGTTGGGCCCAGCGGCGACACCGTTCATCGAGGTGAGGTTCACGACGGCACCGGCGCGCCCACCGGCGACCCAGCGGCGGGCGGCAGCGCGAGCCACCACGAACGCTCCGAGCAGGTTCACGTCGAGCACGGCCCGCATCGAGTCGAGCGTCTGATCGAGCAGTGGACCGAAGCGCACGATGCCCGCGTTGTTCACCACGACGTCGGGGGTGCCGAACCGGTCGAGCACAGCG
Organism: Ilumatobacteraceae bacterium; assembly: GCA_044238435.1. GTDB lineage: Bacteria > Actinomycetota > Acidimicrobiia > Acidimicrobiales > Ilumatobacteraceae > VFMC01. The sequence continues at coordinate 361 of JBIIDH010000179.1, read as the reverse complement.
TCGACAGCGGCCTCGTCGGTGACCGAGCACACGAACGACTCGATCGGCAGGGTGCCGTCGACGTGGCCGTTGGTGCGTTCCGGCGCCAGGGCCTCGACGTCGATGACCCCCACCCGGTAGCCGGCGTGGGACGCAGCCTCGGCGATGGCCGCACCGATGCCGCGGGCACCACCGGTGACCAGCATCGATCGGGCTGGCACGGTGGTGGGTCGAGGGTCCATCGACGGCATAAGGTACTCGTTCGGGAGGTAGTTGTGATAGTCCTAACGACGCATGCCGACGCCAAGGACGCGTACCGGCAGCGCGACCTGCGCCAGGCGCTCTACGACGAGGGCGAGCGGCTGATGCACGGGGTGATCGT
>JBIIDH010000090.1:0-14840 GCA_044238435.1 Ilumatobacteraceae bacterium | reverse complement strand
CCCGCACCCAACCCGACAGGAGCACCTCGTGACCACTTCCCCTCCCGTCCGCATCGGCATCAACGGTTTCGGCCGGATGGGCCGGCTCGTCGTGCGCGCCCTGCGCCATCAGCCCGGCTTGCAGTTGGTGCACGTGAACGAGCACAAGGGCGATGCGGCCACCGCGGCCCACCTGCTGCAGTTCGACACCGTGCACGGCCGCTACGCCGGCGAAGTGGCGTCGTCGGGCTCGACGCTGCACATCGACGGGGCATCGGTGGGCTACTCGTCGCACGACACCCCGGGCGCGGTGCCCTGGGACGACCACCGTGTCGACCTCGTGCTCGAGTGCACCGGGAGGTTCCGCACCGTCGCCCTGCTCGAGCCCTACTTCGCCCGCGGCGTACAGAAGGTGGTGGTCGCTGCGCCCGTGAAGGACGAGTCCGTGTTGAACGTGGTGATGGGCTGCAACGACCACCTCTACGACCCTGCGGCGCACCGCATCGTCACCGCCGCGTCGTGCACCACCAACAGCCTCGCCCCGGTGGTGAAGGTGCTGCACGGCGTCATCGGCATCGAGCGCGGCGCCATCACCACCATCCACGACGTCACCAACACCCAGACCATCGTCGACGCCCCCCACAAGGATCTGCGCCGGGCTCGTTCGGCGCTCAACTCGCTCATCCCCACATCCACCGGGTCGGCCACCGCCATCACGATGATCTACCCCGAGCTCGCCGGACGGCTGAACGGCCTGGCCGTGCGCGTGCCCATGCTGAACGCGTCGCTCACCGACGCCGTGTTCACCATGCGCCGCGACGTCACGGTCGACGAGGTGAACGGGCTGTTGCGCACCGCGGCCGAGGGTGAACTGGCCGGCATCCTCGGCTTCGAGGACCGGCCGCTGGTGTCGGCCGACTACGTGAACGACACCCGCTCGGGCATCGTCGACGGCCTGAGCACGATGGTGGTCGACGACCGCCTCGTGAAGGTGCTCGTCTGGTACGACAACGAGTACGGCTACGTGTTCCGCATGGCCGAACTGGCCGCGCTGGTGGGCGCATCGCTCGGCTCGGGCACCGGCTCATGAAGCTGCGCAACTACGCCCTCGTCACCGCCGGCTACTGGGCGTTCACCCTCACCGATGGCGCTCTGCGCATGCTGGTGCTGCTGCACTTCCACGACCTCGGCTACTCGCCGGTGGCGGTCGCCTTCTTGTTCCTCGCCTACGAGTTCATGGGCATCCTCACCAACCTGCTCGGCGGCTGGGTGGGCGCCCGGCGCGGCCTCAACCGCACGCTGGTGGCCGGCCTCGGACTGCAGATCGTCGCCCTGGCGGCACTCACCCTGCAGCAGCCGAGTTGGCGCGAGTGGGTGTCGGTGGCGTTCGTGATGGCGGCCCAGGCGCTGTCGGGCATCGCCAAAGACCTCACCAAGATGAGCTCCAAGAGCGCCGTGAAGGCCGTGGCCGGCAACGGCGACGGAGCGCTGTTCAAGCTGGTGGCCATCCTCACCGGTTCGAAGAACGCGCTGAAGGGCGTGGGGTTCTTCCTCGGCGCGGTGCTGCTGTCCTGGCTGGGGTACGACGCCTCGCTGTGGGCGATGGCGGCGATGCTGGCCGTCGTGGTGGTGGCGCTGCTGGTCCTGCTCGACGAAGACATCGGCCGCTCGAAGAAGAAGCCGCCGCTGCGGTCGATCCTGTCGAAGTCGACCGCCATCAACCGCCTGTCGGCTGCCCGGTTCTTCCTGTTCGGCTCTCGCGACATCTGGTTCGTCGTGGCGCTGCCGGTGTTCCTCGACGAACAGCTCGGCTGGTCGTACTCGGGCATCGGCGCCTTCCTGGCGCTGTGGGTCATCGGCTACGGAGCGGTGCAGTCGTTCGCGCCGCGCGTGCTGACACGCAACGGCGCGCTCGACGAGGTGCGGGCCGCCCAGCGGTGGGCGCTGGTACTGGCGGCCGTCGCCGGTGCCATCGCCGTGGCCGTTGCGTTCGACATCGCCGTCACCGTCGCCGTGGTGGGTGGCCTCATCGTGTTCGGCATGGTGTTCGCCCTGAACTCGTCGCTGCACAGCTACCTCGTGCTGGCCTACAGCGACGACGACGAGGTGGCGCTCGATGTGGGCTTCTACTACTCGGCCAACGCTGCTGGCCGCCTGGTGGGCACGCTGCTGTCGGGCGTGCTGTACCTGTGGGACGGCCTGGTCACCGCGCTGTGGGGCACCGCCGTGTTCGTGCTCATCACCTGGCTGCTCACCCTGCGCCTGCCCCCGGTTCCCGACAACGTGTCGGTGTCGCTCGCCACCGTCGACGCCGACTGACGGCCCTGCCGCCTGCGTCATCTGCGAACTTGCGCGAGTTTCGGTTGTCTACGACGGAAACCCGCGCAAGTTCGGGCTCGGCCGGTCAGTCGAGGGCGGCGCGCAGCGTGGCGCGCTGAGCGGGCTGGGCGGTGTACCAGACCCAGGTGCCACGCCGTTCGCTGGCCACCAGGCCGGCCTCGCGCAGGATGCGCAGGTGGTGACTCACCGTCGGCTGCGAGCGGCCCGACGGCCCGACCAGATCGCACACGCACACCCCGTCGGGGCCGGCGCCGGCGACGAGCGAGTAGAGGTGCAGGCGCACCGGGTCGGCCAGGGCGGCGAACCCCCGGGCGGTCTCGGCGGCCGAGGCCATGTCGAACTCGGGGGAGCCCACGGGCGCGCAGCACGGCTCGGTCGCTGCCGCCTTCGTCGATGCTCGAGCCATGATGACGCCTCCGGGTATTGACAAACGTCGATACAGGGCTAGGCTGACCGCATCGACGAACGTCAATGTAGCCCGAGGAGCGACCCCATGTCACGAGTGCAGCTGGCCATCAACGTGTCCGACATCGACGCAGCCATCCAGTTCTACACGAAGCTGTTCGGCGTGGGCCCCGCCAAGGTACGCGAGGGCTACGCCAACTTCGCCGTGGCCGACCCGCCGCTGAAGCTGGTGCTCATCGAAGGCGCCGGTCAGCCCGGCAGCCTGAACCACCTGGGCGTCGAGGTCGAGTCCACCGACGAGGTGGGCGCCGCCATCATGCGGTTGCAGGCCGAAGGCCTCACCACCGACGTCGAGGAGCAGACCACCTGCTGCTACGCGGTGCAGGACAAGGTGTGGGTGCACGGCCCCGACGCCGAACCGTGGGAGGTGTACACCGTGCTGGCCGATGCCCCAACGATGCACGAGGTACCGGCCGCTCCCGCCGCTGCCGATGCCGCCAGCGGCGCTGCGTGTTGCGCGCCAGCTGTCGCCGCCGAGCCCACACCCGTCAGCTTCGGCGCCCGCTGCTGTTGAGGCCCGGCCTCGTCACTCGACGACGAGGAACTGGCCCATCAGGCCTTCGTCCTCGTGGTTCGACATGTGGCAGTGGTACATGAACGGGTGCTCGCTGCTGGCGTAGTCGTCGAACCGGGCGACGAAGGTGACCAACTCGTTGCGCTGGATGTACAGCGTGTCCTTCCACCCCCGCTCGTAGGCCGGCACCTCGCCGGTGCTGCGCGACACGATGGCGAACTGCACGTCGTGGATGTGGAACGAGTGGCTGAACGTCTCGGTGTTCTGGATGTGCCACGCCTCGGTGGTGCCGAGTTGCACGGTGTGGGCGATCATCTCGTGGTCGTACGCCATGTCGTCGAACGTGAACGGGGTGCCCGGGCCTTCGTCGGTGATGGTGACGGTGCGCTCGTTGGTGGCGTCCGCCGCGGTCCACAGCGACAGCGGCACCAACGTCGACGGCAGTGACATGACCGCGCTGTCGGTGGGGGCCGTCACGGTGAAGCGCAACACGTCGAACGTCGTGTTGTTGAGCAAGCTGCCGAAGTCGCCGCTCTGGGCAGGTTCGCCGCCCGGGTAGCCCAGGTCGTAGCCCCCGTTGAACGACTGCATCGTCACCGCACTGCCCAAGGCATCAGCACCGAGGTCGACCACCAGTTCGTAGCGCTCGCCGGGCAACATCACCAGACGATTCAGCTCCACCGGTGCCTCGAGCAGGCCGCCGTCGGTACCGATGACGAAGAACGTGCGGTCGTCGGCGAAGCCGAGCGTGTAGGCACGTTCGATCTCGGCGTTCAGCACCCGCAGACGGAGCATCTGCGCGGGCGCCATCAACTCGGCGTTCACCACGCCGTTGGCCAGCAGCACGTCGCCGTAGATGACAGCGGTGTCGATCTGGTTGTCGGCGTCGAAGGTGCGGCTGGTGAGCACGAGGGGGATGTCGTCGACCCCGTAGGTGCGGGGCAGCGCGAGGGCGGCTTCGGTGTCGTCCTGCACGATGATAAAGCCGCCGGCCCCCTGGTTCATCTGCTTCCAGGTGAGCTCGTGGGCGTGCGGGTGGTACCAGTAGGTGGCGGCGTTGTTCTTCACCGTCCAGCTGGGCGACCACGTGTCGCCGGCGGCGATGGGTTGGTGCGGGCCGCCGTCCATCTCGGCCGGCAGGTGCAGGCCGTGCCAGTGGGTGGTGGTCTCCTCGTCGAGATTGTTGGTCACGTTCACCGACACGGTGTCGCCGGCCCGCATCAGCAGCGTGGGGCCCCACATGGCCACGCCGTTGTAGGCGATGGTGGCCGACGGACTGCCGTCGAGCAGTTGGTTGCTCGACGGGGAGAGGGTGAGGTCGAACGAGGTGCCGCTGAGCACGGGTGGGATCCACAGCGGATTGAATCCCTCGGTGGCGCCGATCGTCGGTCCAGTCGTGGAGGCCGTCGTGGTCTCGGCGGTGGAGGCCGTCGTGGTGCCGACGGTGGCGGCCGCCGACGTCGAGGCGGTCGTCGCCGTGTCGTCGCTCGACCCACCGCAGGCCGCCAGCGCCAGTGCCGCCCCTGCCATCGCAAGGAGGTTGCGCCGACTGATGATCATCTGTTCCATCCGCATGGTCGGCACCGTACGGACGCAAGGTGAGGGCCCGGTAAGAACCGGGTGGCAACCGCACAACACCCTGCGGTGAGCGACGACCGTCAGTGGTCGTAGCGGTAGACGTTGGAATGACTGTGCTGATCAGAAACCGTGGCCGTTGCTGCTGTCGTCATCGGCAGTGAGCCGAAGGACGTCGGCGACATCCTGGGGCCGGCCGGTAGCGCGCTTGTTCGCGATCAGGTCCTCGCGTCCGATGAACGGCACGACAACACCGCCCAGTACGACCTCGATATGGCGTGTCCAAGCGACGTCGAAGTCAACGCCTGAGATGCGAGTGAGCAGGTCGATCCGATACGGCGGGTATCCCAACTGAACGACGCAATCGTCCGACGTGAGGTCGTCATGTCCGATGCCGACGCCTCCGAACCCGAACTCGTCGAGCGCAATGAGAAGGCGGTCCGCGTTGGCGGAGTCTGTCCAGATCCAGGCGTCGAGATCGCCTGTCGCTCTCGGCAGACCATGCGCTGCGAGCGCATAGCCGCCGACGATCATGTACCGAACGTCATGCCGAGCGAGTAACGCGACAAACTCGCTGAAGTCCCGGTCGAACTCCATCGTTCCCCCCGTACATCCGGCGCCGCAACACCTCGACCGCTGCGACTCGCTCCTCGACCGAGATTCCAGCCCAGTAGACGACCTCGTCGACTTGATCGCGCACGGCGGATTTCCTCACGACCTTCGAGATCACACTCGACTCACGCGAAGGAGTCTCCACGTCCAGGATCCTACCGGTCAGGTGTCGGCACCATGGTTGACCCGGTCGACAGGACCCGTACATCGAGTGTGGAAGGTCGGTAACCGAATCGGCCTCCAGCGCGCTGCGCAACGAAAGGTCGTAGCGCAACTTCGCGCCGGCGTCGCGAGACAGTGCACCGACGGGTCGCGGGTCCTCTGGCTCAGGCGCCCCGACTGGTAGCGAAGAGCTGTCGGACTGCGCGGGCTCGGTCCGAGCCGCAGCGATCAGTCGCCCAGGTCGTAGCGGTAGACGTTGGTGGGACGCGACTCGAAGCCGATGCGCTGGTACAGGCGGTTGGCTGCTTCGCGCGAGGGGCGGCTGGTGAGGCTGACGGCCTTGGCGCCACGGCGGCGGGCCTCGTCGAGCGCGGCCCGGTTCAGCAGTTCGCCGATGCCGTGACCACGTGCCGACTCATCGACCACGACGTCTTCGATCCACGCCTTCAGCCCGGTGGGGATGCGGTAGAAGATGAGGGTGAGGCTGCCCACGATGCGGCCCTCGAGACGGGCGACGAACAGCACCGACTCGGGGTTGGCCGTAATGAGGCGCAACTCGTCGAGCGTGGGCGGCGGCGACGACGACAACTGGGGCAGCAGGTGCGCCAGCGCGTCGCGCAACTCGTCGGTGGCCTCGGATGCGATCTCGATCTGCACGCTCACCCGGCGCACGTTACCGGCCCGGGCCGCTCCGACCCGGCGCGCCCTCGCTGCGGCGCATAGCGTCCGCCGCCATGGACCAGGCCACGCTCTCCGCTCGTTCCCGCCAGCTCGGCTCGGTGCTCGAGCCCGTCATCGGGCAGGTGTACTTCTCGCCCGAGTGCCATGCCAACTACGCCGCGCTCGGTTTCGACCCCAGCGCGAACCAGGCGGGCGGTGTGACCCTGCCCGACGGCCCCGCCTACTTCACCAGCCGCGGCTCGGTGATGGGTCAGGTGCCCGGCGAGGTGGTGGCAGCTGCCTTCGCCGTGTTCAACCCCGAGGTCGTGGTGCCCTGCGTGCAGCTGGGTTGGAGCCGCACCGACGCGGCCACCATCTGCGCCGCCCGCGACGACGGTGCCATCGCCCAGTTGCGCCGCATCCTCGGCGACCAGCCCACCGGCCTCGACCGCGTGAACGAACTGCTCGCCCGGGCCGTGGCGACGCTGCGGCCCGAGGGGCGCCCGCTGTACGCCGGACTGCGCAGCCTGCCGATGCCCGATACACCACTCGGGGCGATGTGGCGGCGGGGCGACATGCTGCGCGAATACCGCGGCGACTCGCACACGGCCGCCTGGATCTCGGCCGGCTTCGACGCCACCGAGATCGGCCTGATGAGCGAGCTGTACTGGGGTCTGCCGATGCGCAGCTACAGCCGCACCCGCGCGTGGACCGACGCACAGTTCGATGCGGCGCACGCCCGCCTGAAGGCGCGCGGTCTGGTCGACGACACCGGGTTCACCGCTGCGGGCCGCGCGGCGCGTGAGGCGGTGGAGGAGGCGACCGACGCACAGATGCGCGGCGCGATCGAGGCCATCGGCGACGACTTCGCCGAACTCGTCGCTCTGATGGAGCCGTGGGGTGCAGCTGTGCGCGCCGGCTTCGGGTACCTCAGCTCGGGCCCGCACGACCTCGCCTCGGCAGCACAGGGCCGCTGAGCACGCTGCACCCGGCTACGGTGCGGCCATGATCCTCGACTCGCTCGACTCCGTCGACGTCGCCGCGTTCGCCGCTCGCACCGGCTGGGAAGCCAAGCCCCAGGGCCTGTGCCGCGGCGAGGTGTGCGTGCCCGCTCCCGGTGCCCTGCGCGCCGACGGCACGCTCGACGTGAGCATCGCCGCCGAACGCCTCGGCATGCCCGTCGTCCACGACGCCGCACACGGCACCTACGCCGTCGGGCCCGCCACCGCCACCGGCCGGGCGCTCAGCACCGCCGTCGCTGCCGACCCCGAGCTGATCGACCGTGATGGCAACCCGTTCCGACTCAGCAGACTCCACGGCCGGAAGGTGCTGCTGGTCGCCTGGTCCAGTTATTGAGGCTGCCGCACCAGCCTGCCCGGGTGGCAGGCGCTCCACACCGAACTCGAGTCGCTCGGCCTCACCGTCGTCACCGTGGCGATGGACATCGAACCGGCGCACACCTACCAGTGGATCGACGCAGCCGCGCCGACGCACCCCAGCCTCATCGACACCCGCCACATCACGGGTGAACTGTTCGGCTTCGTGAACATCCCGATGGCCGTCTGGATCGACGAGAGCGGCACCATCGTGCGGCCCGCCGAGGGTGCCTCCATCCAGCGCAGTCCGATGCGCGACGCCGAGGTGCCGCCCGGTCTGCCCGAGCGCATCGACCGCGCCATGCGCGAAGTGAAGAAGATGGCCGACGACGCCGTCGCCTATCGGGCCGCCATCGTCGACTGGGCCCAGCACGGCGCCGAGTCGCGCTTCGCCCTCACCCCCGAAGAGGTGGTCGAGCGGTCGCAGCCACGCGGCGCCGACGAAGCACGCGCCGCTGCCTGCTTCGAGCTGGGCGAGCACCTGCGTCGCACCGTCGGCCCCGACGCGGCAGTGCCCTGGTGGCGCGAGGCGCACCGCCTGCACCCCACCAACTGGACCTACAAGCGCCAGGCCTGGACGCTGGTCACCACCCCCGAGGGCACCACCGAGAACGACCTGTTCCAGGGCCCCAACGACGTGTACGAGGGCAACTGGCTCGACGACGTCATCGCCCTCGGCGGTGGCGAGGCCTACGTCGTCGCCCCGCGCCTCTAGCCGCAGCACAGCACCCGGTACCGCTCACGCCCCGAGGTCGGTAGCGTGAGCGCATGGAGCACGTGCGCTGGCTCGCCGAACCGCAGTTGCAGCGTCCCACCGTCATCGCCGCCTTCACCGGCTGGAATGATGCGGGCGATGCGGCGTCCACCGCAGTGCGGCACCTCGTCGAGCAGTGGGGTGCCAAGGCCCTCGCCGAGATCGACCCCGAGGAGTTCACCGACTTCGCCACCGTGCGCCCGCACGTGCGGCTGACCAACGGCTTCAGCCGCACCATCGTGTGGCCCACCGTCGGCGTGTGGAGCGCCTCCACCCCTGGCGGCGACGTCATCCTCGTGCTCGGCCCCGAGCCGGCGCTGCGGTGGCGGCTGTTCACCGAGCAGATCGTCGGCATCGCCCAGCGCTTCGACGCGGCCATGGTGCTCACCGTCGGCGCCCTGTTGGCCGACGTGGCCCACAGCAAGCCGGTGCAGGTGATGGGCACCGCCACCGACCAGGAGATCATCGACCGCTTCGACCTGCAGCGCAGCCGCTACGAGGGCCCCACGGGCATCGTCGGCGTGCTGCACGACGCGTGCCAGCGCGCCGGCATCTCGTCGGCCTCGCTGTGGGCCGCCGTGCCCGCCTACGCCTCGCAACTCCCGTCGCCGAAAGCCGCCCTCGCCCTCGTGGGCCGGGCGTGCACGATGATCGGCACCCCCACGCCCATCGGTCGCCTCGGCCACGAATCGGCCGACTACGAAGCGCGCGTCACCGCCATGGTCAGCGACGACGACGACCTCATCGGCTACGTCGCTCGACTCGAGACCATGGGCTACGACGACCTCGACGACGAGGGCGACCGCTTCGACACCCAGAGCGGCTACTTCGACGACGACGAGGATGACGACGACGACCCGGCGTTCGCCGACCTCGCCGACGACGAACTCGACAGCGACGAGTTGATGGCCGAGGTCGAGCAGTTCCTCCGCGAACAACCCGAGCAGTAGCCCGGACTGCGCGCCACCAGCGCTGCGGTCAGTGCTGGCCCGACGCGTCGCCGCGCCAGATGGGCTGACGCACCGGGTCGAACCCGGCGGGCGCCACCGCACCATCGATCGCGGCAAAGGCCATCTCGCCCCACCACGCCGCACCGGCGGTACCGGCGGGCAGCGCTGCGCGATCGAACCAACCCACATCGGCCGTCTCGAGTGGATGGCCCGCCAATTCGCCGCCCACCGCACGGCAGTGGAACAGCAGCATGTACATGCCGAAGCGGGTGAACCCCATCCGCTGCCCGTCGACCACCGACAGCAGCGACACCGGCTCGCACTCGATGCCGGTCTCCTCCAGCACTTCCTTCACGGCTACCTCGGCCGCCGAGTAGCCAACATCGGCCCACCCGGTGGGATACAGCCAGATGCCGCTGTCGGGTCGCTTCACCAACAACACCTCACCGGCGTCGTTGCCCACGATGGCGCCCACCGCCACCTTCGGTGTGACGTAACCGGGCACTCCCTCGCCCACCGACTCGAGCCACTCCTGCACGAAGTGGTCCTGCTCGCGGCGCACTTCCAGCGCATCGTCGGCAGCCGCCTTGATGTCGGCCGCGACGTGCAACACCTCCTCGAACCGCTCGCGCTCGTACAGGCTCTGGGTGAACCCGAGACCGGTGCGGGCGATGGCGGCGAGCGACTCGCTCCAGCGCACCAGATCGCGGGTGAAGTCGAGAGGTGACGCGTCGCTCACGGCTGCGACCCTAGGGCATCATCGGCGATCGGTTCGACCTGCAGCCCCGATCCACCCGTAGGTTCGTCACATGCGACCACAGCGGATCGAACCCGGGCCCGGCCAGGAGAGCGTGTGGGATTATCCGCGCCCACCGGCGCTGGTGCCGTGCAGCCAGCGCATCCGCGTCGTGCACCGCGGCCGCACCGTGGCCGACACCGTCGGCGCGCTGCGGGTGCTCGAGACCAGCCAGCCACCCGCCTACTACGTGCCCCGGACCGACATCGACGCCGGCCTGCTCGTCGCCTCGGGCCAACGGTCGATGTGCGAGTGGAAGGGCATGGCCAGTTACTGGTCACTGTCGATCGACGGCGTGGTCGACACCGACGTGGCGTGGAGCTACGAGCGCCCCACCGCTGCGTTCGCCGCCATCACCGGGCACCTCGCCTTCTACGCCCAAGCGGTCGACGAATGCTGGGTGGGCGACGAACGGGTCGTGCCCAACCCGGGCAACTTCTACGGCGGGTGGATCACGTCCACCGTGGTCGGCCCGTTCAAAGGCGGGCCGGGAACTCTGGGCTGGTGAGCCCTAGAGCGACTGGGCGAGGGCTTCCACCGGGGTGACGAAGCCCGTGTAGAACGGCCCGAAGTCGGCGTAGATGGCCGACGCACGGTCGAAGCGCATCGTGTAGACGACCTCCTTGAGGTCGTCGGGGTGGTTGGCGAACAGCGTGACGCCCCACTCGTAGTCGTCGAGGCCGGCCGAACCGGTGACGTACTGGATGACCCGGCCGGCGAACGTGCGACCGCTCTTGCCGTGCTCCGACATCAGTTCCTTGCGCGTGTCGTACGGCAGCATGAACCAGTTGGCGTCGGCGTCGCGCTTCTTGCTCATCGGGTAGAAGCACCAGGCCGGCTTCTCGCCGCTGGGCAGCACCGGGTACAGGCGCCCGCGCACCATCTCTTCCGGCAGGCCCTTCGCGTACTCGCTCGCCTCGGTGAGGCTGACGTAGCTGTCGACCACGTCGAGGCCGGCCTGCTGCAGACCGGTCTGCAGGGCACGCAGCTGGCGCTGGTCGGCGTGCATCGCCATGACCGCCACATCGGCCTTGTGGCCGAGGATCGACACCGTGGCCACCTGGCAGCCGGCGGCCTCGGCCGCCTTCACCGCCGACACCATCGCCTCGGCGTCGAACAGCGCGGTGGGCTTGCAGAACAGGTGCAGTACGGCCAGGCCGACGCTGGGCGACACGGCATCGGTGGCGGGAGTGGGGGCGGCCTCGTCGGTCATGCCCCCAGGCTACGGGCTAGTGGCCGAGCGAACCCCACCGCGGATCGTCGCTGATGCGCTCGGGGCTGTACACGTTGAGCCGGCCCTGACGCACGAAGCCCACCAGGTGCAGGCCGGCCCGACGCGCCGTGGCCACGGCCAGCGCCGTTGGCGCGCTGACGGCGACCAGGGTGGAGAAGCCGGCCGCCCACGCCTTCTGCGCGAGTTCGAAGCTGGCCCGGCCGCTGACGAACAGGCCGAGGCCGGTGGCGGGCAGATGACCGTCGAGCAGCATGCGGCCCACCACCTTGTCGACCGCGTTGTGGCGGCCGACGTCTTCGCGGGTGCACAGCACCGTGCCGTCGGCGGTGAACGCTGCTGCAGCGTGCACGGCGCCGGTGGTGCTGAACAGGCCCTGCGCACCCAGCACGCGGTCGGGCATCGACGCCACCACGTCGAGCGGAATGGGCGGCATGTCGGGCAACTGGACCAGCCGGGTGCACAACTCGTCGATGGCTTCGTTGCCGCACAGGCCGCAACTCGATGTGGTGTTGCCCAGGCGTGGCGTGGCTGCCGGTGCCCTGCCGCCGGTCTCGACGGTGACCACGTTGAACTGCGAGTCGGTGGCCGATCCGTTCGCGCAGTAGCGAACGCCCAGCACCGGCGCGCCGCCGAGCAGGCCATCGCTGAAGCAGAACCCGGCGGCCAGTTCGTAATCGTGCCCGGGGGTGCGCATGGTGGTGGCCACCGTTGTGCCGTCGAGCTGGATGGTCATCGGTTCCTCGACGATCAGCTCGTCGGGATGCCGACGCGCCCCGTCGGTGTCGACGGTGGTGACGAGCACGGTGTCGCTTCGGCGTCGCATGGCCACGCCGGAACGGTACCGGCTGCGAGGGGTCAGGCGACGAGCGACGCCAGCAGGTCGGCGCGGCTGGAGGGCCCGAGCGGTTCGGCCGGTGGCCGGTTCTCGCGGTCCTGCCACACGGCGAACACGCGGGCGCCCACCTCCGGGTCCTTGGCCAGCGAGTCGGGGCTGGTGAGCAGGTTGAAGTTGCGGAAGAACGCCCGCATCACGACGGCGTCGGTGCGCATCGCGGGCAGCAGCCCGTCGCGGAAAACGGCGCGCATCATCGTGCGCTGATCGGTGGCGTCGGCATCGGGGTTCTCGCCCTGCAGCAGCGCTGCGGCGACGCGACGGGCCTCGGCGTCCTGTTCGACACCACTGCGGTACCACGGGTGGATCTCGGCCCGCAGCGACGCGTCGTAGGCCAGGGCGATGTCGCGCACGTCGTCGCCGCACGCCTCGACCGCCTGGGCCAGCAGGTGGGCGCCCCAGAACGCGGTGCTGCAGCCGCGGCCGTAGAGCGGATTGGTGCACAGCACCGCGTCGCCCACGGGCACGATGCCGGTGGCCACCGGCTCGCCCTCGACCACGTAGTCGCGCCAGCGATTCAGCAGGCCGGCCATCACGTGCACCTGCGGGGTGATGGCCTCGGCCCGGCCGTCGAGGTAGGGCGCCGTGGCCACCAGCTGGCGGCCTGCCGCCTCGAACACCTCAGGGTCGGTGAGCGTGCGGCGCAGTTCGTCGTCGTCGACCGGCGTGGCGAGCGTGATGGAGAACGTGCGGTTGTCGCCCACGAACACGCCGTACTTCAGGTAGCCGAGGTCGCCACCGATGGGGCCGCTGCGGGGCGGGTACTCCTCGCCGTCGCGCAAGCGGTAGAAGCGGCTGAAGTAGACGATGCCGGTGTCGTCGATCTGCTCGGGCACCTCTGCGGAGCCCACCTCGGCCAGCCAGTCGGGCACGGTGCTGCGGCGGCCGGCCGCAGCGACGACCAGGTCGGCACCCACCTCGGTGCCGTCGTCGAGCCGTACGCCGGTGACATGGGGGACGCCGTAACGCGGCTCGGCGATGAGGCCGGCCACACCGTTGCCGGTGCGGAACGTCACCCGGCCCTCGTCGAGCGCGGCGCGGCGCAGCACCCACTCGAACGTGGTGCGCCGGCAGGCCAGCATCACGAGGTCGGTGTCGCCCGGCTGGGGTTCGAAGTCGACGATGGTGGGCGGCAGGTCGTCGCCGAAGCGCATCTCGGTGGCACCCTCGGCCAGCAGCGATGCGTACACGTCGGGATAGCGGTCGTGCAGCAGATTGCGCAGCCGGGCGAGGAAGGCGTGGCTGTGGCGCACCTGGGGCGCACCGCGCCGGTCCCACTCGAACGCCTCGTCGGCCGTGGCCGGCATGGGCGTGTCGTCGCGCTCGATGACAGTCACGTCGTGACCCTGTCGCGCCAACGCCAGCGCCGAACTCAGCCCGGATACTCCCCCACCCACCACGGCGATTTGCATGGGCGCAGGCTAGGTGACCTGCGGCGATGCGTCGACGGCCACGGACGTGACCTGTGTCGGCCCCGTCACCCGCGCCACCCGCCGCGATGAGCAACATGCGCAACTGGTGCGCAACTCGCTCATCGCACCCGGGCAGCCCCGCACCACGATGAGCAACATGCGCAACTGGTGCGCAACTCGCTCATCGCACCGGGGGGTCGGCGTGTCAGGCGGCGAGGAGGGGGGAGGGTACGGGTTCGGTGGGGCATGCCTCGCCGGGGCGGGCGAGGGTGCTGGGCACGAAGCCGTCGCGGGCGGCGGTCGAGGCGAGCGTGGTGTCGTCCCACCACGAGCGGATCGAGCGGGCGTCGGTGAGCGGGTGCCACATCACCTGGAAGTCGCTGAGTCCGGCGGCCACGAGGCGGTCGACGGCCCACACTGCGAACACGGCCGCGGTGTCGTGATAGCCGACGGAGGTGAACGCCGGGCGGGTGGCGCGCAGGTGGGCGAGGGTGTCGACGGCGCCATGGGCGCGGACCTGCTGGGTGAGCTGGGCGATGAACTGGGCGTGCGTCATACCCACAGTGTCGCTCCGACCGCGCTGCGTTCGCAGCGGACTTCCCGGCAGAATGGGGTCCATGACTGCGGAATCCGAACTTCTGGATCAGATCGACCGAGACATCCTCACCATTCTTGCCGGCGACGCTCGAATCGGGTGGACCGAACTCGGGGCCCGGGTGCACCTGTCGCCCAATGCCGCCGCCGACCGGGTGCGCCGCCTCGTCCGCACCGGCGTGATCCGCCGCTTCACGGTCGACATCGACCAGGCCCGCCTCGGCCGCACACTCGAAGCCGTCATCGACGTGCGCGTGGCCGACGTCGACCGCTTTCGCGAAGGCGCCCTCGCCTGCCCGGAGGTGACCTGGATCGGCTACGTGACGGGCCGCACCGACTTCCAGGTGCACGTGGCGTGTGCCGGAACCCCTGGCCTGAACGCGTTGCTCACCCGCTTCCGCGACGAGTTCACCGCCACCGAGACCCTCACCACCGTGGTGCTCGAGGTTGCTCGTTAGCAGTCGCAGTCCTAGAGTGCTAGCAGTCTCGCACCGAGAGTGCGAATCACCGTCCAGTCAGTCCCCT
>JBIIDH010000178.1:0-4253 GCA_044238435.1 Ilumatobacteraceae bacterium | reverse complement strand
GCTGCCGTGTTCGCCGGGTCGTTGCCGCCGATGACCTCCACCAAGGGCGTCACCGGCCATGCACTCGGCGGAGCCGGGGCACTTGAAGCCGCGGCAGTGTTGCTGTCGATGGAGCACGGGCTCATCCCGCCCACCGCCAACACCACCGAGGTGCTCGACGGCGCGCCCACCAACATCGTCACCGGTGCACCGCGGCCGTGGACCCCGGGCCCCGCCATGTCGAACAACTTCGGGTTCGGCGGCCACAACGGGTCGCTCATCTTCGGCCCCGCCCGTTGAGCCCCGCCCCCGCCGCCCTCATCCGCGCCACACCCCCGGTGTAGAACGGCCTCGTGGCCATCTCCTGCGTCTACTGCGGCGGTCTGCACGACCGAGCCGACGAAGTGCGCGCCTGCTGGCAGCGCACCGAATCGGGCGAACTCCCTGCACCGCCGCCTGTCGAGTACGAATCCGAGCCGACCGTATCCATCGACGTACCCGATGATCGACCACCCTCGCGTCCTGCCTCGCTCGGCCGCACCCCGGTAGCCCGACTGCTCGCCCAGCCCGCTCGTTGGGCGGGCCCCGACGCCCTCGGTCGATCGCTGGTGTTGCTCGACGAGCAGCCGGTGCCCGAGCCGTGGCAGAGCGCCCCGCGGCTCACCATCGACGAGCGTGTGCTGCTCGACCCCACCGCAGCGCTGCACACCTTGCGCCAGGCCCATCAGCAGCGCACCCGCCTGATCATCGATCTCTCGGCATCGTTCCACCGCGTGCCTGCGAGCACGTTGACCGGCCCACTGCACGAACTGGGGGCCCGGGCCGAGCTGCCGCTCGACGAACTGCACCATCTGGTCTGGTCGAACAGCGTCGTGCTCGATCACGACGGGGCTCGCTGGCCATGGGCCGAGCAGGCCATCGCAACCGGGGCACGGGCCACCGACGGCACCGGCGATGTCGAGGTGCCCGGTGTGGGTTCCTGCTTCGTCGACGGAGGCCCACTGCGTTTCAGTGCCCCCATCGACGGCATCGCGGTCGTCCCGGCGGTCACGGTCGAACACGGTTCGCTCGCCCCCTTCGACACCAACGAGTCGGCGGCAGCGCTCGCCCCCGACCAACTCGCGGCCGTCACCCACCCGGGTGGCACGGCCCGCATCGTCGCCCCGGCCGGCTCGGGCAAGACCCGGGTGCTCACCGAACGGGTGCGCCATCTGGTCACCAACTGGCACCTCCCGCCGTCGGCCATCACGCTGGTGGCCTACAACCGGCGCGCACAGCTCGAGATGCAGCAGCGACTCGGCGACGTACCCGGGGTGGAGGTGCGCACCCTCAACTCGCTGGCGCTGGCCATCATCAACGGTGTGGCGCCGTTCGCACACCGGCCGCAGCGGTGGCGCACCATCGGCGAGCGCGACGTGCGGGGCATCCTGTCCGACTTCGTGCCGTCGCAGCGCAAGCGCAACGTCGACCCGCTCTCGCCCTGGCTCGAGGCGCTGTCGGCCGTTCGGCTCGGCCTGCGTTCACCCGACGAGGTGGAAGACACCTACGACGGCGACGTGGCCGGCCTCGCCGAGGTGTTCCCGCAGTACCTCGACGCGCTGCACCGCCAGGGCGCGGTCGACTTCGACGGGCAGATCACCGAGGCCGTCCGCCTGCTGCTCACCGACCCGGCAGCGCGTGCGGCCGCGCAACGCGCGTGCCGGGTACTGCTGGTCGACGAGTTCCAAGACCTCACCCCCGCCCACGTGCTGTTCATCCGACTCCTGGCCGCACCGGGTTGGGCCGTCTTCGGGGTGGGCGACGACGACCAGACCATCTACGGCTACAACGGCGCCTCACCCGACTGGCTCATCGACTACGCCGCGCTGTTCCCCGGGGCCGGCGACCACCCGCTCGAGGTGAACTACCGGTGCTCGGCCGACGTGGTGCGGGCCGCCGACTTCTTGCTGCAGCGCAACACCCGGCGCGTCGCCAAGACCATCCGTGCGGCGCGTACCGAGGCGACGGGTCTGCACCCCACGGTGGTGGCCGATCCGGTCGCCACCACGGTTGCCGCGGTGCAGGCAGCGCTACGCCAGGGTGCGGCCACGTCCGAGGTGGCGGTGCTGGCACGGGTGAACGCCGTACTGGTGCCCGTGCAGGTGGCCCTGCACGAAACGGGCATCCCCGCCACCAGCGTCGCAGGCAGCGAGTTCTTGAACCGGGCGTCGGTGCGGTCCAGCCTCGCCTGGCTGCGGCTCGCCTGCTCGCCCGAGCGTTCGCTCCCTGGCGCAGCGCTCACCGAAGCCATCCAGCGCCCGTCACGCTCCATCGCGCCACGGGTGGCGTCGTGGGCAGCCGACCAGCGCTCGATCCGCGAGCTCCACCGCCTCGCCGATCGTCTCACCACCGAGCGCGAGCAACTGGCCGTCACCGCCTTCATCGCCGACCTCGAGGCAGTTCGCTCCGCCGCTGCCGGTGGCGCCACCACGGCTGATGTGCTCACCATCGTCGACGACCAACTGGGCCTGGCCGGCACGCTGGCCACGTTCGACCGCAACCGGCGCGGCATGAACGCCTCGTCGCAGAACGACGACCTCACTGCGCTGCTTCACCTCGCCCGGCTGCACCCCGACATCGAGTCGTTCCCGGCGTGGCTGGCCGACGCCATGGCGACGCCGTCCGCTGCACCTGCCGACGGCGAAGGCGTGGTGCTGGCCACGGTGCACCGGGTGAAGGGACAGGAGTGGCCCCACGTCGTGGTGCACCTCGCCGACGAAGGCCAGTTCCCCCACCGCCTCGCCGACGATGTGGCCGAGGAGCGACGTCTGTTCCACGTGGCCATCACCCGCACCAGCGGCGCGGTCACCGTGGTCAGCACCGCCGGCCAACCCAGTCCATTCCTGGCCGAACTCGCATCGCCGCCCACCCCGGCCGAACTCCAACCGGCTCGTCGCATCGTGTCGGGCACTCCTCCTTCGCCGCGCCCCGCCGGCAAACAGCCGGCACCGGCTCCCGCACTCGCCGATGCCGACGCTGCACTGTTCGAGTCGCTCCGCGCCCTACGCGACCGGCTGCGCAACGGCAAGCCCGCCTACACCGTGTTCGACAACGCCACGCTCACCGCCATCGCCGCGACCAAGCCCACTTCGTTGCAGTCCCTCGCCCGCATCAAAGGCATCGGCCCGGCCAAGCTCGAGCAGTACGGCGAAGCAGTGCTGGCCGTGGTGGCCGAGCACCTCGACACCACCTGAGACACAGCCCCGCTGGCCGCTCGGCGTGGTGCTACGCGTCGACCAGTACGAACATCAGGTCGCACTCGCAGGCCACCTGGCCGTCGAGCAACGCCCGGCCGGTGCCCTTGCCGGCCCGCGACGACATGCGGCCCAGTTCCACCTCGAGCACCAGCGTGTCGCCGGGGCCCACCTGGCGGCGGAATCGGGCACCGTCGAGGCCACCGAACAGCGGCAGCTTGCCGGCGAACCGCGGGTCGGCCAGCACAGCGATGGCACCCATCTGGGCGATGGCCTCGCACATCAGCACCCCGGGAAGGGTGGGGCGGCCCGGGAAGTGACCGGCGAAGAACCACTCGTCGCCGCTCAGCGTCCAGCGTCCCTGCGCCGACTGCCCCGGCTCGAGCGCCAGCACCTCGTCGACGAACAGGAACGGCGGCCGGTGCGGCAACAGGTCGGTGGGGGCGGGCAGGGAACTCATGCGCCCAGCGCCTCGAGCAACTTCACCGGGGTGTCCTTCGGGCTGATCTTGTACCAGACGTTGCGCAACGCCCCATCGGGGCCCACCAGGAACGCCGAACGCTCGATGCCCATGTACACCTTGCCGTAGTTCTTCTTCTCCTTCCACACCCCGTAGGCCTCTGCCACCGCGTGGTCGGGGTCGCTGAGCAGCGAGAACCCGAGGCCGTACTTGGTGTGGAACCGCAGCAGCGCCGGCACCTTGTCGGGGCTGATGCCCAGCACAACGGTGTCGCCCACCTGGCCGGCGATGTCGCGCAGCGCGCATGCCTGGGTGGTGCAACCAGGCGTGTCGGCCTTGGGATAGAAGTACACGAGCACATTGCGGCCCCGCAGCGCCGCCAGGTCGACGGTAGCTCCATCGTGGTCGAGCAGGCTGAACGTGGGGGCAGGATCACCGACGGAGAGCATGGCGGCACTGTACCGAAGCCCGCTGCGAGCCGCCCGAACCGGCCGCCACTCCATGTCGAACTAATGACAAAAACTTGACGAACAGATGATTTCCCCTTGCATGTGCCGCCACGGAGGGTGGTACGGTCACCC
>JBIIDH010000177.1:0-4263 GCA_044238435.1 Ilumatobacteraceae bacterium | reverse complement strand
CCGAGGCGCACCTTGCTGGTGCGGGCGGCCAGCGCGGTGAGCAGCGAGTAGCACTCGAACATCTCCTGCTCGGGCTTGCCCAGCATGGGCAGTTGGTAGAAGTGGTCCATCACCCACACGCTGTCGAAGCCGCTGGCCTCGGCGGTGGTGGCAATGAGGGAGATGCGCTCGAACAACTCGTCGGGGCCCACACCCGGGTACGAGAAGTTGGGGATCTGGAGGCCCATGCGGACGAGCGAGTTGCGTGCGGTCATGGGCTGAACTGTACGGGTTCAGCCGGTGAGCGCGCGGGCCAGGTGGGAGACTGGGGCGATGAGTGACCCGGCCAGTCAGCCACACCCGCACGGCGCGCAACTCGACTTCTCGCGCGACATGAGTTACGGCGACTACCTGCATCTCGACGAGGTGCTCTCGGCCCAGCATCCGCTGTCGCCCGAGCACAACGAGATGCTGTTCATCATCCAGCACCAGACGAGCGAGTTGTGGATGAAGCTGATGCGCCACGAGTTGGCGGCGGCCATTGCGGCGATCGCCGCCGATCGGCTGGCCCCTGCGTTCAAGATGCTGTCGCGGGTGAGCCGCATCATGGAGCAACTCGTGCACGCCTGGGACGTGCTGGCCACGATGACCCCGCCGGAGTACTCGGCCATCCGGCCGTACCTGTCGAACAGCAGCGGGTTCCAGAGCTGGCAGTACCGCTGCATCGAGTTCGCGGCGGGCAACAAGAACGAACAGATGCTGCGCCCGCACGCCCACCGGCCCGACGTGCTGGCCGAGGTGGAGACCGCGTGGCGGGCGCCGTCGCTGTACGACGAGTCGTTGCGCCTGTTGGCCCGCCGCGGCCTGGCGGTGCCGGCCGACTCGATCGAGCGCGACTGGAGCCAGCCGTACGCGGCATCGGAAGCGGTCGAAGCGGCGTGGCTGGAGGTGTACCGCGAACCCGAGGCGCACTGGGACCTGTACCAACTCGGTGAGGAGCTGACCGATTTCGAGGACGCGTTCCGGCTGTGGCGTTTCCGTCACCTCACCACCGTCGAGCGGGTGATCGGCACCAAGCGTGGCACCGGCGGCACGTCGGGTGTGGGGTACCTGCGGGCGATGCTCGACGTGGTGCTGTTCCCCGAGATCTGGTCGTTGCGCTCGCGGCTCTGACCCCGTTCTGTAACGGTTCCGCCATACCGGTGCTCGGTACAGATGTCCTAGTGTCGGCTTTTCGGGGATTGCCGGTACGTGGGGAGGTTCGGCGCATGGGTACCTACGACATCGTCATCCGCAACGGCACGGTGGTCGACGGCACAGGAGCGCCCGCCTACCGCGCCGATGTGGCCATCACCGGCGATCACATCGCCGCCGTGGGCACCGACATCGTGGGCAGCACGGCCCGCGAGATCGACGCCGAGGGTCGGTTGGTCACGCCGGGTTTCGTCGACATCCACACCCATCTCGATGCGCAGTTGGCGTGGGACCCGGTGGCGTCGAGCAGCTGCTACCACGGCATCACCAGCGTGGTGATGGGTAACTGCGGGGTCACCTTCGCCCCGTGCAAGCCCGACGACCGCGAGTACCTGGCCGAACTGATGGAGAGCGTGGAAGACATCCCGCGCGACGCCATCATGAGTGGTCTGCCGTGGGACTGGGTCACCTACGGCGAGTACCTGGCCAGTGTCGGTCGCATGCCCAAGGGTGTGAACGTGGGCGGCATGGTGGGGCACTGCGCGCTGCGGCAGTACGCCATGGGCGAGCGTGGACTCGACAAGGACGCGCCCACCGCCGACGACCTGGCGGTGATGGCCGATCTGCTCGACGAGGCGATGAAGGGCGGTGCGCTGGGGTTCAGCACCAGCCGCACGTATCTGCACAAGGTGCCCGACGGCCGCCCGGTGCCGGGTACCTACGCCCTGCCCGACGAGCTGTACGTGTTCGCCGATGTGCTCGGCCGCCACGGCGCCGGTGTGTTCGAGTCGGCCAGCCGCATCGGTGAGGGCGAGCGCGACGACGCCGACGTGCCGAAGACCCGCGCCGAGTTGGCCTGGATGGGTGAGGTGAGCCGCCGCAGCGGTCGGCCGGTGAGCTTCGGCCTCACCCAGCACGACAGCCGCCCCGACCTGTACGCGCGGGTGATCGGCTTCGCGAAGGAGGAGAACGCCCGCGGCGCCAACGTTCGTCCGCAGACGACGGCGCGCAGTGTGGGCATCCTGTTCAGTCTCGACACCCGCACGGTGTTCGATCGTTCCGAGGCATGGCGCGAACTGCGTGGCATGCGCAACGGCAAGAAGATGATGGCCATCCGCGACGCCACGTTCCGGGCCAAGCTGATCGCCGAGGCCGACGAGGTGCAGCCGGGCCTCGATCTCGACCAGTTGTTCGTCGTCACCCAGGGCAGCACGGCCCGCTACGACCTGCACCCCGACACGTCGCTCGGCGCCGAGGCGCGCCGTCGTGGCATCAGTCCGGCGGCGGCGTACATCGAGTTGCTGCTCGAGACCAACGGTGAGGTGGTGTGCAGTTACCCGTTCCTCAACCAGCGCCTCGATGCGGTGGAGGAGATGCTCGACGATCCGCTCGTCACCCTCGGCCTGGCCGACGCCGGTGCCCACGTGGGCCAGATCCTCGATGCCAGCCAGCCCACGTTCTTCCTCACCTACTGGGTGCGTGAACGCCAGCGGTGGAGCATCGAAGAGGCCGTCCGCCGTCTCACCAGCGACACCGCCGACCTGTTCGGCATCACTGGTCGCGGTCGGTTGAAGCCGGGCGCGTTCGCCGACGTGAACGTCATCGACTTCGATGCGCTCCACCTGCCCCCGCCCACCTTTGCCTACGATTTCCCCGGTGGAGCGGGCCGCTACGTGCAGGGCGCGTCGGGGTACGACTACACCATCGTCAACGGCCAGGTCTTCATGGACCACGGCCAGCACACCGGTGCCTTTGCCGGCACCGTGTTGAAGAACAGCGCTGCCACCGAGGCCGACTGAGGAGAGCCATGTCCACCGCTGCTGCGTCGCCGTCGTCCACCAGGGGGCCCAAGCGTGGCCTCACCCTGGCCGTCCTGCTGCTGGGGGCCTTCGCGGCAGTGATGAACATGTCGGTCACCAACGTGGCGTTGCCCAGCATCGCCGCTGCGTTGGGCGCCGAGGGGTCGGCCATCGCGTGGATCTCCGATTCGTTCACCATCGCCCTCACGTCGTTCGTGCTCATCAGCGGTGCCGTCGGCGATCGCTACGGCCGCCGGCTGATGTTCCTGCTGGGAGCGCTGTTGGTCATCCCCGGTTCGTTGGTGTCGGCGTGGGCGGGCGATGCCTCGGTGCTCATCGTCGCTCGCGCCTTCACCGGCCTGGCCACGGCGATGCTGTTCCCCACCACGCTGTCGTTCATCACCTCGTTGTACGACGATCCGAAGGAGCGGGTGGGAGCGAT
The DNA here is from genome assembly GCA_044238435.1 of Ilumatobacteraceae bacterium. Lineage (GTDB taxonomy): Bacteria > Actinomycetota > Acidimicrobiia > Acidimicrobiales > Ilumatobacteraceae > VFMC01. The sequence goes on along the minus strand of JBIIDH010000177.1, from coordinate 849 downwards.
CGGCCTGTGGGCCGGTGTGGCCTCGGCCGGCGGCGCGCTGGGTCCGGTCATCGGCGGCCTGATGCTCGAGCACTTCTGGTGGGGCAGCGTGTTCCTCATCGGCGTCCCCATCGCCGCGGTGGCGGTGGTGCTGGGCTGGGTGGCCCTGCCACGCGACCCGGGCTCGCCCGGTCACACGGTCGACTGGCTGGGTGGTGCGTACAGCGTGGTGTTCGTGGCCACACTGCTGTTCGCCATCATCGAATGGCCCATCGCCGGCCTGGAGGGCAAGGTGCTCGTCGGCTTGGCGCTGGCGGTGTTGAGCGGTGTGCTGTTCGTGCGACGCGAACTGAGCACCCAGCATCCGCTGCTCGATGTGCGCACGTTGCTGCGGCCGCGGTTCGGTATCGCTGCGCTGGCGGTGACACTGGTGTTCTTCGCCTCGTTCGGCTACTCGTTCCTCGGCGCCCAGTTCTTCCAGAACGTGCTCGGCTATGGGCCGTTGAAGGCCGGCCTGGCCGTGCTGCCGTCGAGCATCGGCATGCTGGTGATGGCCCAGGTGTCGGCGAAACTCGACCTGCCGTGGGGCTCGAACCGGGTCATCGCCCTCGGTCTGGTGGTGATGGCGCTGGCATTCGGTTGGGCGGCGTTCTGGAGCGCCGACATGCCGTACCTGCCCATCGGGTTGGGCACGCTGCTGCTCGGTGCCGGTGTGGGCCTGACGGCCACCCCCACCACCAACGCCATCATGAACTCGCTGCCGCCCGAGCAGGCCGGTGTGGGCTCGGCGGTGAACGACGTCACCCGCGACTTCGGCGGGGCACTGGGCATCGCCCTGTTCGGGGCAGTGTCGTCGGTGTACTACAGCCG
>JBIIDH010000015.1:0-47159 GCA_044238435.1 Ilumatobacteraceae bacterium | reverse complement strand
CACCGTCGGGCGGTACACGGCGTTGCCGGTGACCTCGTCGTACACGGTGAGGTGTTCGCACATCGTGAGGGCTTCACCGTGGCGCACCACCATGCCGCGCGTCTCGCCGCTGGGTACCCAACTGCGCACCCAGGTCTCCATGCCCGGCTGGGCCAGACAGATCTGGTGGCAGGGGCCCTCGCCGGTGTGCACGTAGGCATTCGGGGGCAACTTGATCTCGTGGGTGCCCCAGCCCATCTCGGCCGGGGCGATGCCCTCTTCGTAGAAGCCGTCGACACTCCACGTGTTGACGAACTCGTTGGTCTCCTTCGGCCGATCGGTGATCTGCGTGTCGCGCTCGGCGATGTGGATGACCTTCGTGCCGGTGTGCATCGCCAGCACGTTGAACCCGGTGCCGTCAGTGCTGGCCGCGGCGAGCGCGGCTTCCAGTGCGGCGGGATCGGTGGCGAGGCCGCGCTGCAACATCGCCGTGGCGATCTCGACCAGCGCTTGTTTGGCGAGGTGGCTCACCATGCCCGGGTTGGCACCGTGTTCGAGCACCGCCGTGGCGCCGCTGTTGTCGGGCCAGGCACGCATCATGCGGCGCAGATCCATGTGGCGCACGTACAGCGTGCGGTCGAGCGGGTGGGTGCGGGCCAGGTCGATGTACGGGTCCCACACCTCGACGCTGGTGTTCAGGTAGCGAACGTTCCGGTCGCGGCACCATGCCAGCACAGTGGGGTTGTCGATGTTCCACGCCAGGTCGAGCAACAGGTCGCCGCTGCCCACCCGGCTCGACAGGAACTCGTCGAGGTTGTCGGGGGTGAGCCGGTCGATCTCGTACGTGACGCCCTGCTCGATGGCATCGGCCACACGGGCGCGGTTGTCGGTGAAGTCGACGATGGTGATGCGGGACGCGTCGATGTGCAGGTCGCGCAGCAGCAGTGGCACCACGCACTGGGCCACCGAACCGCAACCGAGGACGAGCACCCGCTGCGGGTGCGAACTCACTCGACCGGGAGGGGAGCGAGGGCGGCGAGCTCGGTGTCGAGCGTGGCCGCTTCGGCGCTGGCGAGCAGTGACTGCCAGTCGTATGCGATGCCTTTACGGCCGAGGTTCTCGGTGCCGTCGAACTGATTCATGCTGCTTCGCCTCCTCGTTGAGCCGGGGTCCGACAGCGGCTGCTGCCAGGACCGAGGGGGCACCATACGACTCCGCGTGGCGGCATTGCTACTCACTGATTCATCAGCAAGTAGGGCTGAGAAGTCGGTCAGTTCGACTGACTCATCGGTCGGTTCCGCAGGGGTGTGGCGTAGGTCAGTTCACGCCACGGGCGCGGCCCGCCCAGTACGGCTCGCGCAGTTTGAACTTCTGCAACTTGCCGGTGGCGGTGCGGGCCAACTCGGTGCGGAACTCGATGCGCTTCGGGCACTTGTAACCGGCGAGCTTCGTCTTCACGTAGGCGATGAGCGTGGCCTCGTCGAGCGCGGAACCGGGCGTGGTGACCACTAGGCCGAGCACGAGCTCGCCCCACTTCTCGTCGGGCACACCGATCACGCACACCTCGGCCACCTCGGGGTGACTGAACAGCGCGTCCTCCACCTCGATCGAGCTCACGTTCTCGCCACCGCTGATGATGACGTCCTTCTTGCGGTCGCTGATCGTGACGTAGTACTCGTCGTCGATGGTGCCGCCGTCGCCGGTGTGGAACCAGTCGGGGCCGGTGGGGTCGTCGCTCGCCGGATGGATGGCGTCGGCCGTGGCCTGTGGCTGGTCCCAGTAACCCTGCATCACGTGGTTGCCACGGGCGAGCACCTCGCCGTCGGGCGAGATGCGTACCTGGACGCCCAGCGCCGGAGCGCCCGCACGGCTCAGCTTCGCCGCCCGGTCGGCGGGCGAGAGGTCGTCGATCTCGGCGCGCCGGCGGTTCATCGTGACGAGCGGTGTGGTCTCGGTGAGGCCGTAGATCTGGATGAACTCCCAGCCGAGTTCGGTCTCGATGCGTTCGATGGTCTTGGTGGGCGGTGGTGCGCCGGCGCACACCATGCGTACGCGGTCGCGGCCCGGGATCGGCCCGTCCCACGTGGCGGCGGCGTCGAGGATCATGTTGGCCACGGCGGGTGCACCGCACAGCAGCGTCACCCCGTGCTCGTCGACGCGTCGCAGGATCTCCGCGCCGTCGACCTTGCGCAGGATGATGTGCTGGCCGCCCATGCCGGTGACGGCGTACAGCACGCCCCAGCCGTTGCAGTGGAACTGCGGCAGCGTGTGCAGGTACACGTCGCGGTCGCTCACGCCCAACTGCCAGCCGAACGTGGCAGCGTTCAGCCAGATGTTGCGGTGCGTCAGTTGCACACCCTTGGGGCGGGCGGTGGTGCCGCTCGTGTAGTTGATGGTGGCGGTGGCGTCCTCGTCGTAGGTCCACGGCCGGGGCTCCACACCGTGGCGCATCAGCACGGCGTCGCTCTCGGCGCCGATCACCATGCGGTGCTCGCAGGCCACATCGGCCAACGCCTCGTCGAGTTCGGGGTCGACCAGCAGCACCCGGGCACCGCTGTGTTCGACGATGTAGCGCACCTCCTCGGCGACGAGGCGGAAGTTGACGGGAACGAGGATGCGTCCCGACCCGCTCACCCCGAACAGGGCGGTGAGGAGGCGGGCCGAGTTCTGGCTCACCATCGCCACCCGCTCGCCCACACCGATGCCCAGCGCGTCGAGGCCGGCAGCGAGGGCCTTGGCCTTGGCTGCCATGTCGGCGTAGCTGTAGGCGCCCCAGCTCTCGGCCGGCTGGTGGGGCTCGTCGACCACCGCCACCCGGTCCGGGTAGACCAGTTCGGCCCGCTGCAGGAAATCGTTCACCGTGAGTGCAACCTTCATGCCCGCAGCATCGCGCATCTCCCACCCCCCACCTCCCACCCGACCCCCCACGCCGCCCACCCCCACCCGACCCCCAAGGCCCAGCACCCAACCCAGCGCGATGAGCAACCTGCGCAGCCTGTGCGCAACTTGCTCATCGCGTAGCCGCCCCCACCCCCTGCGATGAGCAACCTGCGCAGCGGGTGCGCAACTTGCTCATCGCGGCAGGGGTCGGGGTCGGGGGTCGGTAGCCTCCGAGCCACTTCCCTCACTCGTCATCCGTCGGCGTGGAGGAAGTGTCATGGCGATCGTCGATCGCGATCTGCTGTTGTGGGCGGCTGCCCACCATCGGGTGCTCACCCCCGAGGCCATGCGCCGGTTGGGTGTCTCGGACCACCAGGTGCGTCGTCTCGTCGGTGCCGGCGTGCTCGAGCGTCTGGTCAATGGCTCCTACGTACTGGCTGGGGTCGACGACATCGAGACGGCCCGGTGCGTGGCGGCCAGTGCCCGGCCCGGTCGGTTGGTGGTCGCCTCGCTCACCGCCGGCCGTCGGTACGGGCTGCGGCGGATGGGTCCGCCGGGTGTGGTGCACGTCATCGCGCCACCGGGCTCGAACCCGAGCCGCAGCAACTGGTTGAGGCCCTACCGCACCGCGGCCCTCGATCCGGTCGACGTCATCGAACGTCCCGATGGCATCCGCCTCACCTCACCGGCGCGCACACTGGTCGACCTCAGTCGTCACCTCACGCTCGACGACCTCCGTTCGGTGCTCGACCAGGTGCTGGCGGAGCGGCTGACCACGGTCGACTCGATCCGGCGGGTGGCGGCCGACATCGTCACCCCCGGACGGCCCTGGGTGCGTCGCATCATCACGTTGCTCGACCGTCGCAGCGACGGCGCCGCTGCCGAGTCGCACTGGGAGTCGCGGGTGCACACCGAACTGCTCCGCAGGGGAGTGATGGGCCTCTCGGCGCAATACCGCCTCGACGTGCCGCACTGGGGCCTGGTGCGCCTCGACCTGTGCGTCGAGCGGTTGCGATGGGGCATCGAGATCGACGGCCATCCGGAGCACTTCACCGAGGTGGGAGGCGCCCGCGACGCGGGCCGCGATCTGGCGTGCGGAGCGATCGGATGGCAGGTGAACCGCGCCGCCACCTGGTCGCTCGAACGCGACTTCCGCGGCACGATCGATGCGCTCTGGCGGATGTACCTCGCCCGGTGTACCGCCCTCGGCCTCCCCCCAGTCTGACCCCGCGATGAGCCACCTGCGCAGCCCGTGCGCAAGTCGCTCATCGCGGGCCTGCCCCGACCGGGCGCGATGAGCAACCTGCGCAGCCCGTGCGCAACCTGCTCATCGCCGGGTGGGGCGGGCAGGGACAGACCGGGGGATCGGCGTGGGATGCAGGGGAGGAGGGGGAGGCGAGCAGTACCCTGGCAGACGACATGACTGATGCATCACGCCCGAAGGGCGCACCGCGGGGCCGTCGGCCCCGCCCCCACAAGCCGCCGAGTGAGCAAGCCGGTGGCCTCGCCAGCGCCCAGCGCAGTGCGGAAGAGATCGCGGCGCTGCCGTACACCCCTACCGGCTTCGTCGAACTCGGCGTGCCCGAAGACGTCGACCGCGGCCTCGCAGCTGCTGGCTTTGTCGCCCCGTTCGCCATCCAGACGAAGGCGATCCCGGTGGCGATGGAGGGCCAGGACGTGTGCGGCCGGGCCCGCACCGGATCGGGCAAGACCCTGGCGTTCGGCGTGCCGATGCTCGCCCGCATCACCGACACCGCCGCACCCCGCCGGCCGCTCGGCCTGGTGCTGGTGCCCACCCGCGAACTGGCCCTGCAGGTGGCCGAGGTGCTCGCCCCTGTGGCGGCCGCCTGCGACACCCGTGTGCTGCCCGTGTACGGCGGTGCCTCACGCGCCGACCAGATCACCGAACTCCAGGCGGGCGTCGAGATCGTCATCGCCACGCCGCTGCGGCTCATCGACCTGTTGAAGGAGAACGAACTCGACCTCGACCAGGTGGAAGTGGTGGTGCTCGACGAGGCCGACCGCATGGCCGACGACGGCTTCACCCCGCAGGTCGAGTGGATCCTGCGCAAGTGCACGGCGCCGCGCCAGACGATGCTGTTCTCGGCAACGCTCGACGGCGACGTGGGCCATCTCGTCACCCGCTACATGAAGAACCCGGTGGAAGTGGCCATCGACGCCCCCACCGACACGGTGGGCACGATGTACCACCTGTTCCTCGCCGTCCATCACATGGACAAGGACAAGGTGGTCGCTTCCATCGCGTCGGGTCAGCAGAAGACCATCGTGTTCTGCCAGACCAAGCGCACGTGCGACCGGGTCGAGCACAACCTGCAAGACCTCGGCGTGAAGGCAGCGGCCATCCACGGCGACCTCAGTCAGGTGGCGCGTGAGAAGGCGCTGCGCCGCTTCACCGACGGCGAGTTGAACGTGCTGGTGGCCACCGATGTGGCGGCCCGTGGCATCGACATCGACGACATCGGTGCGGTCATCCACTACGAGCCGGCTGGCGACGTGAAGGACTATCTGCACCGCAGCGGTCGCACGGCGCGCGCCGGGCGCGACGGGTGGGCCATCACCCTGGCGGAGTACAACCAGCACACCCAGGTGCGCATCATCCAGCGCGGCCTGCGGCTCGAGCCAACCCCGCCGATCGAGGTCTTCAGCAACAATCCGAAGCTGAAAGACCTCCAGCAGTTCCGCGCCGACGCCTGATCAGCGCAGCCAGGCCGGTCGCTTGGTCTCGTAGGAGTCGATCGCGCCCACGTGGGTGAGGGTGATGCCGACGTCGTCGAGGCCGTTGATGAAGCGGTGCTGGTTCTGCGGCTCCATCGGGAACGACTCGGTGATGCCGGCCGACGGCACCTCGACGGTGAGGCGTTCCATGTCGACGACGATCTCGGTGCTGGGGTCAGCCTCGATGGCCTCCCAGATCTTCACCACGACCGCCTCGGGCACCACCACTGGAACGAGGCCGTTCTTCGTGCAGTTGTTGCGGAAGATGTCGCTGAAGCTGGGTGCGATGACCGCATCGAACCCACCCTGTTGGATGGCCCACACGGCGTGCTCGCGTGACGAGCCCACGCCGAAGGCCGGTCCGGCCACGAGGATGGAGGCACCGCTGTAACGCTCGTCGTTGAGGACGAAGTCGCGGTCGTCGCGCCACGTCGAGAACAGGCCCTTCTCGAAACCGGTGCGCTCGACGCGCTTGAGCCATTCGGCGGGGATGATCTGGTCGGTGTCGACGTCGCTGCGGCGCAGCGGCACGCCGCGCCCGGTGACGATACGGACAGCTTTCACGACAGGACCTCCAGATCCGACGGGGTGGCGAAGTGGCCGGCCACTGCGGTGGCGGCGGCCACAGCGGGGCTGACGAGATGGGTGCGACCGCCGCGGCCCTGACGGCCCTCGAAGTTGCGGTTGCTGGTGCTGGCGGCGCGCTCGCCCGGGGCGAGCTTGTCGGGGTTCATCGCGAGGCACATGCTGCACCCGGGCTCGCGCCAGTCGGCGCCGGCGGCCCGGAAGATGTCGGGCAGGCCTTCGGCCTCGGCCTGGGCCTTCACCACATGGCTGCCCGGCACCACCATCACTCGCGGCACGGTGACGGTGCGGCCCTGCATGACCGCTGCGGCAGCACGCAGGTCTTCGATGCGGCTGTTGGTGCAGCTGCCGATGAACACGGTGTCGACGGTGATGTCGCGGATGCGGGTGCCCGCCTCAAGGCCCATGTACTCGAGGGCCCGGGCAACGGTCTCGCGGGTGGTGGGGTCGGCGAAGGAATCGGGCGACGGGATGACGGCGTCGATACCGGCGACCTGGCCGGGGTTGGTGCCCCAACTGACCTGGGGGCTGATGTCGGCGGCGTCGATGACGACCTCCTTGTCCCACACTGCGCCCGCGTCGGTGACCAGCGTGCGCCAGTCGGCGACGGCGGCATCCCACAGGTCGCCCTGCGGCGCGTGCGTGCGGCCCTGCAGGTAGGCGAAGGTGGTGTCGTCGGGGGCGATGAGGCCGGCCTTGGCGCCCGCCTCGATGCTCATGTTGCACACGGTCATGCGGCCCTCCATCGACAGGGCGCGGATGGCCGAACCCCGGTACTCGATGACGTGGCCGATGCCGCCGCCTGTGCCGATGACACCGATGATGTGGAGGATGACGTCCTTGGCTGTGACGCCCGGACGCAGGTCGCCGTCGACGGTGACGCTCATCCACTTCGGCCGGCTCTGCGGCAGGGTCTGCGTGGCGAGCACGTGCTCGACCTCACTGGTGCCGATGCCGAACGCCAGGGCGCCGAACGCGCCGTGTGTGGCGGTGTGGCTGTCGCCGCACACCACGGTCATGCCCGGCAGAGTGCGGCCCTGCTCGGGGGCGATGACGTGCACGATGCCCTGGCCGGGGTCGCCCATCGGGAAGTTGACGATGCCGAACTCGGCGGTGTTCTCGCGAAGCACCTCGACCTGGCGGGCCGAGATGGGGTCGGCGATCGGCTGGTCGATGTCGGCCGTGGGCACGTTGTGGTCTTCGGTGGCGACGGTGAGGTCGGGGCGGCGCACGCTGCGGCCCGAGAGGCGCAGACCGTCGAACGCCTGCGGACTGGTCACCTCGTGCACGAGGTGCAGGTCGATGTAGAGCAGGTCGGGTTCGCCGGGTGCGCTGTGGACGAGGTGGCGCTCCCACACCTTCTGCGGCAGGGTCATCGGGTTCGACATGGCTTCTCCAATCGTGCGCTGGCGCTGTCTCACATGGTGAGATACAATTCTCAGCAATGGAAAGTATAAGCGGCGTGGGCGTGATCGACAAGGTGGCCGGGTTGTTGGCTGCGCTGCGCGACCGACCCCTCGACCTGGCCGAGCTGCAGGCGGCCACCGGTCTGCCGCGGGCCACAGCGCATCGGCTCGCCGCAGCGCTCGAGGCGCACCATCTCGTGCGGCGCGATGCGCAGGGCCGGTTCTGTCTCGGCCTGGAGTTGGTGGCGTTGGGTCGGGCGGCGAACGAGCAGTTGGGCCTTGCCGAGGTGGCCGGGCCGGCATTGGCCCGGCTGCGCGACGACTGTGGCGAGAGCGTGCAGCTGTTCGTGCGCGAAGACGGCATGCGTCGCTGCGTCGTGTCGTTGCAGTCGCCGCACGGGCTGCGCTGGATCGTGCCCGAGGGGAGTCTGCTGCCGCTGGGCGCCGGCTCGGCGGGCAAGGTGCTCGACGCCCAGCGCAGCACCCGGTGGGAGCAGAGCGTGGAGGAACGCGAGAAGGGCGTCGCCTCGGTGAGTGCCGCTGTCCGCAATCGTGCCGGTGAGGTGGTGGCCGCCGTCAGCGTGAGCGGCCCCATCGAGCGGCTCACCCGTCAACCGGGTAAACGGTTCGGTGCGCGGGTGGCCGCAGCCGGCGACGAGATCTCCGCGGCGCTCACTCGCTGACGAGTGAGGCGAGTGCCTCGAGGTGCTCGTCGTTGCCGATCGCGATGAGCACCTGCCCCGCAGCGAGGAGGTGGGCCGGATCGGGGTTGGTGACGAACGAACCGTCGGGGCCGCGAACGGCGAACACCATGGCGCCCGTGCTGGTGCGCAGGTCGAGCTGGTCGAGTGAGCGGCCCACGACCGGCGACCCCTTCGGCACCTCCACCTCCTGCAGGCGGAGGGTGCGGTCACGCTCGTGCATGACGATGTCGACGTAGTCGGCCACGTTGGGCTGCGCCACGAACGACGCCATGCGCTGCGCACCGAGCTCCTGCGGGTTCACCACCCGGTCGGCGCCGGCCCGCTCGAGCTTGCTCAGGCTCTCCTCCTCGCGGGCTCGGGCGACGATGAAGAGGTCGTTGCGCAACGACCGACCCGACAGGGTGACGAACAGGTTGTCGGCGTCGGTCTCGAGAGCAGCCACCAAGGCGCGGGCCTCCATGATGCCCGCGGCGCGAAGCGTCGAGTCGAGGGTGGCGTCGCCGTGCACCGCGGTGTACGGCAGGCCCGCCAGCCGCTCGACCTCTGCATCGACGACCACTACCTCGTGGCCGGCCTCGGTGAGCTCGCGGGCGATCGCCCGTCCCACTCGGCCGATGCCGCACACGATCGTGTGGCCTTTCATCGACCCGATCCTACGGTCGCGCCGACGGCGTGCCAGCAGTTCCGCGGCGGGGCCGTCGACCATGGTCTCGACCACCAGGGTGATGGTGTACAGCGCCGCACCGGCGCCGAGGACGATCAGCGCGATGGTGAACAACTGCTCGCCCGGGCCGAAGTCCTTCAGTTCGCGGAAGCCGACGGTCGTGACGGTGGTGACGGTCTGGTAGAGCGCATCGACGAAGCCGAGCCCGAAGCCCATGTAGCCCGCGGTGCCGACGACGAGCACCATGAGGAACGCAACGCCCGCCAGACGGAGCCGCCGCCACGTGTCGACCATGGGCGACAGCGTACGGGAGTCGCTCAGGCGCGTCGGGAGGCGAAGGTCACGACGGCGGCCGCGAGGCGGTTGCGGTCGGCGTCGAGCGAAGCGACATGGCCCCCGCGCGAGAGGCGCAGGCGGTGCACCGGACCGCCCAGGGCGGCGGCCACCACATCGGACGAACTCGGGTCGACCACGTCGTCGTGGTCGCTGGTGACGACGAGGACGGGCACCGTGACCAGATCGAGGCGCACCTCCAACGCGCCTGCGTGCATCGCCAGCAGGGCACCGATGGGCAGCCGTTCATAGGCGGTCTCGCCGAGCGCCGAGGGGCCCACCTCCACCCAGTCGTGACCGCGTGACTGCCGCCACTCGAGACCGTCGACCGCGTCGGGGTCGGGTGCCGGCGGGTTGATGGCGACGACGGCGCGGGCGCGGCCCTCGGCCGCCAGGGCCAGGGCCAACAGCGCCCCCATCGACTGGCCCACCACCACATCGGCCGGGCCGTCGGCAGGCCACTCGCGGGCCGCATCGAGCCAGGTCGACCAGTCGGCGCCGACGAGGTCGTCGGGCACGCCGCCGTGCCCGGGCAGAGTGGGGGCGAGCACCGTGTGGTCGGCTGCCGACAGTGCGGCGACCAGGGGCCACATCGTCGCTCCGGTGCCACCCAGGCCGTGCAGGCACAGCACTCGCGCCATGGTCAGCCGAGCGCGCGCAGGATGTCGGTGAGGAGGTCGGTTGGATCTTCGAGCCCCACCGAGATGCGCAGCAACCCGTCGGTGACGCCCACGGCGGCGGCCTCGTCGGGCGACAGGCTGGCGTGGGTGGTGGTGGCCGGATGGCACACGAGCGTCTCGGGTCCGCCCAGCGAGGTAGCCCGGCGGAGCAACTGCACCCGGTCGAGGAACTCGACGGCAGCCTGCCGTCCGCCGGCCAGGTCGATCGCCAGCAGCGTGCCCGCCTGGGTCATCTGCCGACGCGCCAACCCGGCCTGCGGGTGGCTGGCGAGGCCGGGGTAGTGAACGGCCTGCACGGCGGGGTGCTCGGCCAGCGACTCGGCCAGGTACAGCGCGGAATCGGCCTGGAACGTGGTGCGCACCGACAGCGTGCGCAAGCCGCGCAGCGCATTCAGGGCGTCGAAGGGCGATGGCGTGCTGCCGTGCAGCACCGAGTACGCCCACACGGCGTCGACCAGTTCGCGCTCACCGGCGACGACGCCGAGGGTGGCGTCGTTGTGTCCGGCGATGCCCTTCGTGGCCGAGTGCAGCACCAGGTGCACACCGTGCTGCAGCGGTCGCTGCCCGAGCGGTGTGGCGATGGTGGAGTCGACCACCGTGATGGGCCCGCGCAGGCCGCCGATCTCGTCGAGATCGACCAGGTCGAGCCGCGGGTTGGACGGGGTCTCGGCCAGCACCATCATCGTCTTGCCGGGTCGCACTGCAGCGGCGAAGGCACCGGGCTGGGCGCCGTCGACCAGCGTGACCTCGATACCGAACCGTTGGCAGGGGCCCTGCAGGAAGGCGAGCGTGCCGGCGTAGAGCTGGCGCTGGGCGACGATGTGGTCGCCCGCCGAACACAGGGCCAGCACGGTGGTGGCGACGGCTCCCATGCCCGAGGCGAAGGCCAGTGCATCCTCGGCGCCTTCGAGCGCGGCGATGGCCTCCTCGAACGAGCGCACCGTCGGGTTGGCGTAGCGGCTGTAGAACTCGCCGACCCGGGTGCCGTTGGCGCGGCGCTCGGCGTCGCCGAGGCTGCTCGACTCCCACGTGGTGGAGGCCCACAGCGCGGGCGCCAGCGACGTGCCGCTGGCTCGGCGGCCGGCGGTGATGGCGACAGTGGCGGGCTGGGGCTGATCGGACATATCGCTTCGCCAGGCTAGGCGATCGTGCCGCGGGCTCCGACCTAGTCTTCGGGAATGACTGCAGACCTGGGTGAGATGTACCGCGCCGCACGAGTGCGGATCAGTGCGTTGGTGAGCGACGAGATCGGTGTGGTGCCCGTGCCGGCGACGCCGCTGTGGGACGTGCACGACGTGGTGGCGCACCTGGCCGGGGTGACCGAAGACGTGCACACCGGCAACATGGATGGGGTGACCACCGACCCGTGGACGGCCGCCCAGGTGGAACGGGGCCGCACCAAGAGCGTGGCCGACCTGGTGGCGATGTGGACCGAGTACGCACCCCGGATCGAATGGTTCCTGTCGACACCCGATGGCGCGTCGGCGTTCCGCGCCGTGCTCGACATCCACACCCACGAGGCCGACCTGCTGAACGCGCTGGGCCGCCCGATCGATCTGCCTGCCGAGTTCCTCACCTGGATGACGCCTCTGCTGCGCGAGGGTTTCGACGAGGCCGTCGCCGAGGCGGGCCTCCCCGCAGCGACGGTCGATGCCAGCGACCTGCAGTGGTTCCGCGGCCGCCTCGGTCGGCGGACGGCTGGTGAGGTGTGCGAGTACGGCTGGTCGGTCGACCCGGCCGCCTATCTCGACCACTGGTTCATCTTCGGTCGCGCCGAACGCTCGCTCGGCGAGACCTGCAGCGACGGCCCGGCATGATCGGCCCGGCATGATCGGTCCGGCATGATCGGGCACCTCGACGAGGTGGTCATCGACTGCCACGACACGATACGGCTCGCCGAGTTCTGGCAGGGCGTGCTCGGTGGCACGATCCAGCGTCAGAGTCGCGAGTGGGTGGCCCTGTATCCGCCCACCGGCATCACCGTGTCGTTCCAGGAGGTGCCCGAGCACAAGGCGGTGAAGAACCGGGTGCATCTCGACGTGCGGGTCGACGACCTCGATGCGGCGGCCGCTGCGGCCGAGGTGCTCGGCGCAACCCGCATCGGTGTGCCCCGACCCGACCCGGTCGGTGGCTTCCAGGTGATGGCCGACCCGGAGGGCAACGAGTTCTGCTTCATCGTCGGCCCCACCCTCGTCGACGACGCCTGAGTCGATGGCGGCGCTCCGATCCGACCGAGCGGATCGGAGATGTAGCGTGATGGGGCTCGGACAAGGAGGAGCGATGGCGGGACGGATCAGCGCAGGGGCCGGCTTGGCGGGGAAGAGCTGGCGGATGGTTCGACGCGAACCGTCGGCAGTCGCCGCAATGCTGGTCGGGGCGATCGTCGCCTGGTCGGTCGGACTCGTCTCGTTCCTCGTCGTGTTCGGTCGACTTCCGTCCATCGACGACAGCCGATTCCCGCGCTATCTGCTGGTGTTCCCGTTCCTGTGGGTGTCGTCGTTCTTCTACAACATCGTCGCCTGTTGGGTAGCGATCTTGTTCGATGCGCGGTTGAGCGGGACCCCGATGTCACGAGCCGAGGCGGCACGCCGAACCTGGGCCAAGTTGGGACGCATCGTCGGATGGACGCTCCTCGCCGGTTTCGTCGGCATGGTGCTGTACGTGATCGCTGAGCGACTTCACCTTGCTGGTCGCATCGCCCAATGGCTGGTCGGTCTGGCGTGGGGCCTCGCCACCACGTTCGTCATCCCTGTCCTGGTGCTCGAGGACGTCTCGGTCACCGCGGCCGTGCGTCGCTCGGCGCAACTCTTCAAGCGGACCTGGGTGGAGAGGGTGACAGCAGATGTCACCATCGGTGCCGCATCCCTGGTCGTGTTGATGCCGATGGTGATGATCCTCTGCATCGTCGGGTTCATCTCGTGGCCGGTTGCCCTCGTGCTGGGTGCGGTATTCCTGTCGGCGTTCACCGCGGTGACGTCGACGCTCGGCACTGTGCTCAACCTGGCGACCTACCACTATGCGCTCGACGGCCAACTGAGCGGCGAGTTCACCGAGTCGGACTTCCGCAGCCTGTACAAGCGAGCCTGATCCTCGGGCGCACCCCTGCCGAGCCGAGCCGCCGCTGGCAATCGATGGGGCCGATCACAGCGCTTGGTCAGCGGGGGCCGCGTACCAGGCGGCCGGGCAACTCGCCGGTGAACTCGTCGTGGTCGACGGTCTGCACACCGGCGACGAACGTGGCTGCGTAGCCGATACCGCGCTGCACCAGGCGTCGTCCGCCGGCGGGCAGGTCGAACGCCATCCGTGGTGCATCGAAGGTGAGGGCCTCGTAGTCGATGAGGTTCAGGTCGGCCCGCATGCCCGGGGCGACGAGGCCGCGGTCGCCGAGGCCATACAGCTCGGCGGTCTGGCGGGTCTGGCGATGGACGATGTACTCGAGCGGCAGCAGTGGGCCGCGGGTGCGATCGCGGGTCCAGTGGGTGAGCATGAACGTGGGCGTGCCGCCGTCGCAGATGGCACCGCAGTGCGCGCCGGCATCGCTGAGGCCCATGCGGGTGTGCGGGTGCTGGGCGGCCTCATAGCTCATCGACAGGTCGCCGTAGCCGTAGTTGAAGAACGGCGCGTACAGCATGCCGTTGCCGTCGTGGGCCAGCAGTTGGTCGAGCACCACCTGGGTGACCGGCACCCCGAGCCGGTCGGCGATGGCCCGCACCGACTCGTCGCGCGACGGCTCGTAGTCGATCGCCCCGTCGGCCACCGGCCACACCTTGTGGGCGTTGTCGAGCAGCACCTTGCGGAACAGTCCGCCGTCGTCGGGCAGGTCGTGCACGATGCGGCGGCGCCGCTCGGGGTCGCCCAGGGCGGCGAGGCGTTCGGCGAGCGGGAGGTGGCCCACCTCGGCGTAGGCCGGGTGGAACATCAACGGGTGCACGCTGCCCTGCAGGCAGTAGAGGATGCCGATGGTGCGCCCGGCGACCTGGGCGTACATCGGCAGGCCGTCGGCGTGCGCCTGGTCGAGCAGACCCAACACGTCGCGCCACAGGTCGGGGGCCTGGTCGGGCTGGCTGAGGTTCACGCTCACCGGCTGCCCCGTCAGCGCTGCGAGCCGGCGCATCCACGGCCATTCCTCCACCGGCACGCGCACGTGCTCGGGCGAGAACTGGAACACACCGTGGCCGGCGCGGCGGATGGCCTGGCCGATACCCAGCAGTTCGCGCTCGTCGGCGTGCGTGCCCGGCACCAACTCGTCGTCGCGCGAGCGGTGCAGCGGGGTGCGGCTGGTGCTGAAGCCGAGCGCTCCCGCGCCGAGGGCTTCCTCCACCATCGCGGCCATGGCGACGATGTCGTCGTCGGTGGCCACCTCGTTGGCGGCGCCGCGGTCGCCCATCACATAGCCGCGCAGTGGGCCGTGGGCGATCTGTGCGCCGAGGTCGATCGCATACCGCTTCGCGTCGAGCGAGTCGAGGTACTGGGGGAAGCTCGTCCACTCCCAGGTGATGCCTTCGGTGAGGGCACTGCCGGGGATGTCTTCCACACCTTCCATCAGGGCGATCAACCAGTCGTGTCGGTCGGGTGCGGCCGGGGCGAAGCCGACACCGCAGTTGCCCATCACCACCGTGGTCACCCCGTGCCAGCTCGATGGGGTGAGGTACGGGTCCCAGCTCGCCTGGGCGTCGTAGTGGGTGTGGATGTCGACGAACCCGGGTGTGACCAGTCGACCGTCGGCGTCGAGCGAGCGCTCGGCCGCGGTCCCACTGCCGGCCGGCTCGACGGCGGTGATGCGGCCGGCGTCGACCACGACGTCGGCGGGTCGGGCCGGTGCGCCGCTGCCGTCGACGAGGAGTCCGTTGCGGATGACGAGCTCGTGCATGACCCTCAGTCTCGCGCGCCCACGGTCGGCCAACGCGATGAGCACCCTGCGCAACAGCTGCGCAGGGTGCTCATCGCGGGCGGGGGCCGGTGTCAGGGGGCCGGTGTCAGGGAGCGGGGGTCCGGTCGGTCGGCTCGGCCACCTTGCCACCCGTGGCCGTGTCGAGCATCTGCTCGGCGAGCACCGTGCCGTCGGCAGCAAGCGAGCGGATGGCGACCGGCGACCCGTCGGTGGCGGGCCACCAGGCGGCGAACTGTCCGTCGCTCAGCGTGGCGGTGATGGGATCGAGCCCGGGCACGCTCACCTCCACTCGATCAGCCGTGCCGGCGGTACCGACGACGAGGCTGACCGCCCGATCGGTGCCCAGCGCGGTCGACATGAAGCTGCTGACGGCCAGGTCGGTCGGCTGCTCGGCGGGCAGGTCGAACAGGGTGGAACCGCCGAACTCGAACCCGCCGTCGGCGGCGAGCACCATGCACACGCCCATCGTCGCGCCGTCGCTGAACACGGCCACGCCGCTGCCGCCGCGGAGGTCGAGTGCCGTCAGCGGGGGCAGTTCGATGGGGACGGGGACTGCGGGTGCTGCCTGGTCGGTCCGCGACCCGTCGGCCGCAGCGGCAACTGCCGCGTCGGCCACCGACGCGTCGATGGCCGACGTACAGGTCTGGCGGGCGGCGTCGGCATCGGAGGTGGTGGCGGCCTGCGGGGTGGGCGACCAGGCGAAGCTGTTGCCCGTGCTGCCGGGTCCCGGAAGCACCACCACGGCGGCGATGGCGGCCGCAGCCGCCAGCCCGGCGCCGGCGAGCCAGCCGAGTCGCGAACGGCGGCCACCGAAGCGGGCGGTACCGGGTGAGTGGTCGGTGGTGATGACATCGTCGGCCGTGGCCGGTGACTCGACATCGATGGTCATGATCGTCTCCTTCAGGCTGAGTGCCCGAGCGCTGTGCGCGGGCTGGAGAACGACCGCATCGGGATAGGGGTCGGCTGCTCGCAATCGGTGGAAGAGCTCGTCGTCGTTCACCGTTCCTCCTCGGTCGTTCCGCTGTCGGTGTGTCCACCCACGGTGGCGTTCTTTCGAGTCGGCAGCAGTGCCGCCAAGTCGCGGCGGGCGCGGTGCAACCGGATGCTCGCCGCGTTCGCCGTGACGCCGAGGACCACGGCGATCTCGCGGGGCGCGAAGCCTTCCCAGGCCCACAGGCGTAGGAGTTCGCGCTGGTCGGCGTCGAGCTGTTCCATCGCCAGGTCGAGTTCGTCGTCGACGGTGTCGACGGGCTCGACGAGGTGTGCGGCGACGCGTTCGACCAGGGTGGTGCGGCGCTGCTCGGTGCGACGGTGGTTCGCCAGGCAGCGGCGGGCGACACCGATCGTCCACGGCAGTGCGGCGTCGGCGGGTACGTCGTCGAGCCGGCGCCACACCACCGTGAGCGCCTCGGCAACGATGTCGTCGGTGTCGGCACCACCACCGCGGCGGCGCACGTAGCGCTGCAGCGGGTCGTAGGTGAGCGAGAAGATGGTGCTGAAGCGATCCCGGCGCAAGGGGTCGGCAACGTCGAAGCCCGACATGTCCCACCCCTGTCCGCGCACCGACCGATTCTTTCGCACCTCGGCTCAGCGCGATGAGCAGGATGCGCAGCCCGTGCGCAAGTTGCTCATCACCGACCGGCGACCTCGCCTCGCGATGAGCAGGATGCGCAGCAGGTGCGCAGGGTGCTCATCGCGGCGTGGGGCGGCAGGCCTGGGGGGCGGCGACGGTGTCAGGCGAGTGGGGCGGTGTGGTGGTGCAGCAGGCCGTTCGAGCTGATCGCGGTGTCGCTGGTGAACGTGCGCACGCCGTGGCGGTCGGTGAAGGTGCCGCCGGCCTCTTCCACCACCACCATCACGGCGGCCAGGTCGTAGGGCATCAGGCCGACGGCATCGACGGCGAGGTCGACGGCGCCCTCGGCCACCAGCATGTGCTGCCAGAAGTCGCCGAACCCGCGGCTGCGGTACGCCTGGCGTTGCAGGTCCATCAGTGCGGGCATCTTGCCCAGTTCGTCCCAGCCTTGGGTGTAGGTGACGCACACCTGTGCCGCCGCGATGTCGTCGACGGTGCTGACCCGGCAGCGGTGGCCGTCGGCGAAGGCACCCTGCCCGCGGGCTGCCCACCACCTGCGAGCGAGCGCCGGAGCCGACACCACGCCCACCACCGGACCATGGTCGACGTGGGTGAGGGACACGAGCGTGGCCCACACCGGGATGCGGCGGACGAAGTTGCTGGTGCCGTCGATCGGGTCGATGATCCACCGCCACGGCGAGGTGGTGTCGCCCACCAGACCGTGCTCCTCGCCGTACAGGCCGTGATGCGGCCGCTCGGCCAGCAGGGCGCCCGACAGCGCGTGCTCGCAGCCGCGGTCGATCTCGGTCACTTCGCTACGGTCGGCCTTGCGGTCGGTGCTGAACTCGCGTGCCTCGTAGGCGGGCAGGGTGATGCCGTCGGCCAGGTCGGCCAGGCGCTGGGCCAGCGCCAACTCGGCCGCCAGGTCGATGCCGATGTCGATGTTCGGGCCGCTCATCGGGGGAACTCCGGCGGCCGCTTCTCGCGCAGCGCAGCCAGGCCCTCGGCGGCGTCGGCGCCGAGGAAGTTCAGCATCTCGTAGGCGAGCGACGCCTCGAAGTTGGGAAGAGCCTGGCGCAGCCAGTGGTTCAGGGCCCGCTTCGTGTAGCGGGTGGCGTCGGCCGGTCCGCGGGCCAACTTCTCGGCGATGGCAAGCGCCTGCGGCAGCACCTCGTCGGCAGGCACCGCCTTGCTGACCAGACCGATGCGCTCGGCCTCACGTCCGTCGATGAAGTCGCTGGTGAGCAGGTAGTACTTCGCCTTCGCCATCCCGCACAGCAGCGGCCAGATGGCCACGGCGTGGTCGCCCGCGCCCACACCCAACCGGATGTGGCCGTCGGTGAAGCGGGCCGCTTCGTCGATGATCGAGATGTCGGCCAGCAGCGCCACCGCCAGACCAGCGCCCACCGCCACGCCGTTGATCGCGCTGATGATCGGCGTGTCGCACTCGACCATCGTGCGCACGATGTCTCCGGCCTCGCGCATCACCCGCATCGTCTGTGCATGGTTACCCACCTGCTCGGCGATCCATTCGAGGTCGCCGCCGGCGCTGAAGGCCTTGCCCTCACCCGTCACCACGACAGCGCGCACCGACGGGTCGTGGTGGATGTCGTGGAACACGCGGGCCAGTTCGGCGTGCAACACGGCGTCGGTGGCGTTGAGCTTGCCGGGGTTCGACAGGGTGAGCAGCATCACGCCGTGCTCGCGGCGCTCGATCAGCAACCGCCGGTAGGAGGAGTCGTCCATCGCCGCCGAGGCTATTGCAGCGCGGCGCGCACGGCGGCTTCGATGCCGTCGGCGTCGAGGCCCATCGAGGCCAGGATGCGGTCGGGCTTCGCCTGCGGGATGAACACCGTTGGCACGCCCAGCACCTCGACCGGCACCGAGGGGGCCAGCGCGTGCACCTGATCGGCGATGGTCATGCCGATGCCGCCGTCGCGGATGCCGTCTTCGCAGGTGACGACCGCCCCGTGCCGGGCAGCGTCGGCGATCATCTCGGGGTCGAGTGGGGCGCAACAGCGCACATCCCACACGGTGGCTTCGATGCCGTCGGCGGCCAGCGCCACGGCGGCCTTCTCGGCGGCTCCGACCAGCTTGCCGATGGCGAGCACGGCGACGCGCCCGTCGCCCTCGCGCAGGCGGCGGGCCTGCACGCCCGAACCGACCTCGTGCTCGCCCACCTGCCGGGCGGCGCCCTTCGGGTAGCGGATGACCACTGGGCCGGCGTCGGCCAGACCGACTGCATCGTGCAGCATCACCTGCAGTTCCTGCAGGCTGGAGGGGGCCAGCACGCGCATGCCGGGCACCTTCGACAGCAGTGCCATGTCGTAGACGCCGTGGTGGCTGGGCCCGTCGTCGCCGGTGATGCCGGCGCGGTCGAGGCAGAACACGACGGGGAGGCGGTGGAGGGCGACGTCGTACACCACCTGGTCCCAGGCCCGGCTGAGGAACGTGGAGTAGATGGCCACGATGGGGCGCAGCCCGCCCATCGCCATACCGGCGGCACCCGTGACGGCGTGCTGTTCGGCAATGCCGACGTCGAAGAACCGGCTCGGGAACCGTGTCTGGAACGGCAGCAGCCCGGTGGGGCCGGGCATGGCCGCGGTGATGGCCACCAGGCGGCTGTCGGCCTCGGCCTCTTTGATGATGGCCTCGGCGAACGCCTGGGTGTAGCCGGAGGGCAACGCGGGCGGCGGGCCGATGGCTGGGTCGAACACCGGGGTGTCGTGGAGGTGCTTCTCGTCGTCGTCCTCGGCGGGCGAGTAGCCGCGGCCCTTCTGGGTGAGGACGTGCACCACGATGGGTCCCTCGGCCGACAGTTCGACCGCTTTCGCGAAGGCGTCCTCGAGGGCGTTGATGTCGTGGCCGTCGACCGGGCCCACGTAGCGCACGCCGAGCGCCTCGAAGAACGACGGCGGCTGCAGGAACTCGCGCACCGCGGCCTTGAACGCCTCGACACCCTTTTCGGCCTGTGGCCCGACGTAGGGCAGGTTCTGCACGAAGTGCTCGAGGCGGCGCTGGCGGCGCACGTACACCGGATTGAGGCGGATGTTGGTGAGCGTGTGCGACAGCTTGTCGGTGATGCGCTCGGGCAGGCTCGGGTGGTCGGCCTGCGCCTGCTCGACCGGCGTGGTGGTACCGGCCGTGAGGTTCGAGATGGTGGGCGCGTACGAGCGGCCGTTGTCGTTCAGCACGACGATGACCCGCTTGCCCGAATGACCGAGGTTGTTGAGCGCCTCGTAGGCCATACCACCGGTCATCGAACCGTCGCCGATGACGGCCACGATGTGACGGTGCGGATCGACACCGGCGTCGCGGGCGACCGCCAGACCGTAGGCGTACGACAGCACCGTGCTGGCGTGACTGTTCTCGATGTAGTCGTGCCGGCTCTCTTCGCGGCTGGGGTAGCCCGATAGGCCGTTGGCCTGGCGCAACTGCTCGAACCCGGCCTGGCGCCCGGTGACGATCTTGTGGACGTAGGCCTGGTGGCCGGTGTCCCACAAGACGGCGTCGTGGGGCGAGTCGAACACGCGATGCAGGGCGAGGGTGAGTTCGACCGCCCCCAGGTTCGACCCGAGGTGGCCCCCGGTCTCGGCCACCGCCTGCACGACGAAGTCGCGGATCTCTCCGGCGAGCTCGTCGAGTTGCGGGTACGAGAGCCGCCGCAGGTCGGCGGGCTCGCGGATGTCGGAGAGGACCATGGCAGGGGCCACGCTACCGCTGGGTGTCGGGCGCATCATGATCAGGTGGCTAGGTTCCGGACGTGCCCATCACCACATCCCTGTTCGACCTCACCGGCCATGTCGCCCTCGTCACGGGTGGCAACAGCGGCATCGGCCTCGGCATGGCCCACGGCCTGGCGGCCCACGGCGCCAGCGTCGCCATCTGGGGCACCAACCCGGCCAAGAACGCGGCTGCGGCCGAGGAACTGCGGGCCTATGGCGGTGCCGTGCTCGACCTGGTGTGTGATGTGGGCGACCACCAGGCGGTGATCGACTCGATGGCGGCCACGGTCGATGCGCTGGGTCGCGTCGACTCGTGCTTCGTGAACGCCGGCGTCGGCGGCAAGGCCCCCAGCTTCGTGGGCATGACCGACGACGAGTGGCACCGGGTGCTGCGGGTGAACCTCGACGGCGCGTTCTACACGGCGCAGGAAGCGGTGAAGCGCATGGTGGGGCAGGGCACGGGCGGATCGGTGGTGTTCACCACCTCAGGCTCGGCCTACTTCGGCCAGCAGAAGGGCCAGCACTACGGCGGGTCGAAAGGAGCGGTGATCTCGATGATGAAGGGCATCGCGGTCGAGCACGCCCGCCACGGCATCCGCTGCAATGCCATCCTGCCCGGCTGGATCGAGAGCGAGATGACCGCCCCGGCGCTGAGCTGGGACAAGTTCGTCGACAATGTCCTGCCCCGTGTTCCGCTCCGGCGCTGGGGCAAGCCCGCCGACTTCGGTGCGCTCGCCGTCTACCTGGCCAGTTCCGCCAGCGGATACCACACGGGCGACGTCATCACTATCGACGGCGGCTACCACTCGTTCTAGGCACGGCTTCCTCGCCACCGTTGGGTCCCGAGGAACCGCGCACCCCGCTGCGAGACTGCTGGCATGTCGTTCGGCCAACCATCAGGACCTCCTGCCTCGGCCAAGCAGCTGCGCGAGCTGCTCACGCTGCTCGAGCAGGCCGGGTACGACGGGTTCCGGAGCGCCCGCGGGCCGCTCGGCTTCACTCAGCGTCAGGGCGGCGGCAAGTTCACCCGCGACGAGGCCGATGCGGTGATCGAGCAGCTACGGGCGGAACTCGAGACTGCCGAGGGTGAGTCCGAGAGTGGACGCGACGGGGCCGCCGAGGTGGAGGCACCCCCTGCCGAGCCGGTTCGCCCGGTGGCCCGGCCGACCCGCCCGACGAGCGCCGACCAGGTGTTGCGCCGGTTCACCTCGCAGCAGCTCGCCGCCGAGTTGCAGCGCCGCGGCTGGGTGGTGATGGAGCCGTAGCCCTCGTCGCCGGGGCTGCGCGAGACTCGGGGGATGACGACGATCGACGGACACGCTGGACACCAGGCCGTGGCAGCGATGCTGCAGCACGGCACCGACGTGATGTTCACCCTCAACGGCGGGCACATCTGGCCGCTGTACGACGCGGCCCGTGTGCGCGGGATGCGGGTGATCGACACCCGCCACGAGCAGACGGCCACGTTTGCTGCCGAGGCCTACGCCAAGCTCACCCGCAACCCCGGGTTCGCGGCACTGACGGCTGGTCCGGGAATCACCAACGGCGTGTCGGCCATCACCAGCGCGTGGTTCAACGGCTCGCCGGTGGTGGTGATGGGTGGCCGCGCCCCCGAGGGCCGCTGGGGCGCCGGTTCGCTGCAGGAGATGGACCACGTGCCCGTGGTGCAGAGCATCACCAAGAGCGCCCTCACCGTGAAAGACGCCACCCGGGCCGGCGCGCTGGTGCACGAGGCGGCCACGCTGAGCCGCACCCCGCACCGCGGGCCCACGTTCCTCGACTTCCCGCTCGACGTGTTCGGCCCGTCGAGCGGCGAGGTGCCGGCGGTCGACGTGTGCACCGGTACCGGCCCAGCGCCCGACCCGGCCGAGGTGAGCCGCCTCGCGGGTCTCATCGCTGCCGCCGAGCGGCCGGCGTTCATCGTGGGCAGCGACGTGTACTGGGACGGCGCGTGGGTCGAACTGCGCGCCGCGGTCGAGCACCTGCGCGTGCCCTGTTTCTTCAACGGCCTGGGTCGCGGCACCCTGCCCGCCCGGCACGAGCTCAGCTTCCTGCGCACCCGTGGGTTGCTGAAGCAGCGGGCCGATCTGGTGGTGGTGCTGGGCACGCCGCTCGACTTCCGTCTCGGCTTCGGGCGGTTCGGTAACGCGCAGGTGGCCCACGTGGTCGACAGCGAGGGCCAGCGCGCCGGTCACATCGACGTGCCCACGGTGGCCGGCGACGCCCGCCTGGTGCTGGCTGCGCTGGCCGAGTACACCGGTGCGCGCGTCGATCACGACGGCTGGATCGCCGAACTCCGCGCGGCCGAACAGGCGGCGGCCGCAGCCGATGCCGCACTGCTCGCAGCCGACACGTCGCCCATCAAGCCCAGCCGCATCTACGGCGAACTGGGCAAGCGGCTGGCCGACGACGCGGTCGTCATCTGCGACGGTGGCGACTTCGCCTCGTACGCGGGCAAGTTCGTCGAGGTGCAGCAGCCCGGCTGCTGGCTCGACACCGGCCCCTACGGTTGCCTCGGCAACGGCCTCGGTTATGCCATTGCCTCGCGTGTGGTGCGCCCGAGCAGCCAGGTGGTGGCACTGCTCGGCGACGGTGCCGCCGGGTTCAGCCTGATGGATGTCGACTCGCTCGTGCGACACCAGTTACCGGTGGTGATGGTGGTGGGCAACAACGGCATGTGGGGCCTCGAGAAGCATCCGATGCAGGCCATCTACGGCTGGGACATGGCATGCGACCTGCAGCCCGGGTGCCGCTACGACCAGGTGGTCACCGCCCTGGGTGGCGGCGGCGAACTGGTCACCTCGCCGGACCAGATCGGCCCCGCGCTCGACCGTGCGTTCGCGTCGGGCGTGCCGTACCTCGTGAACATCGTCACCGACCCCGCCGACATCTACCCGCGGTCGTCGAACCTTGCCTGAAGCGTCAATCGGAGCCGAGGTCCGGTCACGTCGGTTCTCGTATCACTGGGTCGTCTTCGGCGCGGCTTTCGTCGTGCTGCTCTGTGCAGCCGGCACGCGCAGCGCGCCCAGCGTGCTCATCGACCCGTTGCGCGACGAGTTCGGCTGGAGCCGCGCCACGGTGGGGTTCGCCGTCAGCATCAACGTGCTGCTGTTCGGGTTCATCGGCCCGTTCGCCGCAGCGCTGCAGTTGCGGTACGGCCTGCGCCGGGTCACCACCATCGCCCTGGTGGTCATCGCCGCCGGGGCTGCGCTCACCACACAGATGAGCCAGCCCTGGCACCTGTTCCTGCTGTGGGGCCTGGTCGTGGGCACCGGCAGCGGCTGCATGGCCACCGTGTTCGCCAGCACCGTGGCCACGCGATGGTTCGTCGCGAGACGCGGCCTCGTGGTGGGTGTGCTCACCGCCGCCTCGGCGAGCGGACAGCTGGTGTTCCTGCCGCTGCTCACACGCCTCGCCGACGGTGCGGGCTGGCGCTGGGTGGGTGTGTCGGTGGCCATCGGCGCCCTCACCGCGGTGCCCGTGGTGCTGCTGTTCCTGCGCGACCGCCCGGAAGACATCGGACTGCGCGCGTATGGCGCCACCGAGGCCGACCTCGCCACGGCGCCCACCACCGGCAACCCCATCACCGCTGCCTTCGACGCGCTGCGTCTGGCGCGTCGCTCGGGCACGTTCTGGCTGTTGTGGGGCAGTTTCGCGGTGTGCGGGCTCAGCACCACCGGCCTCGTGCAGACCCACTTCATCTCGGCCGCCCACGACCACGGCATCAGCGGACCCAGCGCCGGCACCTACCTGGCGATGATCGGCATCTTCGACGTGGTGGGCACCATTGCCAGCGGCGTGCTGACCGACCGCTTCGATCCGCGCAAACTGCTGTTCGCGTACTACCTGCTGCGCGGTCTCAGCCTGTTCGTGCTCGATCCGGCGCTGGCCCACGGCGGTGGCGGTCTGTTCGGGTTCATGGTGTTCTACGGCCTCGACTGGGTGGCCACGGTGCCGCCCACCATCGCGCTGTGCATCGCCCACTTCGGTCGCGATCGCGGCCCGCTGGTGTACGGCTGGGTGTTCGCCGGCCACCAGGTGGGTGGGGCGTTGGCGGCGTGGGGCGCCGGCGAGTTGCACGACGTGAGCGGCAGCTACCGCCTGGCGTTCCTGGTGGCCGGGGTGTTCTGCCTCGTCGCCGCGGTCGGGGTGCTGCGGATCCGCGGCGTCTCAGACGGTCTTGGCCATGAACCGGTCGAGCTCGACCAGCACGCGGGTGACCTTGCCGGCGGCGACCAGGCCGCGGGCGTCGCTCGCTGACACGGTGAAGGTGAGGCGGCGGCCCTCGACCTTCTCGAGCACGGCCTCGGCCTCGACGGTGGCTCCGACGGGTGTGGGCTGCAGGTGATCGAGCTGCACCCGCATGCCCACCGTGGTGTGGCCGGCGGGGAGGTGGCCCTGGAGGGCCGCTACGGCGGCCTCTTCGCAGAGCGCCACCACTCGGGGCGTGGCGAGCACGTCGACATCGCCCGAGCGCATCGACCGAGCCGTGTCGGCAGGGGCGACGACGAGGGTGGCCACACCCCGGATGCCTGGTTCGAACTGCACGATCGGTCACCTTACGACGGCCGCCGTCCCCGCTGCTGCACCGGTACGATCGCACCATGATCGATCAGGACACACTCACCCGGGTGCTGGGCGCAGCCACGCGCACCGGGGCCGACTTCGCGGAAGTGTTCGTGGAGGACAAGCGCTCCACCTCGGCGGGTCTCGACGACGGCCGCATCGAACAGGTCACCAGCGGCCGCGACCGCGGTGCCGGCATCCGGGTGGTGAAGGGCGACACCACCGGCTTCGCCCACACCGCCGACCTCAGCGAGGCAGGTCTGCGCGCCGCAGCCGAGGCGGCAGCAGCAGCCGCCAGCCAGGGTGGCGGCGGGGTTCGCACCGTGGCCCTCACCCGCGTGGCCGCCACGCAGGTGAACACGGTCGAGCAGTACCCCGACAGCATCCCGAAGGCCTCCAAGGTCGAGTTGCTGCGTCGCATCGACGATGCCGCGCGCAGCGCCGGTGCATCGATCGTGCAGGTGTCGGCCGGCTACGGCGACAGCCGCCGGCGCATCCTCGTCGCCAACACCGACGGTGTGCTGGCAGAGGACGAGCAGGTGCGGGCACTGGTGCGCATGAGCGTGGTCGCCTCGGCCGACACGGGCATGCAGACCGGCTTCCAGAGCGCCGGCCAGACCGTGGGCTTCGAGATGTTCGATTCGGTCGACGTCGAGGCCCTGGCCCGCGACGCGGCGCGGATGGCGCTCACCAAGCTGAAGGCCCGCCCGGCGCCCAGCGGCGCGCTGCCGGTGGTCATCAAGCAGGGCAGTGGTGGCGTGCTGTTCCACGAGGCCTGCGGGCACGGCCTCGAGGCCGACCTCGTCTCGAAGGGCGCCAGCGTCTACCGCGGCCGCACCGGCGAACTGGTCGCCTCACCGCTCGTCACGCTCGTCGACGACGGCACGATGAGCCGCGAGTGGGGTGCCATCGGCATCGACGACGAGGGCCATCCCAGCCAGTACAACGTGCTCATCGAGAACGGTGTGCTCACCGACTTCATGTGGGACTACCTGCGGGCGCGGAAGGAGGGCCGTGCCCAGTCGGGTAACGGCCGCCGCCAGAGCTACATGCACCTGCCGATGGTGCGCATGACGAACACCTACGTGCTGAACGGCATCGAAGAGCCCGACGACATCGTGCGGGCCACCGACCACGGCGTGTACATCGCCCAGTTGGGCGGCGGCAGTGTGAACACCGCCACCGGCGACTTCGTGTTCGGCATGACCGAGGCGTACCTCATCGAGCACGGTGAGATCACCGAACCGCTGCGCGAGGGCAACCTCATCGGCAACGGCCCGCAGGTGCTGCGCGACATCGACCTGTTGGGCAACGACTTCGCGATGGGCAACCCCGGCACGTGCGGTAAAGACGGCCAGGGTGTGCCGGTGGGCGACGGCCAGCCGACCCTGCGCGTCTCCTCGATGACCATCGGAGGCACGGCAGCATGACGTGCCTCACCAGTATCAAGGGCACGGCAGCATGACGTGCCTCACCAGTATGAAGGGCACGGCAGCATGACGTGCTTCACGAGTATGAAGGGCACTGCGGCATGAGTGATCTGCAGTCGATCGTCGATGCGGTCGTGGCCCAGGCACAGCCTGGCGAAGCGATCGAGGCCTACGCGGCGCGGGGCAGCGAGACCGACATCCGCGTGTACCAGGGCGAGGTCGAGCACTTCGTCAGCGCACAGAGCGAGGGCATCGGCATCCGCGTCATCCGCGACGGCCGAACCGGCTTCGCGTACGCCGGTGCGCTCGACGACACCGCCGTGGCCGAGGTGTTGGCCGAGGCGCGCGACAACGTCGAGTTCGGCAGCAGCGACGAGTGGGCGGCGCTCGCCGAACCCGACGGGGTGGAGGTGGTGCCGCAGCCGCTCTGGAACGAGACCCTCGCCGCGTACGCCACCGAGCGCAAGATCGAACTCGCCAAGGAACTCGAGCGGCTCACGTCGGCCGCCGACAGCCGGGTGCGGGTGGAGGAGTCGAACTACGCCGACGCCGCCTCCGAGTCGGCGGTGGCCACCACCACCGGCATCCGCCGGGCCAGCCGCGAGAACGGCTGCTACGTCAGCATCAGCACCCTGGCCGACGACGGCGACGAGACCCAGACCGGGTTCGGCTTCAGCGTCGGTCGCTCGCCCGACGAGTTCGACCTGCCGAAGGCGGCCCGCGAGGCCGCCGATCGCGCCACCGGATTGCTCGGCGCCACCAAGCCCGACAGCCGCCGCCTCACGGTGGTGCTCGACCCGTACGTCACGGCGCAGTTCCTCGGGGTCATCAGCAGCACGCTCAACGGCGAGGCTGTCATCAAGGGCCGCAGCCTGTTCAAGGACCGCGTCGGCGAGACCGTTGCCAGTCCGGTGTTCACCCTGGTCGACGACCCCACCAACCCGCTGGCCTACACGGCCACCGAGGTCGACGGCGAAGGCCTTGCGGCGCGGCGCAACGTGCTCATCGATGGCGGTGTGCTGCAGGGCTTCGTGCACTCCAGTTACAGCGCCCGTCGGGCTGGCACTGTCAGCACCGGCAACGCGGTGCGCGGGGGTTTCAAGAGCACGCCCGGTGTGGGCTGCCTGGCGCTGCAGTTGCAGCCTGGCGCACGCTCGCAGGCCGAGATGATCGCCGACATCACCGACGGTGTGCTGGTGCAGCAGGTGTTCGGCCTGCACAGCGGTGTCAACCCTGTCAGTGGCGACTTCTCGTCCGGTGCGGCCGGCCTGCTCATCACCGACGGCAAGCTCGGTGCACCGGTGCGCGAGTTCACCATCGCCTCGACGCTGCAGAAGATGCTGCTCGACGTGGTCGAGGTGGGCAACGACGTCGACTGGCTGCCCATGCGGGCCGCGGGCGTCAGCCTGGTCATCGCCGACATGACGATGAGCGGCGCCTGATCGGTCGGTCGGCCGTCAGCGGGCGAGTGCTTCGTCCATCGGGCGGCACCTGAATCCGAGGGTCTCGGCCCGTCCCGAATCGAGCATCACCACACCGGGCCGCACCAGGCCCGAGTCGGCGAGGCTGGCGCGCGGTACCTGTTGCGGGTCGAGTCGTAGCCAGCGGGCGACGCGTGCGGCGATGTCGGCACGACTGAGGGCTTCGGGACCGGCGATGTGCAGTGGGCCGGCGATGTCGGGTCGTTCGGCCAGTGCGGCTACGGCGCGGGCGAGGTCGGCGGCATGCACCGGGCAGCGAACCTCGTCGGTGAAGAAGCGGATGGTCGACCGTCCGGCCAGCGCGGCGGCCACATCGTCGACCAGCGGGCACGGGCCGTCGGTGGCGTAGATGAGCGAGGTGCGCACGAGCACCGCCTGCGGGCAGGCCGCCGCAACAGACTGCTCGGCCTGCGCCTTCCACCGGCCGTAGTCGGTGATGGGCGACAGGTCGTCGTCCTCGCCGTACGGTTCGGGCCGTCCGCCGAACACGACATCGGTCGACAGGTGCACCAGACGTGCGCCCACGTGCGCCGCCGCACGGGCGACGTTGGTGCTGCCGTCGACGATGACTGCGGGGTCGTTACCGCGGTAGGCGAGATGCACCACCGAGTCGGGTCGCGCCGCGGCCACCTGGTCACTCACTGCTGCAGCGTCGCGGATGTCGAGCGCCGTCGAACCGGGAGCGATCACCTCCCATCCGTGCTGCTCGGCGCCACGTAGCAGGTGGCGGCCCAGCAGACCGGTGCCACCGGTGACGAACACTCGCTGGGGCGCTGGTGAAGACAGCATTGCGACAGCGTAGGCAGCAGCCTGCGCCGGTACTGTCTGGCCCCGTGCCGCTTCCCCTCGCCGCAGCCGTCGAGCGCCATCCGCACCTGGACGATCCGCTGCCAGCGGGCTGGGTGCGTGTCGACCTGCACAGCCACACGATGTGGAGCGGCGACAGCACCACCACCCCCGACGAAGTGGAGCGCGCCGTGGTGGAGGCAGGCATCGACGTGCTGTGCATCACCGACCACAACGCGGTGAAGGGTGCCGAGGAACTTGCCGACCGCCTGCCGTGCAGAGTGGTGGTGGGCGAGGAGCTGCGCACGCACGCGGGCGAGATCATCGGGCTGTTCCTCACCGAGCGGATCCCCTTCGGCACACCGCCCGCCGAGGCCGCCCGGGCCATTCGCGCCCAGGGCGGCATCGTGTACGTGCCGCACCCGTTCGACCCCATGCGCCGCAACCTGGCCGAGGCGGCACTCGACGCGCTGGTGGCCGAGCGCCTGGTCGATGCCATCGAGACCATCAACGCGAAGACCTCGCTGCAGAGCCTGAACCACCGTGCCGCCGAGTACGCCGAACGGTTCGACCTGGCCGCCGGAGCGGGTAGCGACGCGCACGTGCCCGACGCCATCGGCGCCGCCTATGTGGAGATGCCCGACTTCGACGGCCCGGCCGACTTCCTCACCAAGCTGCGTGAGGGCCGGGTGGTCGGGCACCACTGGGACCGGCCACGCCCCTGGAGCCCGCGCATCGTGCCCAGCACCTCCGGCGGATGACGACCGGCTAGAACAGTCCGGTGCCCATCATCCAAGCGATCGTCCTCGGCATCACCCAGGGCCTGTCGGAGTTCCTGCCCATCTCGTCGAGTGGTCACCTCATCCTCGTCCGCTGGTTGTTCGGGTGGGACGAACTGCAACCCGAGTCGGTGGCGAAGGCGTTCGACGTGGCGCTGCACCTCGGCACGCTCATCGCCGTGGTGGGCTACTTCTGGCGCGACCTCGTCGTGTACGTCCGTGAAGGTGTGCTGCTGGTGGTCACCCGCCGCCGTCCCACCACCACCGAGGGGCGCCTGGCATGGCTGTTGGTGCTGTCGGCGGTGCCGGCCGGCATCGTCGGGGCCTTGTTCGAGAGCGTCGTCGACGAACACCTCGGCACACCGCTCATCATCGCGATCTCGCTCATCGTGTTCGGCCTGCTGCTCGGGTGGGCCGACCGACTGCCCGGCGAACGGCCGGTCGAGGGGTACCGCACCGTCGACGCGCTGGCCGTGGGTGCGGCGCAGGTACTGGCGCTGAACCCCGGTACCTCGCGCTCGGGTATCACGATGACCGCCGCCCGCATGAAGGGCTTCACCCGCGACGCTGCCGCTCGGCTCAGCTTCCTGATGAGCATTCCGGTCATCGCCGGAGCCGTGGTGTTCAAACTCGGTGGCCTCGTCGCCGACGGTGTGCCCGAAGGCCTCGGCGTGCCGATGGTGGTGGGCATCGTCACGGCGGGCCTGTCGGGCTGGCTCGCGGTGTGGGGCACCATCCGCCTGGTGCGCACTCGCAGTTTCATGCCGTTCGTCGTCTACCGCTGCGTCTTGGGTGTGGCGGTACTGGTGCTGCTGGCCACCCCCTGGCGCTGACCCGGCGCCGTTCTCTCCTCGGCTCCTCCTCGGCTCCTCAGTCGGCCCGCACCACCAGGCTCGCCTCGCCGTGCTGTGCTGCATCGGCCACCGCTGGCGCCGCGTCGGCCGGCACCCCCACGGTGACGGCACCGTCGGCGACGGCTACCACGACGGCATCGCTCACCACCAGCGCGCCGGTGGCGACGACGTCGACCCGGGTGCCGGGCACGAGCGCGAACGCGGCGGGGTCGACCACGATCGACACGCCGCGCCACTGGCCCGGCAGCAGGTCGAGGCCCGAGCGCCCCACGTCGGACGTGCGCACCACGTCGCCCGCGCCGATGTGCTGCACCGCCACCAGACCGGTGGGATCGCGGTCGAGGCGTCCCGGGGCAGCCAGCGCCGCCGGGAACACACTGGCCCGCGCGGCGATCGGGTCGCCCGGGGCCAGATCGGCTGCGGCCACCCACACCGTCACGGTCTCGCCCCAGGCGCGGGTGGCGGCGTCGAGCCGCTGGGTGCGGGTGTGCAGGTGGGCCCCGGCCACGACGGCGAGTGCGACGACGACGGTCCAGTAGAGACGTGGATGGCGGGCCACCCAGGAACGGACATGGGCGAGCAGGGTCATACGACCTCCCGGGCTCGGGTGACGGGGCGTGGGGGAAGTCGGGGCTGCGCGAGCAGCCTGGGATCAGCTGGCGCTGGACGAGGGTGACGCAGGTGCGGCTGCAGCCGGTGCCGCCGTGGAACCGCTGTCGCTGCCCGACGAGGCGGCAGGCGTTGCCGTGCTGCCGGACTCGGTGCTGGTGCTCGCCGACGAGCTGGTGGAGGTGGAACTCTTCCCGCCGCGGCTGTCGGTCTTGTAGAAGCCTCCGCCCTTGAAGGTGACGCCGACGGGCGTGAACACCTTCTTCACCGCCATGGTGGCACCCGTCGCAGGGTGCACCGCCTCGGTGAGGGCGTCGTCGGTGAACGCTTGCTGCACCTCGATGGTCTCGCCGGTGTCGATGAACTTGTAGACGTAGGTGGGCATGGTCGCTCCGCTGGGAGGCTGACGGTGATGGGTTTGGCACTCGCGACGGGCGAGTGCCAAGAAGGCCGTCAGGGTATCGCCCCGTTCGGCGAGCGGCACTCCATAGAGTGACCGCCATGCGTGTGAGAACCGCTGTCGTCCCCGCCGCGGGCATGGGTACCCGCTTCCTTCCCGCCACCAAGGCGGTGCCGAAGGAGTTGCTGCCCATCATCGACACCCCGGCCCTGCAGCTCATCATCGACGAAGCGGTCGGTGCCGGGGTCGACCACATGGTCATCGTCACCAGCCATGCCAAGCCGGCCATCGAGGCCTACTTCCAGCCCCAACCCGAAGTGATCGCCAAGCTGCGCAGTTCGGGCCGCGACCAGATGGCCGACCATCTCGAGGCCATCGGCCGCGACGTGCGGGTGAGCTTCGCCTATCAGGACCAGGCGCTCGGCCTCGGCCACGCCGTCGGGTGTGCACGCGAGGCCGTGGGCGACGAGCCGTTCGCTGTGCTGCTGCCCGACGAACTGATGGGCTCGTCGGCCCTGCTCGACCAGATGGCCCGGCTGTGCGAACGCACTGGCGGCGGTGTGGTGGGCCTGAAGGAGGTGCCGCACGAGCAGGTGGGCAGCTACGGCGTCATCGACCCGGGCGGCCCGTTGGGCGACGACGGTGTCGTCGCGGTGCGCTCGATGATCGAAAAGCCCAAGCCGGCCGACGCGCCGAGCGATCTCATCATCATCGGCCGCTATGTGCTCACACCCGACGTGTTCGACGAGATCGACCAGGTGCAGCCCGGCAGCGGCGGCGAGATCCAGCTCACCGACGCGATGCGGGCCCAGGCGGCACGTAGCCCGTTCCACGGCATCGTCAGCGACGTGCTGCGCTACGACACCGGCAACCCGTTCGGCTGGCTCACCGCCGTCATCGAGATCGGCCTCGCCGACCCGGCCATCGGTCCGCGGCTGTTGCCGTACCTGGCCGACGTGGTTCAGTCCCGGCGGAACGACGCGGGGTAGTCGAGCACCAGTCCGTGCTCGTCGACGTCGAACTCCTGTGACCCGCCGCTGTTGCCGCGAGTCACCGCCCAGCGGTGCGACGTGAGGCGTGTGTAGCGCTGTGGTTCGACGCTCGCCTCGAGCGTGTCGACATCGACCCGGACGACCGAGATGTCGGCGGTGTGCCCGACGTGGAGCGGCAGTCGCCGGATGGGCAGGGTGCGCGTGAACGGCGTGCAGGCCAGGTCGATGTCGTAGCAGCCGTCGAGTTCCACACGGTGGGCGCCGTTCATCTCGCCCCATCGGCCGCCGCCGTCGGTGACCAGCCACAGGTCGGGCTCGTCGAGGTCGCGGAACAGGATGAACTGGCGAACCTGCCAGGTGGGCGACAGGCGCAGCACGTACTGCACCCGCTCGCGGCTCACTACGCCCGACACGGTCCAGGCCTCGTTCTCCCACGCGATGGTGAGTGTCTCGTCACCGTCACCGTCCCAGGTGGTCCACCGCGCCGTGTGCCCGTCGGCGGGAAAGGCGGTGTAGGCGGGCGACGTGCTCACCGGCCCAGTGTGCCACCGGTTCGGCGGTTGGCTACCGTGCCAAACGTGATCCACGAGAGCGAGGCCCTCCAGTTCGTGCTCGAGCTGTGCCCGGCACTGCCCACACGGCGCGTCGCCCTGGCCGACGCCACCTGGCTCGTCGTCGCCGAACCCGTGGTGGCGGGCGAAGACGTGCCGCCGTTCGCCAACTCGGCTGTCGACGGCTACGCGGTCATCGCCGCCGACGTGACCGCGGTGCCGGTGGAACTGACCGTGGTGGGCGAGGTGGCCGCCGGCGCGCACACCGACCGTGTGCTCGCACCGGGCGAGGCCATCCGCATCATGACCGGTGCCCCGGTGCCGGCCGGTGCCGATGCGATGGTGATGGTGGAAGACACCGAACGGCTCGATGGTGGTGCCCGTGTGCTCGTGCGGCGCAGCGTGCAACCGGGCGACGCCGTGCGTGCGGTTGGCGACGACGTGCACGCCGGTACGCACCTGTTCGCCCCCGGTGCCGTCGTCACCCCGCCGGTCGCCGGAGTGCTGGCCAGCGTGAACGTGCGCACCCTCACGGTGGTGCCGCGGGCACGGGTGGCCGTCATGTCCACCGGCGACGAACTCGTCGACGACGGCGCACCGCTCGGGCCCGGGCAGATCCGCGAGAGCAACAAGACGATGTTGCTGGGCATGATCGCCGCGGCGGGTGCCGAGGCCGTCGACTACGGCGTGGTGCGCGACGACGAAGCGGTGCTCGAGGCCACCCTGCGCCGGGCGGCCGACGAGTGCGACGCCATCGTCACCAGCGGCGGCGTCAGCATGGGCGACTACGACGTGGTGAAGGCAGTGCTCGGGCGCATCGCCGAGATGCGCTGGATGCAGATCGCCATCAAGCCGGCCAAGCCGTTCGCGTTCGGTGTGCTCGCTGCATCCGACGGCCGGGCGGTGCCGGTGTTCGGTCTGCCCGGCAACCCGGTCAGCTCGATGGTGAGCTTCGAGCTGTTCGCCCGACCGGGGCTGCGGAAGATGATGGGCCACGCCGACAACGGGCAGGTGCGACTGCTGGCTGTGGCCGACGAGGCCATCCGCCGCAAGGCCGACGGCAAGACCCACTACGCCCGTGTGCACGGCGCCTTCGGTTCCGATGGTCGCTACCACGTGCGGCCGGTGGGTGGCCAGGGCAGCCACCAGCTCGTGGCCACCGCCGGTGCGACGGCGTTGGCCGTGGTGCCGGACGGCGCCGGTGTGGCAGCAGGCGAGCCGGTCGACGTGATCGCTCTGTGGCTCTAGGCTGACCCGACTATGGATCTCGTCGATCCGTTCGGACGCACCATCCGCGATCTGCGCCTCTCGGTCACCGACCGGTGCAATTTCCGCTGCACCTACTGCATGCCCGAAGAGGGGATGCAGTGGCTGCCCCGCGCCGACGTGCTCACGTTCGAGGAGTTCGAACGGCTGGCGCGAGTGTTCGTCGAGCGCTTCGAGGTCGACGGCCTGCGGCTCACCGGTGGCGAGCCCACCGTACGCGCCCACCTGCCCTTACTGGTCGACAAGTTGGCGCAGTTGCGGGTGCCTGAGCACTCGTCGTCGCCGCTCGCCGGCAAGAAGCCCGATCTGTCGATCACCACCAACGGTGCCACGTTCCGGTTGCTCGCCGACGAGTTGCGCCAGGCCGGCATCGACCGCGTGAACATCAGCCTCGACACCCTGCAGCGCGACCGGTTCCTGCAGATGACCCGGCGCGACGAACTGGCGCGGGTGCTCGACGGCATCGAGGCGGCCAAGGAGGCCGGGTTCGCGCCGGTGAAGATCAACGCCGTCATCGAGCGCGGGGTGAACGACGACGAGATCGTCGCGCTCGCCACCTACGGGCGCGAGCACGACGTCGAGGTGCGCTTCATCGAGTTCATGCCGCTCGACGCCACCGGGCACTGGATGCACGACAAGGTGGTCAGCCAGGACGAGATCGTCGCTGCGATCAGCGCTGTCTACCCGCTCGAGCAGGTGCCGGCCCGTGGCGCCGCCCCCGCCGACCGGTGGCGTTACCTCGACGGGCAGGGCACGGTGGGCGTCATCCCCACCGTCACCAAGCCGTTCTGCGGCGACTGCGACCGGGTGCGCCTCACGGCCGAGGGCCAGTTCCGCACCTGCCTGTTCGCCACCACCGAGTTCGACCTGCGCGCCCTGCTGCGCAACGGAGCCAGCGACGACGAGCTCGCCGCCGAGATCCAGCGGGCGGTGGGCACGAAGTGGGCGGGCCACCAGATCAATCAGGTCACCTTCGTGCGCCCGAAGCGCACGATGAGCCAGATCGGCGGCTGAGCCGTGCAGGCGCAGGCCGTCGTCGAACGGTGCTTCGCCGCCGTGGAGGCCCGCGACCTGACGGCCCTGTTGGCATGCTTCGCCGCCGATGCGACCTACCAGAACGTGCCGTATCCCGCCGCCGTCGGGCACGACGCCATCGGGGCGATGTTCACCCGCATCCTCGAGCGCAGCGAACGGGTCGAGTGGCAGGTGCGCAGTGCCGCCTACGTTCCCGGCCGCGCCCACGTCGAGCGCCTCGACTGCTTCTGGATCGACGGCACGCTGTACTCGGTGCCGTGTCACTGCGTCGCAGAAGTCGACGAGAAGGCCGGGGTCATCACGGCCTTCCGCGACTACGTCGACCTGGGCCGGTGGCGCGACACCATCGGCGACGCCCTCACCCGCTGAAACGTCCCCGGGCAGCCAGTCCCGGGTCGCCATCCCCAGGGCGGAAGCGGCTGGGCGAGTACGCTTTTCACTGATGAGCGACCTCGAGTTCACCCACCTCGACCCGCTGGGTCGGGCCCGGATGGTCGACGTGACCCCGAAGGAGCCCACGCATCGTCGGGCCGTCGCCCGTTGCAAGGTGTTCATGCAGCCGGCCACCACCGCTGCCATCGCCAACCGCGAGGTGAAGAAGGGCGATGTGCTGGCTGTGGCTCGGGTGGCCGGCATCCAGGCCGCGAAGCGCACCAGCGACGTCATCCCGCTGTGTCATCCGCTGCTCGTGGGCGCGGTGAACCTCAACTTCGAGATCGGCGACGACTTCATCGCCATCGAGGCCAACGTCGACTGTGTCGATCGCACCGGTGTCGAGATGGAGGCCCTCCATGCTTGCGCCGTCGCGGCCCTCACCATCTACGACATGTGCAAGTCGGCTGATCGCGGCATGGTGATCGGCGACCTGGCGCTGTGGGAGAAGACCGGCGGCCGTTCAGGGGTGTACCGGCGGGTCGGTGACCCCGGTCACAGCGATCCTGCCGAGGATGTGTCGAAGCCCGTTACGAATGTAGTAGAATCGTAATGTTCTTCGTTCCGACCGGTCACGTCTCGTTCAACCGGCCGACACCCAGGCAGATGCTCCACATGACCCGTACTGTCACCATCCGGCCCACCGCACACCAGCAGGGGACTCGCTGATCATGACCAAGATCGTTCTGCTTGCCGTTGCCGCTGCGTGGGCTGCCGTGCTCATCCCGCCGCTGCTGCGGTCGCGTCTGGAGAACCGACCCGGTTCGTCGGTCACCGACTTCCGTCGCCAGCTGTCCACTCTGCAAAAGACGGTGCCCACCCGCTCCATCGCCCCGATGCGCTCGATGGCCCGGCCGTTGGCCCAGGCACCCGTCCAGCGCAGCGCCGGCCAGCGGTCGCACGCCGTTGCTGCCGGTTACGACCGTGAGCCCGCCTACACGGGCGAACTGCAGCGCCGCGGCGACCGCGATGTCACGGTTGCCGGCCAGCGCCGAGCCCCGGCCCGCCATGTCAGCCGGCGCGAGGCCATCCGTCGTCGGCGCGCCAACGTGCTGTTCGTGCTGGCGATGGCCACGGTGCTCACCTTGTTCTTGGCGGCCACGATGAAGTCGTCGGTCATGGTGTACGCATTCGCGTTGTCGTTCGTGTCGCTGTGCGGCTACTGCTACAAGCTCGCTCAGTTGCGGCAGTACGAGCGCGACAGCCAGTACAGCGACGTCCGCTGGTTCAACGCCGCCTGAGGTCGTCGTCCGGCAATCGGCCGGAGAGATGTGGCGAGCGGTGGCGCTGACGCTACGCTCGCAGTCCGTACATCGGGGCTGTAGCTCAGTTGGCAGAGCGCTTCGTTCGCAATGAAGAGGTCAGGGGTTCAATTCCCCTCAGCTCCACTCCCGTCATGTCAGACGCCGCAGGCCAACCGCCTGCGGCGTTTGTCGTTCGGGGCCCGGAACGTGTGGTCGCTAGGGTGGCCGACGCATGGTTGCCCGGTCGTTCGCCCCCTTTCGGCACCGGGGTTTCCTGCTGGTGTGGGCTGGTGCGCTGGTGTCGAACATCGGCACCTGGATGGAGACCACAGCGCTGTCGTACTACGTGGCCGACACCTCGAGCGCAGGAGCTTCGGGGTTGGTGGCGGCGGCCGGATTCGTGCCCACGGCCTTGCTCGGCCCGGTGGGCGGCGCGATGGCCGACCGCTTCGACCGTCGCAAGGTGATCGCATTCGCCAACGGCGGCTTCGCCCTGGTGGCTGCGACGGTGGCGATGTTGGTGGCGAGCGGTCACGCCACGGCAGGCAGGCTGGCGCTGTTGTCGCTGTTGGGTGGATGCACCTCGGCCATCAGTTGGCCGTCGTTCCAGGCGATCCTGCCCGACCTCGTGCCGCCCGAAGACCTCGTGGGTGCCATCGGCCTGGCGAGCACCCAGTGGAACCTCGGTCGCATCCTCGGCCCCACGGCGGCTGCTATCGCCATCGCCATCGGTGGGGTGCCGACGGCACTGTGGGTGAATGCGGCCAGTTTCCTTGCCGTCATCGCTGCCGTCCTGGCAGCGCCCGTGCCGCGACGGGTGGGGGTACGGCGCACCGTGCGCGTGGCGGTGCGCGACGCGCTCGCGTTCGTGCGCAGCACACCGCCGGTTCGGGCGATGCTGCCGGTGATGACGCTGGCCGTGTTCCTCGGGTCACCGTTCATGGGACTGTCGGCGCAGGTGGCCACCAACGTCTTCGGCACCGACCAGCGCGGAACCAGCCTGCTGGTGACGGCTCAGGGCATCGGTGCGGTGGCGGCTGGTGCGTCGATGGGGTCGCTCGTCGCGCGCTGGGGCACCCGAAGCGTGCTGCGCACCGCCTCGGTGGTCACTGCGCCGACGCTCGTGCTCTACGGTCTCGCCCCATCGCTGTGGTCGGCGGCGCTGACGCTGGTGGTGCTGGCGGGTTGCTACATGGCGACGCTGTCGAGTTGCACCAACATCACCCAGCGGTCGGCTTCGGCAGAGGTGCGCGGCCGGGCGATGATCGTGAACAACTTCGTGCTCGGCATGGCCTACCCGGTGGGTGTGCTGCTGCAGGGATGGCTCGCCGACCTCTGGTCGCTGCGTACGGTTACCGTGGCCAGCGGTGTGGTGCTCGGCGGCTGTTTCGCAGTGCTCGCCGTCGCCCGTCCCCGACTCACCGATCCGATCGCCCGACTCGACCAACCGATGGAGGTTGCCCGTGTTCACTGATGCTGCGCTCGAGTTCCTGCGTGCCCCGCGCTTCGGCTACCTCGCCTCGATCGGTGCCGATGGTGTTCCTCACAACGTGCCCATCTGGTACGACGTGGCGGTGGCCCACGGGGGAGGGCACGACCTGGTGATGATCGCCGACCGTGGGTCGCGCAAGACCCGAAACCTGGTCGACAGCCCGCAGGCCGCACTCACGGTGGGTGGACTAC
Organism: Ilumatobacteraceae bacterium; assembly: GCA_044238435.1. Classification (GTDB taxonomy): domain Bacteria; phylum Actinomycetota; class Acidimicrobiia; order Acidimicrobiales; family Ilumatobacteraceae; genus VFMC01. The sequence goes on along the minus strand of JBIIDH010000015.1, from coordinate 8,895 downwards.
CGGGCGACAACGACGGCTACATGGTGCGCGGCACGGTCACCGTCGTCGACGACCCGGGGCAGCGGGCAACGCACGCGATGATCGACCGCTACGAGACCGGCGAGCGCAACGCGGCGCTGCGGGCGCTGTGGGCCGACGACGACATCGTGGTGCTGCGTCTGCACCCCACCTCGGTGGTGCGCGTCTGGGGCTGAGGCCTCAGGTGACGGTGGCGGGGTCGCAGTTGCTGCCGCACACCACCACCACGACACGCTCGCCCGGCTCGGGTACGTAGGCACCGCATCGCAGCGCGGCCAGGGCGGCGGCACCGCCGGGTTCGGCCACGAGGCGGAGGTGTTGCCACAGGGCGCGCTGGGCGGCACGGATCTCATCGTCGGGCACCAGTACGGCGACGTCGACGAACTGGCGCACGATCGACCAGGGCACCTCGCCCAGGCGGCGGGCGCCGAGCGAATCCGACGCCACACCGGCAACGGTGACCGGGGTGGGAGCGCCGGCCTCGAGCGCGGCGTGCAGGCAGCGACTGGTCTCGGGTTCCACGCTCACCACCTTCACCCGGTCGCGCACCCAGGCGGCCTGGCCGGCGGTGAAGCCACCGCCACCGGTGGCCACCACCAGCGTGTCGTAGCCGTCGATCTGCTCGTCGAGTTCGGCAGCGAGTGTGCCCTGGCCGGCCACCACCAGAGGGTGGTCGTACGGGTGCACGGTGAGGGCGCCGGTCGTCGCCTGGCGGTTGTCGGCGGCGGCCTGAGCATCGTCGTACAGCCCCTCGACCACGTGCACTGCGGCACCGAACGAGGCGATGCGGTCGCGCTTCAGCGCCGGGCTGCTCGACGGTACGAACACCTCGGCAGGCAGGCCCAACCGTGCTGCGGCGTAGGCGACAGCGGCGCCGTGGTTGCCGCCCGAGGCGGCGATGAGCCCGGCGGCGGGCACCTCACCCGCCTCCTGTGCGGCGACGATGCGATTGAAGGCGCCCCGCGGCTTGAACGAGCCGGTGTGTTGGAGGAGCTCGAGCTTCAGGACCGATGCCGTGGGCAGGCTCAGTTCACCGGCTTCGACGGTGAGCACTGGTGTGCGCCGGAGATGGTGGCGGGTTCGGTGCAGGGCGGCGGCGATGTCGTCGGGTGTGACGGCGGGGTCGGTCATCATCGGCAGGGTAGCCACTATGGGCACAGCGGTAACGTGTGGACATGTCCGGAACCTCTGACACCCCAGTCGACATCAAGCCCCGTAGCCGCGACGTCACCGATGGCATCCAGAAGGCGCCGGCCCGCGCCATGCTCCGCGCCATCGGCATGACCGACTCCGACTGGGTGAAGCCGCAGATCGGCATCGCCTCGGCGTGGAACGAGGTCACCCCGTGCAACATGACGCTGCGCACCCTGGCCCAGTTCAGCAAAGAGGGTGTGCGCGCCGCCGGCGGCTTCCCGATGGAGTTCGGCACCATCACGGTCAGCGACGGCATCAGCATGGGTCACGAGGGCATGCGTGCCTCGTTGGTGAGCCGCGAGGTCATCACCGACTCGGTCGAGACCGTCGTGCACGCCGAACGCCTCGACGGCTTCATCGGCCTGGCCGGGTGCGACAAGAGCATCCCGGCGATGCTGATGGCCGCTGCCCGTCTCGACCTGGCCAGCGTGTTCGTCTACAACGGCTCCATCATGCCGGGCGAGCACAACGGTGTGGCGCTCGACATCACCAGCGTGTTCGAAGCCGTCGGTGCGTGTGCGCTCGGAAAGATCACCGAGGACGAACTCGGCGAGATCGAACGCAAGGCCTGCCCCGGAGAGGGAGCGTGCGGTGGCATGTTCACCGCCAACACGATGAGTTCCATCGCCGAGGCCATCGGCATGTCGCTGCCGGGCACCGCATCGCCGCCCGCCATCGATGCCCGTCGCAACGACGACGCCCGGCGTGCCGGCGAGGCCGTGGTGAACCTGCTGCGCCTCGGCATCACCCCGCGTCAGATCATGACCAAGAAGGCGTTCGAGAACGCCATCGCCGTCACCTCGGCCCTCGGCGGCAGCACCAACGCGGTGCTGCACCTGCTGGCTCTCGCCAACGAAGCCGGCGTCGAACTGCACCTCGACGACTTCAACCGCATCGCTGCAAAGGTGCCGCACATCGCCGACATGAAGCCGGGTGGCCGCTACCACATGAGCGACCTCGACCGCATCGGCGGTGTGCCGGTGGTGCTGAAGATGCTGCTCGACGCCGGGTTGCTGCACGGCGACTGCCTCACGGTCACCGGCAAGACGATGGCCGAGAACCTGGCCGAGCTGAACCCGCCCGCACCCGATGGTGTGGTGGTGCACCCGCTCGACAAGCCCATCCACGCCGAGGGCGGCATCGTCATCCTGTCCGGTTCGCTCGCGCCGAAGGGTGCCGTGGTGAAGGTGGCTGGTCTCACCGACGACCAGATGCTGTTCGAGGGCACGGCTCGCGTGTTCGACGGCGAAGACGGCGCGATGGAGGCAATCATGACGGGCTCCATCGAGCCCGGCACGGTGCTGGTCATCCGGTACGAGGGCCCCAAGGGCGGACCGGGCATGCGCGAGATGCTCGCCATCACCGGGGCGCTGAAGGGCGTCGGTCGCGGCGCCGACTGCGCGCTCATCACCGACGGTCGCTTCAGCGGTGGTACGTGGGGGTTCTGCATCGGTCACGTGGCGCCCGAAGCTGTCGACGGTGGCCCCATCGCGTTGGTGCGCGACGGCGACACCATTCGCATCGACGTGCGCGACCTCGCGCTCGACCTGCTCGTCGACGACGACGAGCTCGCCAAGCGGCGTGCCTCATGGGCACCCATTGCTCCCCGCTACACCAGCGGTGTGTTGGGCAAGTACGCCCGACTGGTGCAGGGCGCCGACACCGGCGCCATCACCAACACCCTCTGATCCGCAGTAGCACCGGATTTCTTCGTTCACGGGTTGCTCTACGAACTGGTGTTCGTGTAGGGTGCTCGGTGTTCCGGACTTCCCCTCGGAACCAGATCGAACCCGGTTCGGGTTCCCGTCATGTCGGTTGCTGGTCGCTCGCTGTGGTGCGGGTGTGTGGGGAGGTGCGTGTGAGCACGGCTGTGTTGTCAGTATCTGCTGGGGGTGTGGCACGCGGTGCCGCCTTGCCGGTGGTCGATCGGTTCATGCGGGTTGCTGGTGCTGATGTGGGGTTGCTCGACGAGGTCGGGGTGGCCGGGTTGTTGGGTGATGTGGCGGGCCTGGTGCGGTTCTTGCAGGCGCGTGAGATCGACCTGAACCAGCGACTGCGGCAGCTCGCGGCACGGTGTCCCGGGGTGGATCCGACTGTGATCAACGCGCGTGCGACCGGTCGCTCGGCTGGTGGTGCGGGGCGGGCTCTGGAGCGTGCGGAGCAGGCTGTGCAGGCTCCGGAGTTGAAGGCGTCGATGGACGAGGGCCGGTTGTCGGGTGAGCATCTCGACGCGTTCACCGCCGCGGTCCGGTCGCTCGAGTCGCGGTTGCAGCCCGCGCTGCGCGCATTGGAAGCCGACCTCGTCGCCCGCGCAGTGTCGCAGCGGGCGACAGTCGAGCAGTTCCGTGGCTGGTTGCAGCGCGAGATCCGGTTGATCGAAGCCGACGACGGCAAACGACGGTTGGAGCGTCAGAAACGCGACAGCCGGTGTCGGGTGTGGGTCGACCCGAACAGCGGGATGGTCAAGACCTCACTGTCACTCGACCCTGAGCTCGGTGCGGTCTATCAGCATCTGCTCCACGAACAGCTGAACGCCCGACTCAACCAGCCGCGGCCACCCGAATGCCCCACCGATCCGCTCGACGCGATGGACTGGCTCCGCGCCCACGCCTTCATGGACTTGGTCAAGGGTGAGGGCGGCCCGATCGGCAAACCCGAAGTGATCGTCGTCATCGACCAGCAGACCTTCGAACACGGACGTCACGCACAATCGAAAATCGATTGCGGGCCAGGGATCGACCTGCCGATCGACACCATCCGCACCATCGCCGGGCGGGCACGGTTCGTGCCGGTCATCGTCAACCGTGATGGTGTCGTGCTCGTGCAGGGCGACCCGGTGCCCAGCTACGACCAGATCGTCCAGTCACTCACACGACCAGTTGCACTCGACCACGGCCGGAGCCGGCGACACGCCAGCATCCGACAACGCCGGGCGCTGCGGGCGATGTACCGAACATGCGCCATCCCCGGCTGTGGGCGGCATGTGTCGATCACCGAAGCGCATCACATCCACTACTGGGAACACGGCGGACGCACCGACCTCGCCAACCTGCTACCGCTGTGTCGACATCACCACGACCGGCTGCACGCTGAACGCTGGCAACTGACGATGGGTGCCGACCGGGCCATCACCGTGCGCGCACGCGACGGCACCGTGCTCATGAGCACCGGGCCGCCGGCACAGCAGTGGGAGTGAGTCGGATACAGGCTCGACGCAGGAAGCGCCGGAAGGGGCGGCGCGCCCAGTCAGCGGGCGACGATCCGGCGCGCCACGAGGCGCCAGCCGAGCAGCAGCAGACCCGTGGCCACCGAGGCGACGACGATGAACGACGTCGCGGTGCCGCGGTCGAACGCGAATCGACGGAGCACCATGCCGAGGGCGATGGTGACGGGCCACACGACGAGGGCCGTGCGCAGTGCCAGGGGCGCTCGCCAGGCCCGGGCGGCCGCCCAGCCGACGGCGAGGGCGATCAGGAACGGCGCTGCCACCGACAGCACTCCGGCGACGACGTTTCCGCCCTCGTCGTGGCTGCGGCGACCGAGGGCGACGAACAGCAGCACTGCCACCACATCGCAGGCGGCGGCGACGGCCACCAGTCGTCGGGTCGGCGCGGTCACGGCGGTCAGTGCTGGATGAATCCGCCGAGCTTGCCCCGGTAGAACAGCAGTGGGGCTGGCTCGTGTTCGGCGGGGGTGTGGGCCAGATCGCGCACCAGACCCATGACGAAGTGGTGGTCGCCGGCATCGACGACCTGGTGGATGTCGCAGTCGATCCAGGCGATCGCGCCGTCGATGGCCGGCGAGCCGGTGGTCGGCGCCGGCTTCCAGTCCACGCCTTCGAACGGGTCGGTGATGCTGCTCTTCGAGAAGTTCCAGCACAGAGCCGCCTGATCGGCGGCGAGCACGTTCACGCAGAACGCTCCCGAACGACGGATGCGGTTCCAGCGGTCGGAGTCGACCATCGGCAGGAAGCCCACCAGCGGCGGATCGAGCGACACCGAGGTGAACGATCCGATGGTGAACCCCACGGGCTCGTCTCCGTCGATGCCGGTGACCACCGTGACGCCGGTGGGGAAGTGGCCGAGCACCTGACGGTAGAGCTGCGCGTCGATCGACATGGTTCCGACTGTAGACGGTCACCTCGTTGTGCGATCCTGTCGGCGTGATCGACAAAGCCACGCTGCGCAGGCGGATGCGTCAGGCACTCGAACTGATCGACGACCGCGAACTGCGCAGCGTCGAACTGTGGGCACGGCTCGCTGAACTGCCTGCATACGCAGGGGCGTACACCGTCATGGCGTTCGCCTCGATGGCGAACGAGCCCGATACCGAGGGCCTGTTCGCCCGGCTGGCTCGCGACGGCAAGGTGCTGGTCCTCCCGCGGATGGAGGGCGATGTCATCGTGCCGGTGGTGATGACCGGCGCATCCACCGTGGGGCGCTGGGACATCCGCGAGCCGGTGGGGCCGGCCATCGACCCGGCGACCATCGACCTGGTGGTGGTGCCGGGCGTGGCGTTCACTGTCGACGGCCGGCGGCTCGGGCACGGCAAGGCCTTCTACGACCGCTTCCTGCCGGGTACCTCAGCCGTCACGGTGGGTGCCTGCTTCAGCGAGCAGTTGGTCGACGAACTGCCCACCGAACCCCACGACGTCCGTCTGCACCACGTCGTCCACGCCTGACGGACCGTTGCTGCCCGGAACGCAGCGTCAGGCGGCGTCGCGGCCGAGCCACGCGCCGTAGCCCCCGAGAATGTCGGACACGTCGGCGAAGCCATGCGCCCGCAGGGTGCTGGCGGCGATGCTCGAGCGGTAGCCGCCGGCGCAGTAGACGACGGTGGGGACGGCCGGGTCGAGTTCGCCGAGGCGGTCGACGAGCTGGGGCAACTGGATGGTGACTGCGCCGTCGATGGTGCCGTGCTCGACCTCGCCGGGCCCGCGCACATCGACCACCTGCAGGCCGGCGACCTCGTTGCGTCGTGCGTCGAACTCGGTGGCGGTGAGACGTGAGGCCTGGGCTACGAGGTCGGGTCGGTCGAGGAAGGCGGCGAGCGGCTCGTCGAGTGCGCCGATGACGGTGTCGAAGCCGATGCGGGCCAGTCGGATGACGGCCTCGTGTTCGTGGCCGGGGTCGGCGACGATGACGATGGGCGTACCGGGGCGCACCACCTCGCCGGTGTACTCGGCGAATCGACCGCCGAGTCCGACGTTGATGGAACCACGCAGGTGCGCCGCCGCGAAGTCGGCAGCGTCGCGGGTGTCGACCACGGCGGCGCCGGCCGCCTGGGCGGTGAGCACGGCGTCGATCGACAGCGCGGCCACCTCGGCAGCTTCGTCGAGCATGTCGCGGTCCTGTCGGTTCTTGGTGGCGGCGAACAGGAAGTACAGCGGCGCGGCTGCCTGACCCTGGGTGACCACCTCGACGAACGCATCTTCGCTCATCGGGGCGAGGGCGTAGTTGGTGCGGCGCTGTTCACCGATGGTGCTGACGGTCTCGGTGCTGAGGTTCTTGCCGCATGCTGAACCAGCCCCGTGGGCGGGGAACACCTGGGTGGCGTCGGGCAGGGCGAGCAGGGTGTCGTGCAGCGAGTGGTACAGCTGGTGGGCCAGGTCGTCGGCGGTGAAGCCGACCGCGGCCAGCAGGTCGGGCCGGCCCACATCGCCGATGAACAACGTGTCGCCGGTGAGCACCCCGTAGGGCACAGCATCGTCGCCGTGCTCGCGTACCACCACACAGATCGACTCGGGCGTGTGCCCGGGCGTCTCGAGCACGGTGAGGGTGACACCGGTCGAGGGGTTGCCGAGGGCGATGACGCTGCCGTGGGCCAGTGCGTCGACGGGGAACTCGGTGCGGCCTGCGGCTGCGGCGCCGTACACGATGGTGGCCCCGGTCTCGCGGGCGAGTTCGAGGTGACCGGAGAGAAAGTCGGCGTGGAAGTGGGTCTCGATGACGGTGGTGATGGTGAGGCCGTTGGCGGCTGCGTCGGCGAGATACTGCGACACGTCGCGCTGCGGGTCGACCACCACGGCGCGACCCGATTGCGTGTCGCCGATGAGGTACGAGGCGTGCGACAAGCAGCCGAGGTAGTACTGCTGGAAGTACATGGCGCTCACCTCAGGCCAACTTCAAGAAGAGGCGTTCGACTTCCTCGAGGCTGAAGCCGTTGGCAGCAGCGGCCTCGGCATCCTGCAGACAGTGCGCCATACCGGTGACGAGCAGGCGGAAGCCCACCTGATCGAGCGCCTTCGATGCGGCCGATACCTGGGCCACGATGTCGCGGCACTCGCGACCCTCGTCGAGCATCTGTTGGATGCCGCGCACCTGACCTTCGATGCGGCGCAGGCGGCGGGTGAGTTCGGATTCGACCTCGGGTTCGAGGATCATGGCGACCTCCAGGGCTGGTTGATACCCCCTAGGGTATCGCGTCAGCAGAGGTTCGGCGCGCGGGCCCCGGTCTCGCGGGCCCGGATGTCTCAGTCCTCGTTGTCGTAGTACTCGCGGCCGAGGTGGGTGATCTGGTCCTCGCCCATCATCCAGCGCAGGGTGTTCTTCAACTTGGTGAGCTGGATGAACAAGTCGTGCTCGGGGTAGAGCCCCGGCGCCACCTGCGGGCTCTTGTAGTAGAAGCTCAGCCACTCCTGGATGCCGCCGAGGCCGGCACGCTGGGCGAGGTCGCTGAACAGCACCAGGTCGAGTGCCAGCGGCGCCGCCAGGATGGAGTCGCGGCAGAGGAAGTCGACCTTGATCTGCATCGGATAGCCGAGCCAACCGAAGATGTCGATGTTGTCCCAACCCTCTTTGTTGTCGCCGCGGGGCGGGTAGTAGTTGATCGTGACCTTGTGGTACACGTTGCCATACAACTCGGGGTTCTTCGCCGGCTCGAGAATGTCTTCGAGCACGCCGAGCTTCGACTCTTCCTTGGTCTTGAAGTTCTCGGGGGCGTCGAGCACTTCACCGTCGCGGTTGCCGAGGATGTTGGTGCTGTACCAGCCGTTCAGGCCGAGTTGGCGGGCCTTCAGCATGGGGGCGAGCACGGTCTTCATCAGCGTCTGGCCGGTCTTGAAGTCCTTGCCGCTGATGGCGACGTTCTGGGCGGTGGCGAACTCGCGCAGCGCCGGCGCATCGACGGCCAGATTGGGGGCGCCGTTGGCGAAGGGGACGCCCTCGAGTAGCGCTGCATAGGCGTAGAGCATGGCGGGCGAGATGACCGGGTCGTTGGCGTCGATGGCCTTCTCGAGCGACTCGATGTCCATGTGCTGCGGGCCGGGCTCGATGTAGATCTCGGTGCTGGCGCACCAGATCATCACCACGCGGTCGACGTGCTTTTCCTCACGGAAGCGGTTGATGTCGGCGCGGATGGCCTCGAGCATCGCTCGCTTGCTGATGTCGCCCATCGTGTGCTGGCCGTCGAGGTTGCGGGCGTACTTGCGCTCGAACGCCGCTGCCATCGGGCGGACATCGCGCAGCGCGTCGGACACGGCCTCGAGGTGCTTGCCGTGCTCGAGCACTCCGGCGCGAGAGGCGGCGACATAGGCGTCGTCGGGGAACACGTCCCAGGCGCCCCACACGATGTCGTCGAGCGTGGCGAGCGGCACGAAGTCCTTCACCAACGGGCTGCGGTTGTCGGTGCGCTTGCCCAGACGGATGGTGCCCATCTGGGTGAGGCTGCCGATGGGCTGGCCTT
>JBIIDH010000089.1:0-15373 GCA_044238435.1 Ilumatobacteraceae bacterium | reverse complement strand
TGGCCGCAGCACGAGCGAGTGCGACTCGCTGCGGGCGACCGCAGCGACATCGTGCTGTGGGACGAGCACCTGAGCCGCAGCGATCAGATGGCCTTCCTCCAAGCGGTCGACTGCCTCGTGAGTTTGCACCGGAGTGAAGGGCTGGGTCTGCACCTCGCCGAAGCGATGTGGCTGGGCACACCGGTGATCGCCACCCGCTACAGCGGCAACCTCGATCTGATGGACGACGACTGCGCTGTGCTGATCGATGCCGACCAGGTTCCGGTGCGCGGTGGAGAGGGCGTGTACCCGCCCGAGGCCCGTTGGGCCGACCCCGATCTCGATCAGGCGGCAGCGGCGATGCGCCGCGTAGCAACCGATCGAGCGTTCGCCGATCGCCTGCGCGAGGCGGGGCGGAACCGCATGCTGGCGCAGCCATCGCTCGCCGACACCGGCCGCCACATCGCCGCGCTGCTCGGCATCGACCCATCTGCCCCCACGCGCTGACGGCTGCTACCGTGACTTCGATGTCGGGTGTTCGCGCACAACTGTCGTGGCTGCTGCGGGGCAGGGCGACCACCGCAGCCGCGCTCGACGCGCTGGCCGCCGATCTTCGCGACCTGCAGCGCAAGACCAGCGAGTTGCAGACCGCCGTGGCACAGATCGAGGCGCGCCGAGGCGACGATGTTGAGGCGCTGCGTCATCAGGTGGCGGCCGCCACCGACGATCTGACGGCTCGCGTGACAGCGTTGAACGCACGAGTGAACCCGTGACCGACGCGCCTGAACAGCGTCTTGCCCGCTGGGCAGAGCGCGATGCCGTGGTTGGCCTCGATGCCGAACTGACCGAAGCGCGTGCCCAACTCGCCGAACGCGAGGCAGAGGTGGCCGCGTTGCGCATTCGCAACACCGAACTGGCCAACCGGGTCACCCAGGTAGCCATCGAGCGCGACTCGTTGCGCCGGCGACTCGACGCCGCGGCGGCTCCCTCGCTGGCTCGACGTGTCTACCGCAAGCTGCGTTCCGTCGTGGGCCGGCTGTTGCCGCGCTGAACTGCCAGTGATCAGCATCGTCATTCCCAGCATCGGCAGCGCCGGCGAGGCCCGCGGTGCACAGCGCGTGTTCGTGGTGGAAGCCGTGCGCAGTGTGCTGGCCACGACGCAGACGCCGATCGAGGTGTTGGTGGTGGCCGGCCGCGAGATGCCAGCGTCCGTTGCATCCGACCTCCAGGCACTCGACCCGGCTGGCCGTGTGCGCTGCCTCGCCTACGACGCCCCCTTCAACTTCTCGGCCACGGTGAACCTGGGCGCAGCGCATGCAGCGGGCGAGTACGTGCTGCTGCTGAACGACGACACCGAAGTGATCGCTCCGGACTGGTTGGAACGCATGCTCGACGCGGCGCAGGGGCCGCGGGTGGGTGCCGTGGGCGCACGACTGCTGTTCGACGACGGCACCCTGCAACACGCTGGCCACACCTACCGCACCTCGCTCGACCATGTGGGCTTCGGTCTGCTCGGAGATGCGCCCGGGCGTGGAGGCCTACTCACCCAGCGGCGCTCCGTCGCGGGGGCGACGGCGGCCTGCCTGCTGGTGCCGATGCACGTCTACGACGCAGTCGGTGGGTTCTGCACCCTGTTCCCGGGGAACTACAACGACGTCGACTTCTGCATGAAGGTGCGTGCTGCCGGGTTCGATGTCGTGTACGAACCCGCCGCAGTGCTGTACCACTTCGAATCGAAGTCGCGCGTCGCCGGTATCCGGCCGGAGGAGATCGAACTCATCCAGCGGCGGTGGATGCACGGCTTGGCCGACGACCCCTACTCGCCACTGGTGGTGTGACGCCGCGGCAGTTCAGAACTCGATCGCCACGGTGCGATCGAACCGCGCGTAGGGAGTGAACAGATTGCGGCAACCGAGCCGGTGCAACTCGCCCGACACCTGCTCGCCGGCCTTGGCCCACTGTGCCGAACCAGCCACATGCCGCGCCTCGCGCCAGTTGGCCGCCGTCATGGCCGCCGCAGCCAGGTGCACATGGCTGCACTCGCGCTCGATCAACAGATCGTTCCCCGAGGTGGGCGCGTCGACCTTCTGCCCCTCCAGCCGATCGAAGCGGAACCGCGGCACGTCGCAGCCGGCATGCAGCACGGTGTCGTCGCGGTCGGCGATGAGGGCTCCCACCGCGCCCGCCCCCGGCGCCATGGCGAGCCCGACGAGTGCACCCACCCAGTCGGGTGTGCGATCGGCCCGCGCCGTGAGCCCCGGTGCGAGGCTGACCAACACGTCGGCCGGGTGCAGCAGCAACGCATGGTCGAGCCCGCGTGCCACGGTGAAGGTGCCCGGAACCGGCACTCGATGCCAGTGATCGGGCAGTACCGAATCGAGCAGGGCCACCAACTCCGCCGGTGCATTCGCCGGGTGAGCCACCAGGAAACGTACATTCGCCGACGCTGCGGCAACCGAGCGCACGGTTGCCTCCACCGCCGACCGGAAGGGCGCCACCGCCGCACCCTCGAACCGAGTGGCCACCACCACGGTGACCGTCGCATTGCGCAGCGCATGGCGGACCACCCGGTACGTGCCGGGGAGTGGCCCGTGCTCGACGGTGGCGTCGAACCCGAGTCGGTCGCACTGCTCCTGCACCGCCCGGCGACCGTTCTGCACCGCAGTGGACAGCGTGTCGCTGGCCCGCGAGACCGACGTGGTGATGTGCCGCCAGTGGTAGGCCACCGACGGCAGATGCGCCACGGAACGCTCGGATGCTGCGATGTGCTCGGTGGCGCGCAGGATGAGGTCGTGATCCTGCGACCCGTCGAACCCCGGCCGGAACCCACCGATCGCCTCGACGACGGTGCGGCGCAACACCGACAGGTGGCAGGTGTACATCGACGCCCGGAACCGCTCGGGCGACCACGCGGGCTTGGGGAAGATGCTCATCACGTGCCCATCGGCAGACACATGGCTCTCGTCGGTGTAGAGATAGTCGACGCGGTCGTTCTCGGGGGCGTCGAGCACCTGCATCACCTCGGCCAGGCCGGTGGGCACGATGGCATCGTCGTGGTCGAGCAGCGCGACGAACTCGCCGGTGGCCAGTGCCAGCGCATCGTTCGAAGCCGCCACGATGCCGCCGTTCTGCGCACGATACTGCACCCGGATGCGCGGGTCGCGTCCGGCCGCCTCGCGCAGCGCCTCGACCACCTCGGGCCGGGTGGAGCAGTCGTCGACCAGACACCACTCCCAATCGGGGTAGGTCTGTGCCAGCACCGAGTCGACACAGGCCAGGAACGCCCCGAGCGGGGGATCGAACACTGGCGTGACGATCGAGACGCGTGGTGCCATGAGCGGGCAGGCTAACCGGGGAGCGGTAGCGTGACAGCGTGACGTGGCGGGTGTTCGTGAGCGAGCGCGGCAACGTGTTCATGCGGGAGATCGCCGAGCATCTGGTCGAAGGGCTCGTTGCTCAGGGCCGCCCGGCCGAACTCGTGACCGATGAACTGCCCGGCGACGGCGACCCTGCCCGGCAACTCGTCGTGGCGCCACACGAGTTCTTCCCGCTCTTCGCTGCTGCCGAGGCCGACAAGGTGCGTGCCGCCGGACGCGCCGTGTGCATCAACACCGAGCAACCAGCGACACCGTTCTTCGCCACCGCTCTCGCGTACGCCGAACTCGGGCCGTTCACCCTCGACATCAACCGCTTCTCGCTCGACGCCCTCCGCCGTCGGGGCATCGCTGCAGCGCACCTCCCGCTCGGCTACGTCGCGTCGATCGATCACTGGCGCAGCCGGCCGCACGACGACCGCTCGATCGACATCGGCCTGCTCGCCGGCCGCACACCTCGACGTGAGCAGTTCATCGGCGGAGCCGCCGGGCAACTGTGGGAATGGCGAACCGACCTGCGGTTCTTCAGTTGGCACCGGCCGCGTCGGGCCAGCGACGCCACGTTCTTCACCGGCGACGCCAAGTACCAGCTCCTCGCCGACACCCGCATCCTGCTGAACGTACATCGCGACGACGAGCCCTACTTCGAGTGGGCGAGGGTGGTCGAAGCCATCGCCAACGGGTGCGTCGTGGCCACCGAGACCTCGGTCGGTTTCGAACCGCTCGAACCGGGCGTGCACATGGTGATGAGCCCGCTCGAGCACCTCGCCGAAGCAGCCATTGCCCTGGCCTTCGACGAACCCCGCCGCGCCGCAATGGCCGACGCCGCGCACCAGCTGCTCGTCGAACGTCTCGACCAGGGACGACTCGCCGTCGAGGTGCTCGAGTCGATGGCCGACACGCCGCGCCGCGCACCGACCCATCGACGCGTAGGAGCCAGCGCGGGTGCCGGTGCGCTGCGCCGCGTCGCCCGTGCGGCCGGTCGCCGCTTCGCCGCGCCGTCGGCCCCGCCCCCCGGCGTGTGGACATCGACCGAGCGAGCGTTGATGGAGGAAGAAGCGCGCACGTTGAAGTCGGCGTTGCTCGAGCAGCAGGCCGGTATCCGCTCCATCGAACGGGCACTCGCTGCGGTCCGCTACGGCGATGCCGATCACGTCGACATCACCACGACACCCACGTACGCCGAGGCCGCACCCACCGTGTCGGTGGTGGTGCCGCTGTACCAGCAGGGTCACTACCTACGCGAGGCGGTCGAATCGGTGGTGGCCGCAGGCGGCAGCGCAACGGCGCCCTCCACCGACCTCGTCATCGTCGACGACCACTCCACCGACGACTCGCTGCAGGTGGCGCTCGACCTGGTCGCGGAGATGCCGTGGTTCCCCATCGCCGTGGTGGCACGAGCCGCGAACGGCGGCCTGCCCGTGGCGCGCAACACCGGCTTCCGGTTCAGTCGGGGTCGCTGCATCTTCGCCCTCGACGCCGACAACCTGCTGTACCCCAACGGCTTGCGGCGCCTCGTCGATCACCTCGACCGGGCACCGGCCGACGTGATCGCTGCGTACGGCCTGCTCGAACGGTTCGACGAATACGGCTCGGTGGGCCTGACCAGCCATCTGCCCTGGGACGTCGACCTGCTGGTGCACGGCGCATTCATCGACGCGATGGCCATGTTCCGCCGCGAGGGCTGGGAGGCGCTCGGCGGCTACGGCCAACACCCCGGGATCTATGGCTGGGAGGATTACGACCTCTGGCTCTGTGCGGCAGAGAACGGGGTACGCGCGTCCCTGGTCGGCTCGATCATCGGCCGGTACCGTGAACAGGGCGGGTCGATGCGCAAGCTGAGCGACATCGACATGGCCGCAAACTTCGTCACTCTTCGCGAGCGTCACCCCCGACTTCCATGGCCAAGCTGACCGACACCCCTCCTTCTCCGCCAGACACCGTCCTGGCCGCCGACACGGAACGAGCGTTGCGCGCCCGTATCGCCGAACTCGAAGCACTAATCGAGGCGCGTACCCAGACCATCGTCTGCATGGGTGCTCGATTGGCCGAACTGACCGGTGACGCACCGCCCAGCCTGATGGAGCGGGCGCGTGCCGCCGAGAGTGCGCTCGAACAGCTCGCGTCCACCAAAGTGCTGCGCTACAGCCGCCTGCCGCGGCGCATCTACACCTCCGTGCGCAGGCGCCTCCGTGGCTGACGATCCATCGACGAGGGGCGCCGCCGTGCCTGCAGCCGAGGTGATCGCCGAACTCGAGCAAGCACTCGCAGCGGCCCGTCGCCACTACACGGCGCTTCGTACGCGGTTCGCCACCGTGGTCGAGCGCCTCGACCGCCGAACCGACCAGGAATGACCGCCACACTCCGTCGCCATCGCTGGTGCACCGCCCTCGTCGCCGGTGCACTGGCCGCTGCTGCGCTCCCCGCCACCGCAGCCGCCCATCCCAACAGCTCGCCCGCCCCCGCGGTGGCCGCCCCGCCGGGCCTGTCCACCACCGGCGACTACGCCACCGACACGTTCGCCGACCCGTGGGACTTCAGCAACGACGAGGACGTGCCGCCGGTCCACGCGCTGATCGGCAGCGAGAACGGCTCCAGCATCACCCGCACCGCGGACGGATGGCTGAAGGTGATCGGCCCGTACAACACCACCATCAAACTCGTGCGCACCTGGGACGTGGAACTCCCCTGGGGACGTGACGGACTGCTGCACCCTGTGAATGCCGACGTCTACACGGTGCTGTCGTTCAGCATGTGCCTGACGGGCGCCCGCAACATGGGTGTGCACTACTTCAACGCGGCGGGCCAGGACAACATCGTTCCCTTCTACCCGACCGCCGGATGCGGGGTGTACCACGTCGACCTGAAGAACACCCCGGGCATCATGGGCGCCACGCCCACCTGGTCGGGTTCGGTCATCCGGGTGGAGTTGCTCGTCGGCCAGGACCCAGCGGTCGAGGTGAACCTCGACTGGGTCCGGTTGCATCGGGCCGACGCCCCGTCGACGCCACCCGTCGGCCTGCCGATGCCGCAGGTGCTCACCCCGAACGAACAGGGCGGCACCGACCTGGCCACTGCCGCCGGGAACCCGTGGGACTTCGCGGAGCTGAGCGACATCTACGAGATCGGCGATCTGGCCAATCTGGGGTTCGGCCCCGGAGGGATGACCGGCCAGACCGTCGCGAACGATCCGTACGTGGAAGTACGCCTGCCGGCGCCGATCAACCCCGACCGCTACCACCGGGCCACGGTGGAGGTCTGCTACGACGGGCCGATGGACTTCGCCGACGCCCCGGGCGGCGGCATGAACGGTCGTTTCGCCTGGTTCGCCGAAGGGGGTCCGGGCTGGTCGGAGACCCAGGACATCATCATCTATCCCGGCTGCAACACCATGACGGTCGACCTCGCGACCAATCCAGCTGTAGCGGTGAACGACGAGAACACGGTGTTCAAACGTGGTTGGCGCGGCCAGCGGATCACCCGGTTCCGGTACGACCTGAACGAAGACCGTGGCGTCCGCGGGTTCACCCTGCGCTCGCTGAAACTGGCCGACGACGCGGCGTTCGTCGACAGCTACGCCATCACCTACCAGGACACGGCAGCTACCGCCGGCACGGTGGCCGACATCTACGTGACCACCAACCGCGGCGCGTTCGACGGCACCCCGGTGGCGATCGGTCGACCGGTGACCGCCGGGGTGAACAGCTTCACCTGGAACGGCACCACCAGCGCCGGCGCGGCGATGCCCAACGGCACCTACTGGGTGTACGTGGTGATGCGCAATGGCGCCGGCACGGGGGTGCACCACAGCACCGGTCCGGTTCGCATCGAGCGCCCGGTCGCCCTCACCCCCAGCTACTACGTGCCGCTGAGCCCGAAGCGCTTGCTCGACACCCGCGACGGCACGGGCGGCAACCTGGTTCCGCTGGGGCCGAACACCTCGACCGAGCTCATCGTGGCGGGCAACGGTGGTGTTCCGGCCACCCATGTCACCGCGGTCGTCCTCAACGTCACCGCCGTCAACCCCACCGCCGGCAGTTTCTTGACGGTGTTCCCCTCGCGCGAATCGCTCCCACCGGTGTCGAACCTGAACTTCGTGGCAGGGCAGGTGGTACCCAACCTCGTCACGGTGAAGCTGGGGTCGAACGGACGGGTCGACATCTACAACCTGGCAGGCAACACCGACGTGGTGGCCGACGTGATGGGCTACTACACCGACGTCGCCCCGGCCAGCGGTCGATTCACACCGGTCACCCCCAGCCGCATCCTCGACACCCGCAACCCTGCCGACCCGCTCGCCGGGCCGGTTCCCGGCGGCGGCGTCATCGACCTCACCGTGGTGGGGGTGGGAGGCGTGCCCGCCTCCGGCGTGTCGGCCGTTGCCGTGAACGTGACCGTCGACCAGCCGTCGACCGACGGGTTCGTCACCGTGTGGCCTACCGGGGAACCGATGCCCACCGCCTCGACCCACAACTTCGTGCCCGGCCTGACGGTTGCCAACCTGGTGCTGGCCAAGGTGGGCAACGGAGGCAAGGTGTCGCTGTTCAACTCGAAGGGAAGCACCCATCTTGTCGCCGATGTCGTGG
Organism: Ilumatobacteraceae bacterium; assembly: GCA_044238435.1. GTDB lineage: Bacteria > Actinomycetota > Acidimicrobiia > Acidimicrobiales > Ilumatobacteraceae > VFMC01. Next base: position 7,434 of record JBIIDH010000089.1, on the reverse strand, counting down.
GGTACTACTCCGCGAGCGGCGGCCGGTTCATACCCGTCTCACCGCAGCGGATGGTCGACACCCGATACTCGATCGGCCCTCGTCTCGGTTCGCTGGACGCTGGCGGTGCCTTCGCAGCGCCCATCAGTTCCGGGGCGGGTGCGGTGGTGAACGTCACCTCCGTCGACTCGACGGCCACGTCGTACCTCACCGCCTGGCCCGCTGGCGAGAACATGCCGGTGGTGTCGACCCTGAACCCGCGGCCGGGAGTGCCGGTACCCAACCAGGCCTACCTGAAGCTGGGTCTGGGCGGGCAGTTGGCCATGTTCAACTTCGCCGGCACGAGCCACGTGATCGTCGACCTGTTCGGCTACTTCGAGTAGCGGTCGCAGGGCGCGCATCGAAGCGCCACGCCGAGCGCCAGCACAGCGACGATCGCGGCGTGCGCCAGCAACAGCAGCCTCGGGTGTGCCGGCGCGCCGATGTCGACGGCGTCGGTGAACCACCACGATCCGTCGGTGCCCACCGTGGCGCGTCGGACCACCGCCCAGAACGTCGCCACCTCCGCCACGGCCAGGCCGCCGAGTGCTGCGGCGGCGACCCGATGGCGTGCATCCGGCCCCGGGGCTGCAGGGCCCGGCGCGGCGCTCATGAGAAGAGCCGCGCCGCCCAGCCACAGCGAGATGCTGTAGCGACCCTGCCAGATCGGGCCGATCGAGCCGAAGAACACCACCTCGAACACCACCGGTGCGGCCACCAGCGCAACCAGCCACACCACTGCCGCTGCCCGGAGACGAGGGCGGGCCGGTCGATCCGGTCGGTCGGAGGTGAAGGTGCTCGTGGGCAGCACGTCGCTGCGCTCTGCCACCACTGCAGCTCGCCCTGCCGCCACGACCGCCGCGACCGCCGCCACGCCCCATGCCAGCTGTGCCACGAGCGGAGCCCAGTACTCGAGCCACCCCAGTGAGGCGACCAACTCGGCGGCACTCCGCGGGAGTCCCCCGACGGCTTCACCGAAAGCATGTGCCACCGAACCGTGTTCCGCGGTGCGGGGATCGTCGACCACCGCCACGCCCAGCACGACCTGCCACACCGCCACCGAGCCGATGGCTGCCATGATCGGCACCCACAGCGCCGCCGCTGCCCGCTTCCTCGGCCTCGCTGCCAGGTACACGATCGCCACCACGGTCGCCGCGGTGCTCAGCGCCACCGGACGAATCGCCACTGCTGCGGCCACCGGAACGCCGATCCACCACGCAGCGCCCGCGGTGCGGTCATCGGGCGAACACCACCAGCGCGCCACACCCACCCAGGCCAGCGCCGCGAGCGCGATCTCGAGACCGTTCGGGTTCACCACGCCGAAGAGGAACCAGGCCGCCGGCGTGAGGGCCGCAAGCGCCACGGTGACCGCCCGCGGTTTCCGGCGTGCCAGCGGGGCGAGACGCCACGCGGCCAGTGCCAGCGCAGCACCCGCCAGCGCCGTCGCTGCCCACCGGTAGGAGAGCGGTTGCGACTCGTCGCCGAGGCGGGCGAGCGAGCCGACCAGCGCGTAGTACAGGGGCGGATTCACCCCCGCCGAGGTCGCCGCCGCCACCGGAGCGGTGGACGTGTTGGGCACCGCACAGTCGGGGGTGGCTGCGCTGTCGTGCCGGAAACAGGCCGGGTCGCCACTGGCCAACGACGCAGGCACATCCACGATGCGGTAGCCGGGGGCCAGGTCGATCGATGCGCTGTCGGGCACCTCGCCCCGCACCTCACCGTGCGCGACGGCGTAGGCGCGCAACACATGGGCAGGCTCGTCCGGACCCCCGTAGCGGGCGGTGCCGAGTGTCCACGTGGCCAGCAGTCCGAGCAACAACGCACCGCCGAGCCACGGGATCAGTCGCTCGGCGCAGCGATCAGGAGACAGGGCGGTCCTGTTTGTCGCGCTTGGCCGCCTTGGCCGCCTTCTTCCACTCGCGCACCTTGGCGAGCGTGGCGGGGGAGTTGATGTCGGCCACGCTGCGCGGGTTGGTGTCGCTGAACGGCGCCGCGGCCGCCTTCCAGCCGCGGGGCTTCACGCCCATCCGCTTGGCGAGCAGGGCGAGGAAGATCTTCGCCTTCTCGTCGCCGTAACCGGGCAGCGCCCGCAGCCGGCGATACAGCTCGTCGCCGGTGCGCACATCGGCCCACACCAGTTCGCCACGGCCCTCGTAGCCCTCGGTCAGCGCCACGCACAGTTCGTGGATGCGTGCTCCCATCGACGCCGGAAAGCGGTGGATGGCGGGTTTGGCGCTGCACACCGCCACGAACGCCTCCGGTGTCATCGACGCAATGCGCGAGGCCTGGAGGTGCCCGAGCCGGGTGCGCAGCGTGGCGGGGCCAGCGAACGCCCACTCCATCGGCACCTGCTGGTCGAGCAACATGCCGATGAGCAGTGCCGTGCCGTCGGTGTTCAACAGGTCGTCGGCCTCGGCGTCGCCGGTGATGTACAGGGTGCCGGTCACGGCGCCACGCTATCCTCCCAGCGTGCCCGAGGTGACGGTGGTCGTACTCACCTTCGACCCGCCCGACGGCATGCTCGAGGCCTGCGTCGCCTCCGTGGCGGCTGCGGGCGGTTGGAGTCGTCTGGTGGTCGTCGACAACGGTGGCGCTGCCGAGCGCCGTCTCCGGTCGCTGGCCGCCACGGTCGAGTTCGATCTCGTCGTGCCCGGGGCCAACCTCGGCTTTGCGGGCGGGATGAACCTCGGCATCGAACACGCAGTGGCCCGCGGCGCCACCCACGTGGCGCTGCTGAACGACGATGCCACCGTGCCCGCAGGATGGCTCGATGCGCTGTTGGCAGCGTTCGCGTCAGCGGAGCGCGTGGGCGCAGTGCAGCCGATGCTCGTGTTGGCCACCGACCCACCCACGGTGAACAGCCTGGGGGTGGAGCTGGGCCGCGACGGCGCCGGCACCGACATCGGCTACGGCACCCCGCTCCCGGTCCCACCCGATCCGGCCGCCGCCCCGCACGAGATCGGCATCTTCACCGGTGGTGCCGTTGTGCTGAGCGCGGCCTTCCTCGCCGATGTCGGTGGCTTCGACGCCCGCTTCTTCCTGTACTACGAAGACGTCGACCTGGCGCTGCGCGGTGCCGAGCGCGGCTGGCGGTACCGCTGTGTGCCCGGGGTGCAGGTACGCCACGTGGGCAGTGCGTCCACCGACCAACGGCCCGACGTCGCGGTGTACCACCGCGAGCGCAACCGGCTGTGGGTGTTGTTCCGGCACCGCCCGTGGGGCGACATCGCCCGGGGGCTCTGGCTGTCGGTACGGCGTCTCCGGTACCCGCCGCGCGGCGTGCACGCCCGTGCTCTGCTGGCCGGGTTGGCTGCTGCGCCGAAACTGCTGCGCGCTCGGAGTCGCTGACACGCGTACTCGTCGGGCCGGATTCCCACGTTCTGTGAACCCATGTCGGGTGAAGTCTCAAGAGTCCCCCAAAACGGCTACAAAGGGACGTCTGTCCTGTCAAGCAACCGGGGAACTGCACCGATGACCTAGCTGAGCAACAGCCAGCAGGAGCGGTGCGACATGGACGCCACAACGACACGAGGTCGGGGCCAGGGAATCGAGCGGGAAGCGGGTGCCGTCGGCATCGGCCGCCTCCGCCGGATCGTGACGAACGCTGTCGCCGCCGCCGTGATCGTGGGCACCGGATGGGCTGCCGCACCCGCCGACGCCGGCTCGCTCGCCCCGCGTTCGACCGACCCGACCCCGCCCTTCATCACCCCATCCGCCGACTGGCTCACCACCGTGAACTACTACCGGGCCATGACCGGCGTCGCCCCGGTGACCGAGGACCCGGCCCTGTCGGTGGGCTCGTACCAGCACTCGTGCTACATGCTGCGCAACGGCATCGCCCACGACGAAGACCCCGCCCGCCCCGGCTACACCGCCGAGGGCGACCAGGCCGGCAACAACGGCAACGTCGCCGTGTCGAGCGCCTACGGCACCGCCGCCCGCAACCACGTCGACCTCTGGATGACCGGCCCGTTCCACGCCATCGGCGTCGTGCGGCCGGCCCTGCGCACGGTGGGCTTCGGCAAGTGCGACGACCGGGCCACCAGCCCGTGGCAGTCGGCCGCCACACTCGACGTGCTCCGCGGCCTCGACTACTACGCCGACCGCCCCACCGACCCGGTGATGTTCCCCGGTGACGGCACCACCACCAGCCTCAGCAAGTTCGTCACCGAGTCGCCCAACCCGCTCACCTACTGCGGATGGAGCGGTGGTGCCGGCCTGCCCACCTTCGCGATGATGCCCGAGCCCGTGGTCGGCCCGGTGAGCGCCTCGATCACCGGCCCGAACGGTGCCCTCGAAACCTGCGCCCTCTGGAAGCAGAACACCGACGGCTCTGCCGCCTCCATCCTCGGCGGCGACAACGCCGTGGTGGCGATGCCCCGCACCGAACTCACCCCCGGCACCTACAACGTCACCATCACCACGGCAACCCGCACGGTGACGTGGAGCTTCACGGTCGACCCGGCCGCTGCAACCGGCGTCATGCCGCCCGCCGCACCCGCTCAGCCCGCCGGCCCCACCACCGGGTTCACCCCGCTCACCCCCGCCCGTCTCGTCGACACCCGTATCAGCCAGGGCGCCACTGCGCTACAGGGCGGGGTGACCAAGAGGATCCAGGTCACCGGTTGGGCCGGGGTTCCTGCCGGTGCCACCGCGGTGGTGGCCAACGTGACGGTCGTCGGCCCTGCCGGCGCCGGCTACCTCACCGCCTGGAACTGCTCGCCCGAACGGCCGGTCGCCTCGTCACTGAACTTCGGTCTGGGCGATGCCAACGCCGCCACAGCCAACGCCGCCACCATCGGCCTCGACGCCGGTGGCGGGATGTGCGTCTACTCGCCGGTCGCCACCAACCTGGTGGTCGACGTGACCGGGGCGATGACCACCACGGCCACCGGCCGGTTCAGCCCACTCACCCCGCAGCGGCTGATGGACACCCGTGTCGGCTTCGGCGGCACCCGCCTCGACGCCGGCCAGACCGTGGAACTGCAGGTCGCCGGCACGGCCGGTGTGCCCGCTGGCGCCACAGCGGCGACGATGAACCTCACCAGCGTCGACGCCGGTGCCGCCGGCTTCGTGACCGCCTACCCCTGTGGCGCCGAGCGCCCGGTGGTGTCGAACCTCAACCCGCAACTCGGACGCACCCGCCCCAACATGGTGACAGTGCCGCTGTCGGCCGAGGGCCGGGTGTGCCTCTACAGCCTGAGCCCTGTCGACCTGGTGGCCGACATCACCGGCTACTACGCCGCCGACGGTGCCAGCACGTTCACTCCCTCCACCCCGTTCCGCCTCATCGACACCCGCGACCGGCTGCGCGCCGAGGTGAACGCCGGCACCGCCGGCCAGCAGGTGGGCTCCGGTCAGGTGGTCACCATCCAGATCGCCGGTGTCCGCGGGGTTCCCGCCGGGGCGACGGCGGTGTCGGTGAACATCACCACCACCGCGTCGAGCGGCAACGGCTACCTCACCGCCTGGCCGTGCAACGACCGGCCGGTCGCCTCGACCGCCAACATGCGCACCGACGGTGCCGTCTCGAACGCCGCGCAGCTGCCGCTGTCGGCAACGGGCACGCTGTGCGTCTTCGCCCAGCACGCCACCCACGTGGTGGTGGATGTGAACGGCTGGTGGGTCTGACCGGTCAGGTGATGGCGGGTCGGGTGACGGCGGGTCAGACGACGGTGGGGTCGACGGCGTCGGGGTCGATGCCGTAGTCGCCGATGGCCTTGGCTATCAGATCGGCCTCGACATCGCCCCGAGCAGCCAGTGCCGACAGCACCGCCACCACCACGTGGCCTTCGTCGACCTCGAAGTGGCGACGCAGCGCCTCACGGGTGTCGGAGCGTCCCATGCCGTCGGTGCCGAGCGGGGTGAACTGGCGGCCGGGCAACCAGCGGGCCACCTGCTCGGGCACGATCTTCATGAAGTCGGTGACGGCCACCACCGGCCCCGGCGTGCCGGCCAGCAGCTGCGCCACCAGCGGGGTGCGCGGGGCCTGCGACGGGTGCAGGCGGTTCCACCGCTCGGCTGCCAACGCGTCGTCGCGCAGCGCCTTGTACGAGGTGGCCGACCACAGGTCGACGCCCACGTCGTAGCGGTCGCGCAGCGCCACCGCAGCGGCCCGTGCCGCCGAGTGCGCCGAACCACTGAACAACAACGTGGCCTGGCGTGCGGCGGCCGGGGCAGCCTCGAAGTGGTACAGGCCGCGCACGATGCCGGCCCGCACCTCGGGGCTGTCGGGCATGACCGGCATCGGGTAGTTCTCGTTGTACAACGTGAGGTAGTAGAAGACGTCGGGGTCGCCGTTGGCCGGGTTGTCGCCGTACATCCGCTCGAGGCCGGCGCGCACGATCTCGGCCACCTCGTAGGCGAAGGCCGGGTCGTACGACTGCACCGGCGGCACGGTGGAGGCCAGCACCAACGAGTGTCCGTCCTGGTGCTGTAGACCTTCGCCGAGCAAGGTGGTGCGCCCTGCCGTGGCACCCATCAGGAAGCCGCGCGTGCGGGCATCGGCCGCCTGCCAGATGAGGTCGCCCACCCGCTGGAAACCGAACATCGAATAGAACGTGTAGAAGGGCACGGTGGTGACGCCACGTGTGGCGTACGACGTGCCGGCGGCGATGAAGCTGGCCATCGAACCCGCCTCGGTGATGCCCTCTTCGAGGATCTGGCCGTCGCTCGACTCGGTGTAGCTGAGCAGCAGGTCGTGATCGACCGGCTCGTACTTCTGACCCTGCGACGCGTAGATCTTCAGTTCGCGGAACAGCGCATCCATGCCGAACGTGCGTGCCTCGTCGGGCACGATGGGCACGACATGGCGGCCGAAGTGGTCGTCGCGGGCGAGGTTGCGCAGCAGGCGCGTGAACCCCATCGTCGTGCTGACGGCTGCGGTGCCCGAGCCCTTGCGCAGCTCGTCGAACGCGTCGTCGGTGGGCAGGGTGACGGGTCGGTGCGGAGCCGTGCGGCGCTTCGGGATGGAGCCACCCAGGCGACGGCGGCGCTCCATCATGTACTGGAACTCGACGCTGTCTTCGCGAGGCCGGAAGTACGGCGGGTTGTCGCCGTCGATGGCCTCGTCGGGGATCTCGTCGTGCAGGTACAGCCGGTCGCGCAGCGCCACGAGCTGCTCAGTGTTCATCTTCTTGATCTGGTGCGTGGCGTTGCGGCCCTCGATCTGCGGGCCGAGCGTCCAGCCCTTCACTGTCTTGCACAAGATGACGGTGGGGGCACCGGTGCCGAGGTTGTCGGTGGCTGCCTTGTAGGCGGCGTAGAGCTTGCGGTAGTCGTGCCCGCCGCGCGGCAGGTTGACGAGGTCGACGTCGCTGAGGTGGCTCACCATCGCCCGCAGGCGCGGATCGGGACCGAAGAAGTGGTCGCGGATGTAGGCGCCGTCTTCGATGGTGTAGCGCTGGAACTGGCCGT
>JBIIDH010000087.1:0-15536 GCA_044238435.1 Ilumatobacteraceae bacterium | reverse complement strand
ATGCCGGCGACGAGGCCGGCGGCGCGGCACCGATCGACGACGGCGCCCAGTCGGTGCACGGTGTGTTCGCGGCCCGACGGGTTGTCGGCCAGGTCCGACACCACCAGCAGATGACGGGCGCCCACCGTGGCGGCCGCGTCGACCAACGGACCGACATCGTCGCCGGGGCCGTTGGCGTCGCCTGTCCCGATGCGGTGAACCTCCACGTCGTGCACCGTGAGGCCCAGGTTCCCGATGTGCGCCGCGAGGCGTTGCAGGCCGGCGGCATCGAGCGCGTGATCGTGGCTGAGGCGCAGGCCGATGCCGTCGAACCCGGCTGCTGCTGCCGCGTCGGCAAGCACGAACGGGTCGGCGTCGAGCAGGCTGCCGGCGGCCAGGCACAGAGAGGCAGTCGTCACGCCGCCCACCCTAGGGTGCGGTCGGCCCGACGGAGGAGGTTGCGATGATCGACGTGCACGCGCACGTGGTACTGGAGGGAGTGCTCGGCTGTGCCGGCCACTACGGCCCCGAACTCGGCGTCGGTGCCGAGGGCCGGCCGCGGTTCCGGGTGGGCGACTACGTGCTCGACGGCGTGAACTACCGCAACAGCCCGTTCATGGACGTGGGGCTCCGCCTGGCGATGAACGACCGCCTGGGTATCGACCTGCAGGTGCTGTCGCCCAACCCGATCACCTACTTCCACCACATCGAGGCCGACATCGCCACCGGTTTCTGCCGCTGGCACAACGACGAGATGGCGGCCATCGTCGCTGCCCATCCCGATCGGTTCCGGGGGTTCGCTCAACTGCCGATGCAAGACATCGATGCTGCCGTGGTCGAGTTCCGACGGGCCGTCACCGACCTCGGCCTGGTGGGTGCCTACATCGGCACCGACTTCGGCCGCACGTTCGACGACCCGGTGCTCGACGCGCTGTGGGAGACCGCCGTGGCGCTCGACGTGCCGGTGTTCATCCATCCGGCGCCGGCAGGGATCGACGGGCCGCTACGCGATCCGCGGATCCGCAACTACGACCTCGACCTGTCGCTCGGCTTCCTCTACGAAGAGACCCTCGCCGTGGCGCACCTGGTGTACGGCCGGGTGCTCGAACGGCACCCGTCGCTCGACATCTGCCTGTCGCACGGCGGGGGAGCAGCGGCGTTCATGTTCGGCCGGCTCGAGCACCAGGGCCGCACCCGGCCGTGGGCCCGCGAGCACCCGGTCGACTTCGGTGCCGGGCTGCGGCGGATGTGGTTCGACCAGCACGTGCACGACGACGGTGGACTGGCGCTGTTGACCGAACGGGTGGGCCTCGACCGTCTGGTGGTGGGCACCAACCTCGCCGGCTGGGACGCGCCCGGCAGCCCCGACGAGATCCCGTACTGCCCCGACTACGACCGCAACGCCCGCCGTCTGCTGCGGCTGGGTGCGTGATGGCCGTGGGTCAGAGTTCGATCTCCACACCATCGCGCGCCACGTGGATGGCGCCGTTCGGACAGGTGCGGGCGATGCGCAGCACGGTGTCGTCGTCGGGCAGCGTGGCCGCAGGGTCGATGGTGGCCAGTTCGTCGTCGTCGAACCGGAACAGCCCAGGCGCGGTGGCGATGCAGCGACCGGCGCTGACGCACTCGGCCTGGTCGATCCACACGTGCAGCCCTGAGGTCTCAGCCATGCGCGCCAGGATAGTGGCCGGGGGACCGGCATGAGCCGGGCCGTGGTCACCGGTGCGGCCCGCGGGCTGGGCGCAGCCATCGCCGACCGTCTGGCGGCCGACGGCTACGACGTGGTGCGCCTCGACGTGCTGCTGGGCGAACCCGACTCGCATGCGGGTGTGCTGCACTGCGACGTCTCCGACCGCGCCGCGGTCGAGGCTGTGGCCGAGTCGGTCGGACCGGTCGACGTGCTGGTGAACAACGCCGGGATCTGGCGGTTCGGGCCCCTCGAATCGGTCGATCCGGCCGACTTCGAGCAGGTGCTCGCGGTGAACCTCGGCGGCACCTTCCACTGCACCCAGGTGTTCGGGCGCAGCATGCTGGCGGCTGGTCGGGGCAGCATCGTCAACATCGTGTCGATCGCTGCGGCGGCGGCGAACCCCAGCGTCGGCGCCTATTCGGCGTCGAAGAGCGGGGTGCTGGCCCTCACCCGCCAGACCGCGCTCGAATGGGGGCCGCGCGGGGTGCGGGCCAACGCCGTCGGGCCCGGGCTCGTGCCCACTCCGGGCACCGGGACGGTGTACGACGACCCGGCCGTGCGCGAGGTGCGGGCGGGGGCGGTGCCGCTGCGCCGTCTGGGAACCGACGCCGACATCGCCGGCGTGGTGAGCTTCCTGGTGGGGCCAGATGCGGCCTACGTGAACGGCCAGGTGCTGTACGTCGACGGTGGCCTCAGCCAGGCGCTGATGACGCTGCTGCCGCGGCCGGCCGGGGTGCCCGGACCACAACTCGCCGACGACTGAGGTCGACGTCGGTACCCGCCGTCACACCGCGTTGGCAGCCCATCCACCGTCGACGTAGAGCACCTCGCCCGAGATGTACGACGCCCGCGGCGACAGCAGGAACTCGACCACCTCGGCGATCTCGTCGGGTTCGCCCACCCGGCCGAGCGGCACCCGTCCGGTGAGCCAACGCACCTGGTCGGGGTCGGCCAGACGCTCGGCTGCCATCGGGGTGCGCACCGGGCCCGGGGCGACGGCGTTGGCGCGCACCCCGAGCGGAGCTCCCTCGAGCGCCGCAGCACGGGTGAGCGCCACGATGCCGCCCTTCGACGCCACGTAGTGCGCCTGGCCGGGCACGGCGATGGAGGCGTTCACCGAGGCGATGGTGACGATGGCGCGCGGCGTGCCCGGCGCTGCGACGGCCTGGCGCAGCAGTCCGCGCACGGCCAGCCAGGTGCCGGTGAGGTTCACCCGCAGATGGCGCTCCCACTCGTCGAGCGGGGTGTCGACGATGGACGAGCGGGTGCGGATGCCGGCGCAGGTGACCAACCCGTCGAGGTGTCCGACGTCGCGCAGCACCCGGTCCCAGGCGTGCTCGTCGGTGACGTCGAGGGCGGTGACCGTATCGGTACCGCGGGCGTCGGTGGCGACGACGTCCCAACCGGCCCGGGCCAGTACCTCACAGGTGGAGGCGCCGATACCTGAAGCGGCGCCGGTGACGAGGATGCGACCGGCGCTCACGAGCGCCCGACGGCCTGCATCGCCCGGTCGTAGGTGAGCACCTCGGCGGCCCAGTTGCCCACCTTCTCGCCTGCGATGCGACCGCGCTCGGGCCACGGTGCGGTGAGGTCGATGCTGCGGCCGCGGCTGACGACAGCCTTCAGCCGGCGCTTGTCCTGCAGGATGCGGATGTCGGCGAGCGGGTCGCCGTCGACCACCAGCACATCGGCGCGGTAGCCCTCGGCCACCACACCGAGCTGGCCGTCCATGCGCATCGCGAAGGCGTTGTTGCGGGTGGCGCAGGTGATGGCCTCGAGGGGCGACAGGCCGAGGGCGTCGACGAACACCTCGAGTTCGCGGGCGTGCCAGTGACCGTACGGGGTGAGGGCGAAGCCGCTCTCGGAACCGCACAGCAGGCGCACGCCCTCGTCGTAGGCGGTGCGCAGCATGGCGGCCGTGGCGTCGATCTCGCCGCGGAAGATGGAGGTCATCCCGTTGCTGGCCCCGACCGCATCGCCGTAGTCGGCGAGGTTGGCGAGGAAGGTGAAGGTGGGGCACACCGCGGCACCCGACGCGATGACGGCTTCGAGCGCTTCGCCGTCGAGGAACGACGCGTGCAGGATGAGATCGACACCGGCGATGGCAGCGTCGCGGGTGGACGTGGCGTTGCGGCAGTGAGCCGTGACCGGAACCCCGAGCGCGTGCGCGGTGTCGCACACCGCCTTCATCTCGTCGAGCGTCCACACCTGCAGTTCGCCCATGTGGGTGGGGATGGAGCCGGTGGCGTGGATCTTGATCCAGTCGGCCCCGTACTTGATCTGCCGGCGGGTGGTGGTGACCATCTCCTCGATGGTGTTCACGACCGCGGCGTAGCCGACCTCGCCCTCGTCGGGGATGAGCCGTCCGGCGGTGCCGCCCACCGAGGTGAGCAGCGCCTGAACGCCCGTCGCCATGCGCGGCCCCTCGAACAGGCCGGCGTTCAGGCCGTCGCGCACCTGCGGCCCGATGCCGTGCACGGTGTCGGGGTCGAAGAACGACGTCACCCCGGCGCGGAGCAATTTGGGCAGGTTGAAAGCGGTGACCAGAGCCGAGGCGACGGCGGGGCGGTGGAAGAACAGTTCGTCGTTCGACTGCACGTCGTCGAAAGTGCTGTGGCAGTGGGCGTCGATGAGGCCCGGCATCACCGTGCACCCGCTGGCGTCGACGACGGTGGCAGCGGCCGGTACCTGGGCCGTGAGCGTTCCGGTGGGGCCCACGGCGACGATGCGGTCGCCGTCGACGAGCACGTCGGTACCCGGTACGGGGGCGCTGCCCGAACCGTCGATGAGGGTGCCGCCGCTGATGAGCAGGGGAGTGGCTGGCGAGGGCATGGGTCGCTCCAGGGGAGGGTCGGCGTCGGGGGAAGCGTCGTCAGCACTCTAGCGACGCGCTCTTCCGGCGCGAGGCCGTGGACCCCGCCGGAGCGCGTCGTGTGCGAGGCTGTGCAGGTCAGGTCGGAAGGGTCGAGAGCGATGGATCACGAGCACGAGCACGGACGCAGCGATGGACCCGACCTGGGCGACACCGCTACGCCCGGCGTGAACGACACCATCATCGGCGTCTCCTTCGACGACCGGTTCCGCGCCGCCGAGTTCCTCACCGCGATGAGCCGTCTCGCCAGCCGCAAGGAACTGGTGCTGAAAGACGTCGTCCTGGTCACGAAGGCCGACGACGGCACCACCCGGGTGGAGGAGTCGACCGACCCCTCCACCGGCCGGGCGGCGCTGTCGGGCGCGCTGTGGGCGAGCCTGCTCGGCCTCATCCTCGGCGGCCCGGTGGGTTGGGTGGCCGGTGGAGTGGTGGGTGCCGGGGTGGGCGCGGTCACAGCGAAGACCGTCGATCTCGGGGTGCCCGACGAGTGGGTGGCCTGGTTCCGCGAAGCCGTGCAACCAGGCACCACCACCGTGGTCATCCTCACCACCGACGTGATGGTCGATCCGTTCGTCGACGAAGCCCGCCGGTTCGCCGGTGCGCACCTGGTGTTCGCCAACATGGCGCCCGGCATCGTCGGCCGCATCCGCGAGGCGTTCGGCGAGCCCGTCGAGGACGAGTCGTGAGCACCGAGCCGCAGGCCGCGGCGCCGCGGGGCGGATGGGGTGGCGCGGTGGTGGTGCTCGCAGCCGTGGTCGCCGCCATCACCGGCCTGCTCGTGGTGCCGTCGCTGCTGGCCGACGACGCGTCCGACCCGGGGGCAGGCGCCGACACCACCGCAGCGCCGGCCACCAGCACCACCGTGGCGCTCGACGGGGCCTGCGGCGAGGCGCACGCTGGGCACAACGCCGCGATGTGGGACCCCACCTCGGCCGACGAGATGCTCGATGCCGGTTGCCCCTGGCCCTATCCGCCGTTCGAGACCGCGCTCGAGGGCGGCACCGAGAACCCGAACCTGGGCGCAGTGTTCGAGGCGCGGCGCTACAGCGACCTGTGGGACGCGCTGCAGACCGCTTCGGTGGGCGTGTGCACGGTGGCGCCGCTCGCCGATGCACCGGCCGACGGTTTCTCCTTCGGCTTCCGCTACACGGTGCGCTCGGGCGGATGTTCGGCCGGCAGCGACACCGTCGACCTGGTGGTACGCGAGTACGTCACGCGCGGCTGGCGCGACTCGGCGGCAGGCGACCTCGCCGCATCCGCGCCGCCGGCCGTGGTGGTGGGACGCTGGGCCGTGGTGGTCGAGGGCGACGACGAGTTCACCACCAACCGCCTGTTCGAGATGCTGGTCGGCCTGGGCGCCGTCACGGTCGCTCCTGCCGCCTGAACCCCTGCTGGCCGGAGGCTCCGCTTGACGAATCCGGCCACTGCCGGACGGTCGGGAGGGTTCGTGTCCGGCCGGTCGAGCAGAGGAGTTGGCCATTCGTCGTCTCGCGTCGCATCTTGTCGCCGCTGCCACAGCGCTGGCCTGCTCGTTCGCGCTGATCGGGCCGCTCGCGCCGAGCCCGGCGCACGCCGACACCGGAATCGTCGAGTTCACCAGGCCCGCGCCCGGACCGCGCGGCGCCATCGCCGTCATCGGCGACTCGCTGATGGTGGGTGCAGTCACCGAGACCGGTGGCTACGCACCCTCGATCCAGCAGGTCCTCGCTGATCGCGGCTGGGGTCCCATCCGGGTGCGTGCCGGTGTCGGCTTCCAGACCGGCCGTCTGAACCCGACCGATCCGGCCAACAACCTCGCCGTGTGGCTGTTCAACCAGCGGCGCACCGGCTTCGACCCGCCGGTCGTGGCCGTGAACCTGGGCGCCAACGACATCAAGGCCTGCCGCGGGTCGTCGACCTGCGCACTGGCCAACATCCGCTATCTCCTGGACGTCATCGGCCCGGGCCGTCAGGTGTGGTGGCCGCTCATCACGATGACCGATCCGGCCGAGGCCCATGCCTGGAACACGGCGCTGCAACTCGTGGCTTCGCAGCGGCCGAACCTGATCGTGTGGGACTGGCCCACGGCGCAGGCAGCGAACGGTGTGGCCATGTCGTCGGATCGCATCCACCTCGCCTCGTCGGCCGCGTACCGTCAGCGCAGTCGGCTGATGGCCGACGACATCAGCGCGCGGGTCGGTATCGCCCAGCGCGTCGGCGGCCCGCAGACGCTGCCGGTGGCGTCGGTCCCGTTGCAGTACCGACCTGTCGCACCGGTGCGCCTGGTCGACACCCGCGACACGGCCGGCCGACTGGCGAGCGGCGGTGTGCTCACCGTCGAGGTCGATGCACTCGTGCCCGAGGCTGTGGGTGCAGAAGCGGTGAGTGTGAACGTGACAGCGACGGGTGCCGCAGCCGCGGGCTACCTCACCGTGTGGCCCTGCGATGCGGAGCGACCCGTTGCGTCGAGCGTGAACTACGGTGCGCGCGGGGCCCGCGGTGGGCACACCACGTCGCGGCTGTCGGCTGACGGCATGCTGTGCGTCTTCAGTTCCGCGCCTGCCGATGTGATCGTCGATCTCCAGGGGCTGTTCGCCAAGGGCGACGGGGTGCGGTTCGACCCGCTCACACCGACTCGCTTGCTCGACACCCGCAACACCGGTCGGCACGCGGTGGTGCCGGTGGCTGCACCGGCGGGGTCGGCGGCTGTGGCGCTCACGCTCACGGTCACGGGAGCGACGGCCGAGGGTTACCTCACCGCCTACCCGTGCGGCACCGAACCACCGCTGGTGTCGAATGTGAACTTTGCTGCGGGTGAGACGGTGGCCGGAGCGGCCTATGTCCCCGTTGGCGCCGACGGGAACGTGTGCGTGTTCACCAACGTCTCCGTCGATGTGATCGTCGATGTGACCGGCACGTTCAGCGCGGGTGGCGGCCTGCGCTTCGTGCCGGTCACACCGACCCGAGTGGTCGACACTCGCGACGGCACCGGTGGATGGAAGGGTGTGCAGGCCAACGGCCAGACCATCGATGTGGTCGCAGCTCCTGCCGATGCGATGGCTGTGTCGGGCACCATCACGATCGTGGCGCCGTTCGCCCCCGGGTACCTCACGGGCACCGTGTGTGGGGCACCTGCGGGGCAAACGTCGTCGGTGAACGCCTCGACGGGCGCGGTGATGGCCAATTCGCTCACCGTGGCGCTGTCGCCCGGGGGCACGGTGTGCATCGGCACGCTGTCGTCGACGCACACACTGTTCGACACCACTGGCTGGTGGGTGGCCTGACCGAGCGGGTCAGCGCTCGCGCTCGGCGCGGGCGGCCGGGTCCTGGCCGTAGAAGTCGTGCAGGACGCCGTACAGCGCGGGGTGGTTGTCGCGCAGTGCGACACCCTTGGCGAAGAACGTCTCGGTGACGACGGCGAAGAACTCGCCCGGGTCGGTGGCTGCGTAGTCGCGGATGACGGGGTCGTCGTGTCGCTGCAACCGCTCGTACACATCGGTGCAGACGGCCACGAACCGGTCGCGACGCTGCGGGTCGGGGATGGGCGGTGTGCCATCGATCACCCCGTCGAGCATGTCGAGTTGGTGGGCGAACTCGTGTATCACGACGTTCTGGCCCCGTGCCGGGTGGCGGGCCTCGTAGGCGAGGGTCGACCAGCTCAGCAGTACCGGGCCGCGGTGGTGCGCCTGGCCCACCACCGGGTACGGCCCATCCGACACCAGACCGCCGCCGGTGGTGCCCACCGAACGCTGGCCCTGCAGTACCACGGTGCTGCGGTGGACGATGACCGAGTGCACGCGGCTGTATGGATCGACCCCAGGAGCCAGCTCCATGCCCAGCAGCAACAGACATGCCTGAGCAGCCACGAGTACCTGCACCTCGTCGGTGAGGGCGAACCCCTGTGCCGCCTCCCAGCGTCGGTCGTAGACGAACGCCTGGATCAGCGGTTCGAGGCGGGCCTGCTCGTCGGCCGACAGCGTGGGCCACAAGCCCCACCGCCGTTGCAGCACGGCGCGCCAGGCATCGGGGAACGGCGCGGCCAAGGCCTCGCGTCGTCGCCTGCCGGGTGTCGTGAACCGCATCGTCCTCCTCTCGCTGGCGTCACCGGCCGCCGTGGCCGGTGGCACTAGTGTGCCGCCGATGGCTGCCCGCACGACCGATCGCACCCAGGTGAGCCGGAATGTGCGCTATGTGCCCGGGGTCGACCACCTGCGCGGGCTCGCTGCCGTGCTGATCGTGCTGTACCACGGCTATCAGCAGTTGAGCGGCCGAGTGTTCGTCCCGGCCGCCAACCCGTTCGAAGCAGTGCTCATCGAAGGGCACACCGCAGTGGCGCTGTTCATGGTGCTCAGCGGCTTCATCTTCACCTATGGCGCGCTCGATCACGACCTGCAGTACCGGCCATTCATGGTCAATCGGCTCCTGCGGATCCTGCCGATGTACATCCTGGTGGTCGTGCTCGGCGTGTACACCCGCCCGGAGGGCTACTCGTTCACCGGTCTGCTGCAACTGTTCACCCTGCAGGCCACACCGCCGATCGCCGAGTCGAACCTCGGGCCGTTCAGCGCATTGTTGTGGACCATCTCGGTCGAGTTCGCCTTCTACCTGATCTTCCCGTTCCTGCTCATCTTCCTGCGCGCCTATGGCCCGCGTTATCTGGTGGGTTTCGTGCTGATGATGAACATGCTGCGCCTGCTCGGTGCGGGCTTGAACCCGGAGGCCACCCGCGACCTGGCCTACAGTTCGATCCTCGGGCGCATCGACCAGTTCCTGATCGGCATGTTGATCGGCTGGTTCGTGGTGCGCCGGTCGCCCTCGTTGTCGGCTGCTCGGGCCTGGGCGGCGGTGGTGTTGTCGATTGTCGGTGTGGTCGTGGCACTGAATCTCTTCAACCGTGCCGGCAGTTGGTACGACACCGGCACGTGGAAGGCGCTGTGGCCATCGGCCGAGGGGCTGGTGTGGGGTGTGTTCATCCTGTCGTGGCTGCTCGCCTCGCAGTACATCCCCTCGACGATCTCACGGCTGCTCGTGCTGCCCGGCATCGTCAGTTACTCGGCGTACCTGCTGCACTACGCGCTCGTGGTCATCCTCATCGACCGCGACCCGGTGGGCATCGTTGGTTCGGGCAGTTGGAACTCGCTGGCGAACACGCTGCTGTTCATCGTGCCCGGTACCTTCGCCATGGCGACGGTCACGTACCTGATGGTCGAGCGGCCGTTCATGCAGTTGCGTCGCCGCTACCTCCGCGACCCCGCCCCGGCCTGACCCCGCCCCGGCCGCGATGAGCAACCTGCGCAGCAGGTGCGCAACCTGCTCATCGCGGGGCTCGACGCGGTGGGGGTGGGGAGCGGCTACGGTTCCCAGCGGGGAAGTAGTTCGAACATGGGGGTGGGTCATGGCGACTCGGCGATCGGTGATGGCAGTGCTCGCGCTGGTGGGCCTCGGCTTGGTGGCGTGCACGGAGGCGAAGGACGGCGGCAGCGCTGGAGGCACCACTGCCGCTCCGGTCACCACTGCGGCCCCGGGCACGACGGCCGCCCCCGAGACCACCGCGGGCGGCGGTGAGACGACGATGGCGCCCGAGACCACGGCGGGCCCCACCACACTGCCGGCGCCGAGCGGCGAGCCGTTCGTCGTGGGTGTGGTGAACACCGAGGGTGCCCCGGGGCTCGACTTCCCCGACTTCACCAACGCCTTCAAGGCTGCTGCCGAGTATGCGAACACGGAGTTGGGTGGCTTCGGTGGCCGGCCCGTGGAGTTGGAGATCTGTATCTCGCAGGGCAGCCCCGAGTCGTCGCAGGCCTGCGCGCAGGATCTGGCCGCGAAGGGCGTCGATCTGGCGATGATCGGCCTCGACGTGTTCGTCGACTATGCGACGTTCAGTGCCGCCGGCATCCCGGTGATCGGTGCCGTGCCCATCCTGCCGCCCGACTACTCGGCCGATGCCGTGTACATCACGGCCGGCAACCTCGTGGTGCAGGGCAGCACGGCCAACGCCATCACCAACCCGAAGTACCTGGGTCTGAAGAGCGTGGCCATCATCGCCAACGACTCGGCTGCCACGGTGTCGGCCCTCGCCTCGCTCGAACCGGCTCTCGCCAAGGGCGGTGCCTCGGTGGTGGTGGTGAAGGGCGGCGAGACCGAGACCGATGCCGGCTACCGCTCGCTCATGCAGCAGGCAGCGGAGAGCAACCCCGCAGCGATCATCTCGCTGTACGGCCAAGCCGGATGTGTGGCGCTGATGCGGGCCCGCGTGGAACTGGAGGTGACGGCTCCGGTGTTCTCGAACACGGCGTGCCTGGCCGATCGAGTGATCGAGGCGGTCGGCGACGACGCCATCGGCTGGTACTTCGCCGGTTCGACGGGCGGGGTGGAGACCGACGACAGCAAGACGATGCGCAACTACGTCGCCGGTGTGACGGGCGGTACGCCGGAAGAGGTCGACCCGTTCGGTTTCACCTCGCTCGGTTGGCTCGAGATGCTCACGGTGCAGCGGGTGGCGGCCGGCATCGGCCCCGACGCAACCGGGCAGGCGATCATCGACGTGTTCCGCTCGCAGCAGGCGCTGCAGTGGGGCAGCGACGCAGCGCTCGAGTGCGGGTCGGTGGCCTCGCTGCCTGCAGTGTGCTCGTTCGCCATCCCGTTCGCCGAGTACACCGCCGACGGTGCTGCACCGGCCTTCGGTGGTGAGAACATCTCGGCGCTCGACGTACTCGACGTATGAGCGCCTACCTGGCGGCTGCGGTCGCCGGTATCGGTGCCGGGGCGGTCTCGGCCCTGCTCGGGCTGGGCCTGGTGCTCACCGCGCGCGGCTCGGGTGTCATCAACTTCGGGTACGGCGCGCTGGCCGGCTGGTGCGCGTACACCTACTACGACCTGCGGGCGAACGCCCGCTACCCGCTGCTCATCCCCGGGCCGTGGCGCGACATCTCGTTCGGTGAGGGCGTGCAGATGACCGTCGCCTCGGCGATGGCCATCACGCTCGTCACCGCCGCGCTGATCGGTCTGATCAGTTACCTGCTCGTGTTCCGTGCGTTGCGCCGCGCCCCGGTACTGGCGAAGGTGGTGGCCAGCGTGGGCATCCTGCTGGTGCTGCAGGGCATGATCGGCGTGCGGTTCGAGGGTGCCAGCGTGAACCTGCCCAAGGTGTTGCCCGGTGGGGTGATCGAACTCACCGACGAGATCCTGCTGGCGAAGGACGCGATGTGGCTCGCCGTCATCGCGGCCCTGTTGGCCGTCGCGCTCTGGGCGCTGTCGCGCTACACACGCACCGGTCTCGCCGTGCGTGCGGCATCGGAGTCGGAGAAGGGTGCCGTGCTGCTGGGCTTCGAACCCGACCGGCTGGGGTTGATCACCTGGGTTCTGTCGGCGCTGATCGCCGGCATCGTGGGCATCATCGCGGCGCCGCTGTTCGAACTCACCCCGCTGCTGTTCACCCAGTTGCTCATCCCGGCGCTCGGTGCTGCATTGATCGGCAGGTTCATCTCGTTCGGCTGGACTGCCGCAGCCGGCCTGGGCATCGGCATGGTGCAGGCGATGGCATCGCCGCTGCAGCAGGATCTCGACTGGTTGCCCCGCACCGGTGTGCGCGACGGCTTCGTGTTCCTGGCCATCGTCATCGCGATGGTGCTGCTGGGCAAACGACTGCCCACCCGCGGCTCGATCGACCAGGGTCGCATGCCGCCGGTGGGGACGGGGGCCGTGAACCCTCCCGTGGCGTTCGGCGGGGTGGTGCTGGTGGCCGCCGGGTTCCTGCTGCTGCCCGACGCCTGGGGCCTGGCGCTGCTGACGTCGGTGCTCTTCTGCGGTCTCGCCCTGTCGCTCACCGTGCTCACGGGCTACATGGGCCAGATCTCGCTCGCCCAGATGGCCATCGCAGGCATCGGCGGGTTCAGCCTGTCGCGGTTGGCCGAACGCTTCGGCGTGCCGTTCCCCATCGCACCCCTGCTCGCCGCAGGGGTGGCCGCCGTGTTCGGTGTGCTGGTGGGCATCCCGGCGTTGCGTGTGCGCGGGGTGAACCTGGCCATCGTCACCCTGGCCGGTGGGATCGCCATCCAGGAGTTCGTGTTCAAGAACCCCGACTTCGTCGGCGACGTCACCACCGGTGGCGCGAAGGTGCCCGCGCCGTCGCTGTTCGGCTGGAACCTCGGCCTGCGCAGCGCCACCGACCCGTACCGACCGGTGTTCGGGGTGTTCGTCACGGTGGTGGTGGCGGTGCTGGCGCTGCTGGTGGCCAACGTGCGCCGCAGCACCACGGGGCGCCGCATGCTTGCGGTGCGGTCGAACGAACGGGCCGCGGCCGGGGTGGCCATCGGTACGGCGGGCACGAAGCTGTTGGCGTTCGGTATCAGCTCGTTCGTGGCCGGCCTGGCGGGCTGCCTCATCGCCTACCGCTTCGGCTCCATCAGCGACACGTCGTTCGGGTTCTTCGCTTCGCTCACGTTGCTGGCCTTCGCCTACCTGGGCGGCATCAGCAGCGTGTCGGGCGCAGTGCTGGCCGGGTTCCTGGCCGCCGACGGCATCGGGTTCAAGCTCATCAACACCGGTTGGGACAAGCTCGGCGTCGACTTCGGCCGCTGGACCGTGCTGGTGGGCGCGATCGGTCTGGTGATCACCGCGGTGCAGAACCCCGACGGCATCGCCGGTGCGGCACGCCGAGTGCGCCAGCGGCGTACTCGCCGCCGCCCGGCCCCCGCTACTGCTTGATGTCCTGGCTGCGCAGTTCGGCGATGCGCTCCTGCAGGAACGAGAACGCGGTGCGGCCCTCGGCCAGCACCACGTCGTCGGCCGGGTGCAGGAACAGCGGCATCGAGATGCGGCTGCGGGTGGCGCTGTCGCCGGTGGGGTTGGTGACCCGGTGGGTGGTGCTGGGGTAGTAGCCGCCGCTGGCGAGGTGCAGCATGTCGCCCGAGTTGATGGCGAGGCTGCCGAAATCGCACGGGACGTCGTGCCACGTGCCGGCGAGGTCGAGCACCTGGAGGCCCGGTTCGTTCGATGCGGGGAGCACGGTGAGCAGGTTGATGTCTTCGTGCGCCGCGGCCCGCACGGCGCCCGCCGGCTCGTCGCCGCGCAGCGGCGGGTAGCGCAGGATGCGCAGCAGCGACCGCTTCGACCCGGCCATCATCTGGCTGAGCGGCACCGAGAACTGCGCGGCCACCTCGGCGGGCGTGTTGGCCTCGACCCAGCCGAGCAGGGTGTTGGCGATGTCCTTCGAGCGTTCGGCGAACTCGAGTGCCTTGCGGCTCACCTCGGTGGGGTACTGGCCCCACGGGTACACGTGGAAGAACTCCTTGATGTCCTTCACGGTGTTGCCCTTCGCGGTCTCCGACACGTCGGGCCCGAACCAGCCGTCCTGGTCGTCGGGGGTGAAGCGGTAGGCGTACTTGGCGTCGCTGTCGAAGAACGCCAGCCACTCGTCGTAGATCTCCTGCACCAGCGTCTCGGGCAGGGGATGGTTCACCAGCACGGCGAAGCCCGTCTCGCGCAGCGACCGGGTGAACGCCTCGGGCGCATCGGATGCCTGGTAGTCGACGACGGCAACGTCCATGCCCCGAGGCTAACCCCGGCGGCGATTTCTCACGTGGAAAACCGAGGGGCCGCCTCAGTCTGAACGTGCCGGGGTTTGCCGAACACCTGGTACCGATTGGGACTGTGTGCGGGCAGGGCCGATTGGTCGTCGCAGCCCCTTGATGTGGGCGGTTAGCCTGAGGTCGATGCCGTCGACGACCTACTCCGTGCGTAATGACCGCGCCATTTGGGATGGTTTGACGTTACGCGAATGGGTGGATGTGCTGGTCGAGCGACTCGTGGCGGCCTTCGACCCGGCCAAGATCGTGCTGTTCGGTTCCGTTGCGGATGGGACCGATGGTGCTGATTCGGATATCGATCTGATGGTGGTACTCGACGATGCCCCACGTGAGGCGCGCCGACGACTCATGGTCGAGATGCGGCGCGCAACACGCGGAGTCGCGGCACCGCACGACCTCGTCGTCACCAGTGTCGACGACCTCGCTCGCTTCGGCAACTGCCCGGGCGCTACCGAGTTCGAGCCCGTTGCCCATGGTCGGACGGTGTATGAGCGCATCGTTGCCTGACGATGCAACGCCGGCGCAACGCTGGTTCTCACTTGCCGAGCAAGACATCGCTGCGGCGCGGATCTTGATCGAGGACGGCAGCGTGGCCATGCGAATCGCAGGGTTCCTTGCTCAGCAAGCAGCCGAGAAGGTACTGAAGGCCGGTCTGTTCAGCCTTGGCCTGACGGTCCCAAGGATTCACGGCCTCAACCAGTTGCTGGACCGGTATCCGGTCGGCGGCTCACCAGATGTCGATCGCGACGATCTCGATCTCCTGGATCCGTGGGTGATCGATGGGCGGTACGCGGCAGACCTTCCCGATCTGAGTCTCACCGAGGCGAACGATCTGGCCAAAGCCGCTGGCCGGCTCAGCCGACGATGTTGACCATGCGGCCGGGCACGACGATGACCTTCTTGGGCGCGTTGCCGCCGAGCGCGGCCTGCACCTTCGGGTCGGCCAGCGCGGTGGCCTCCATCGTGGCCTGGTCGGCGTCGGCCGCCACGATGATGCGCGACCGCACCTTGCCGTTCACCTGCACCGGCACCTCGACGGTGTCGTCGACCAGCAGCGCCGGGTCGGCGACGGGGAAGTCGAGGTAGGTGACGGTGTCGGTGTTGCCCAGCATGCGCCACAGCTCCTCGGCGAGGTGCGGCGCCAGCGGGGCGAGCATCAGCACCAGCCGGTCGGCTGCCTCACGCGGGCAGCCGCCCAACTTGGTGAGGTGGTTGTTCAGCTCGATCAGCTTGGCGATGGCCGTGTTGAAACGCATCGCGTCCATGTCGGCGCGCACGCCGTCGATGGTGCGGTGCAGCACCCGGTCGGTGGCGTCGTCGAACGCCGGCAGGTCGGTGCGCAAGGCGCCCGTGTCTTCGTCGACCAGGTTGCGCCACACGCGCTGCAGGAACCGGTACATGCCCACCACGTCGCGGGTCTCCCACGGGC
>JBIIDH010000014.1:0-47972 GCA_044238435.1 Ilumatobacteraceae bacterium | reverse complement strand
TGATGAGCCGCATCCCCATCGGCAGCAACGGCAACAAGAACCTCGGCCTCGGCGTGCCCATCCCGCGCACCTACTTCGAGCAGTACGAGATGACCAGCCAGTTCGAGGGCGCCGAGCGCATCGCCGATCACTGGGGCATCACCCGCGACGACACCGACGCCTTCGGCTTCTCCAGCCAGCAGCGCGCCGCACAGGCGTGGGCGGAGGGCCGTTTCGACGGCCAGTACGTCACCGTCGAGTCGCCCGAGGTCGACGCCGAGGGCAAGCCCACCGGCAACACCCGCACCATCAGCCGCGACGAGGGCCTGCGCGAGACCACGATGGAGAAGCTGGCCACCCTGAAGCCCGTCGCCCGCGAGAACGGCGTGCACACCGCCGGCAACTCGAGCCAGATCAGCGACGGCGCCGCTGCCGTGCTGATGATGACCGAAGAGCGCGCCGCCGAGCTGGGCCTCACCCCGCGTGCACGCATCGTCGACACCTGCCTCGTCGGTGTCGACCCGGTGTTCATGCTCACCGGCCCCATCGACGCGACGCAGAAGATGCTCGCCCGCACCGGGCTGTCGATCGACGACATCGACGTGTTCGAGATCAACGAGGCCTTCGCCTCGGTGGTGCTGGCCTGGCAGAAGGAAGTCGGCGCCGACCCGGCCAAGACCAACCCCAACGGCGGCGCCATCGCCCTCGGCCACCCGCTCGGCGGCACCGGTGCCTTCCTCATGACGAAGGCCCTGTACGAGCTCGAGCGCAGCGGCGGCAAGTACGGCCTCGTGTCGATGTGCTGCGGCGGCGGTCTGGGCACCGGCACCATCATCGAGCGCCTCTGAGACACTGACCGGCGGTAGAACGCTCGGGTGCGTCGCCACCTGACCGCTCTCACCCTCGCCGTCACGCTCAATGTCACGGCCGTCTCGTCCGCCTGCACCGGCGACGAGGCGGCCGTGTCGCGTGACGGGGCGAACGCCACCGTGGTGCGGGTGGTCGACGGCGACACCGTGCAGGTCGACATCGACGGCCGCCGCGAGAAGCTGCGCCTCATCGGTATCGACACCCCCGAGACTGTGAAGCCCGACACCCCGGTGCAGTGCTACGGGCCCGAGGCCTCGGCGTTCACCAAGCAGTTGCTGCCCGAGGGCACTGCGGTGCGGATCGAACGCGACGTCGAGGCCCGCGACGACTACGGCCGCCTGCTCGGGTACGTCTACCGCGCCGACGACGGGATGTTCGTGAACCTCGAGATCGTCGCCCAGGGCTACGCCGTGCTGCTCACCTTCCCACCCAACGTCGCCCACGTCGACGAGTTCGTGGCGGCCGCCCGCGCCGCCGAACGGGCGAACCTCGGCCTCTGGGGCGCATGCGCGGGCTAGCGTGACGGCGATGGGTTCGCTCGTGGAACGGCTCGGCCACCCGGCCGACGCGAAGGTGTTGATCATCTCGTGCGACGACCTCGGTTCGTGCCATGCCGCGAACCTGGGTGTGTACACCGCCATCCACGACGGCCTGGCCACCTGCGCCTCGCTGATGGTGCCGGCGCCGTGGGCCCGCCACGCCGTGGCCGGCTACCGGCCCGGCGACGACATCGGCGTGCACCTCACCTTGAACTGCGAGCACGACCAGTACCGGTGGGGCCCCATCACCCACGCACCGTCGCTGCTGTCGGGCGAGGGCGGCTTCCCTCGCAACCTGGCCGACCTGTGGGAGCACGCCGACCCGGCCGAGGTGCTGCGCGAGTGCCGCGCCCAGATCGAGCGGGCCATCGCCTGGGGCATCGACGTCACGCACCTCGCCCCGCACCTCAGCGCCATCACGTTGCGCCCCGAGTTCTTCGACGTCTACATGGAACTGGCGGTCGAGTTCCGCCTGCCCATCCGCTTGCCGTCGACCATCAGCACCGAACAGGCGGGCTTCCCGTTCCGTCAGCTCGCCGCCGACGAAGGGGTGCTGTTCCCCGACCACTTCGACCACGACTGGCGACCGGGCAGCCGCGAGCGACTGCTGCACACCCTGCGCAGCCTGCAGCCCGGTGTCACCGAGGTGCACGTGCAACCGGCCGCCGACACCCCCGAGGTGCATGCGCTCACGCCCAGCGCCGACGAGTGGATCGGCGATCTGCATCTCATGACCGCCGACGCCGAGGTGGCCGAACTCATCCGCGACAGCGGTGCAGTGCTGACGGGCTACCGGGCGCTCAGGGACGCGATGCGAGCCGGCTGAGCACGGCCGCCGCCTCGCCGTTGCGCAACACCTCGAACAACACCCCGGTGTGGCCGACCGCCTTCAGCTTGCCCTGCATGAACGCCACCGACGGGTCGGTGACGGCGTCGACGGCAGGCACGCTGACCACCACATCGGCGTCGTCGGGACCCTCGACGGCCTCGTCGTTCTTGCCGAACGCGACGCGGTACTGCACGGTGCCGCTCATCGGACGTCGTCCTCGTGGACGGTCACGATGCCGGCGAACAGATCGACCTCGACCTCGCCGTCGGCAGGCGTGCCCACCAGCGAACGAGCCAGGATCCAGTCCTCGTAGGGGTAGACCTCGGCCAGTTCGTGGTCGTCGAGACCGAACCACCACGCCTCGGTGGGGTCGACCTGGGTGGCGTGCGCCCGTAGCGCCCCGCTACGCGCCCACAGGTAGGCACCGATGTCGAGCTTGGTGGTGATGCGATGGTCGGCACCGGGCCGGTCGAGCCAGGCCTGGTCGAACGGCGACTCGCCGCGCAGGCGCAGCATGCCCTCGTGCACCGCCATCAGGCGGGCCTTCGACCAGGTGGAGTAGTAGAGCTTCGACGGCTGCCACGCCTCGCCCAGATCGGGCCGCCAGGTGGCATCGCCCGCACGGTCCCACGCAGCCACCGAGATCTCGTGCACCTTCAGGTGGTCGGGGTGCGGATAGCCCTTCTGGTCGTCGCCGTAGGTGATGACGACCTGCGGGCGCTCGCGCCGGATGACCGCCACCAGGCGGGCCGCGGCCTCGTCGAGCGGCGCCATGTGGAAGCAGTCGGGGTGCTCGTTGGCCGGCGAATCGGGCATGCCCGAATCGCGGTAACCCAGCATCTCGACATGGTGGAAGCCGATCACCTCGGCCGAACGGGCCAACTCGCCCGGACGCACCTCGGCGAGCAGGGCACGCTCTTGTTCGGGTGTGAGCCCGTGGAACGGCTGGCCCGGCTCGCGCAGGCCGGGGTTCTGCAGATCGCCCTCCTCACCACCCGTGCAGCACACGAGCACGGTGCGCACACCCTGCTGGGCGTACAACGCCAGCGTGGGCGCCCCCTTCGACGCCTCGTCGTCGGGATGGGCATGCACGGTGAGCAGGCAGAGCGACTGATCGGTCACCGCGTGAACGCTACCGAGTGTCGGCCCGTAGTATCGCCTCCGTGCCCCCGAGTCGCCTGATCCTCCCGTCGCTGTTGGTCGTCGCCGCCGCGGTGGTGGCCGCCGGCTGCAACGACGACGGCCGCACACTGCGCCCGGCCAAACCCGACCAGACCGACAGCGTGTCGACCACGGTGATGCCGACGGTGCCCGAGAGCGGTGGGCTCGACCTCACCCTGCCGCCCACGGTTGCTCCCACACCGGCGCCCACCAGCGCACCCGCGACCTTCTCGCTCACCGCCCCGTGGGCCGACGAGTTCGCCATCGATGCGCGCTACACCTGCGACGGCGACGACGTCGCTCCCGCCCTCTCGTGGGATGCCGCTCCGGCCGGCACACAGGAGATCGCGGTGGCCATGACCGACCTCGATCTTCCCGGATTCGTGCACTGGGTGATGGCCGGTATCGATCCGCTGTCGACCGGGTTGGCCGAGGGCGAGGTTCCCGAATTCGCCTCGGTCGGCGTGAACGGCATGGGCCGAACGGCTTATTCGGGTCCGTGCCCACCGGCCGGCGAGACCCACCGCTACCAGGTCACCGTGTACCTGTTGGCCCAGCGTACGGAACTCGGCGACGGTGCCGACGGGGCCGATCTGCTGGCCGCCGTGCAGGGATCTGCGTTCCTGACAGCACAGGTCACCGGGGTCTATAGTCGCCCCTGAGCGCGTGGCGGCGTTCTCGTGACAACTCATCGAGTTTCCGAGACAGGAATCGACATCGAGCAAACGCTTCCTTCCCTGCCGGTAGCGATCTTTCGCACCGACCGCGATGGCCGCCTCACCGCGGCCAACGCTGCGTTTCGCGCGCTCGCACTGAGCGGGGAGACACCGGGAGCACGCACCACCCCCTGGACCAACGCCCACCCGGCCGACCGCTCGGTGGCCGAGACAGCATGGCGCGCTGCAGCCGATGAGGCCGACGACCTGACGGTGGCGTTCCGGGTGTGGCACCGCGACGGCCAGTTGCGGTGGGTGCGGGTGAGCGCCAGCGCCGAGTACGACGAGGCGGGCCGCCACACCGGGTACGCCGGGGTGGCCATCGACGACACCGACACCATCGCCGACCGCAGCCTGCTCACCCGCCTGCTCGGCGTGGTCGATCCGTCGTCCGACTCGATCATCATCCTCGACCGCAACGGCGCCCCGCTGTACTGCAACGCAGCAGCCCGCCGCCTGTTCGGTGTCGACGACTCGGTCGACCTGGTGCGCGACCCGTCGGTGCGCAGCCTGCTGCAGACCCTGCGCGACCAGATCCCCCGCGCCCTGCTCACGGCGTCGGCGACGGTGCAGTGGTCGGGCGAGACCATGTTCCGCAGCCCCGACGGGGTCGAGCGACTGCTCGACGTCGACGTCGTCATCAGCCGCGACGAACAGGGCGTCATCGAGTACTGGGGTGGCGTCATCCGCGACGTCACCTCGCGTAACCGGGCCCAGAGCGAACTGCTGCACCAGGCCACCCACGACGGCCTCACCGGCCTGCCCAACCGCGTCCTGCTGCTGCGCAACACCGCCGACGCGCTCGAGCGGGTACGTGGCAGCCGTGGCCAGATCGCGCTGTTGTTCCTCGACCTCGACAAGCTGAAGGACACCAACGACAACGCCGGCCACGACGTGGGCGACGCGTTGCTGGTGCAGGTGGCCCGTCGGCTGGTGCACGCCACCCGACCCACCGACGTGGTGGCCCGCATCGGCGGCGACGAGTTCGTCGTACTGTGCGACGGCACGATCGACGAACACGACGCGCTCGACGTGGCCGAGCGGGTGCGCATCGCCCTGTCGGGGCGCATCATGGTGCGCGGCGTCGAGGTCGACCTCAGCGTCAGCATCGGCGTGGCGCTCAGCAGCCCGGCCATGCTCGACGGGCAGACCGGCAGCGAAGCGGCGCTCACCCTGCTGCGCAACGCCGACGCGGCGATGTACATCGCCAAGCGCCGTGGCCGCTCGCGTGTCGAGATCTTCACCGAGGCGATGCGCGCCCAGAACACCGAGCAGCGCCAACTCAGCGCCGAACTCGAGCGGGCGCTCGCCAACAACGAACTCGTCCTCGCCTACCAGCCCATCATGTCCACCCACAGCGGTCGGGCCGTGGGCGCCGAGGCGCTGCTGCGCTGGAACCACCCCACCCGCGGCCGGCTCACCCCGGCGCAGTTCCTCCACCTCGCCGACGAGTCGGGCTCGATCGTGCCCATCGGCGACTGGGTGCTCACCCAAGCCTGCCGCGACGCCTGCGCCTGGCTGGCCGCCGGGCTGGTCGACTCGTCGTTCAGCGTGCACGTGAACGTCTCGGCCCGCCAGTTGCAGGAGGACACGTTCGTCGAGCGTGTCCTCGCCATCATCCGCTCGATGGACCTCGAGCCGAGCCAGCTCACCCTCGACGTCGACGAGCGCACCATCTACGACTCGCAGAGCAGCACCACCCGCGCCCTCAAGGCACTGCGCCGCCTCGGCGTGCAGCTGTCGCTCGACAACTTCGGCGTGGGGGTGTCGTCGCTCACCGCGCTGCGTCAGTGCGGCGCCAACATCTTGAAGCTCGACGGCACGGTGGCGCGCGACCTGGGTGCCAGCAACGACGACGACCCCATCGTGCGGGCAATCATCCAGCTCGCCCACGCGCTCGACATGCAGGTGGTGGCCGAGTGGGTCACCTCGGCCGACCAGCTGCACCGCCTACGCGTGCTGGGCTGCGACATGGTGCAGGGCTATCTGCTCGGCGAGCCGGCTGGCGCCGAGGCGTTCGTGGCGCGCAGCAGCGCGGCCAACGCCACCGCCGGGGCACGCACCATGCGCGCCCCGGTCTGACGGGCCTCGGCACGTCGCCAGTCAGCCGCTCGCAGGGATCAGGAGTTGATGGCGAGGCCGTCGAGGGCGTCGCCGAACTTCTCGATCGCCGCGGCCCGCCGGGTGGGCAGGTGCTCGATCGACGGCTCGCTGCCGCGGTAGCGCTTCAGGATCTGACGGGCGACGGTGACCTTGTGCACCTCGTCGGGCCCGTCGTAGATGCGGGCCGCACGGGCGGCGCGGTACATGCCCTCGAGCGGCAGGTCGGTGGTGTAGCCGAGCGAGCCGTGGATCTGGATGGCCCGGTCGATCACGTTGTAGAGCACCTTCGCGCCCCAGAACTTGATCACACCGATCTCGACGCGAGCATCGCTGTAGTGCTTGCCCGCGGCGTGCAACTGGTCCATCTTCCACGCTGCCTGCAGGGTGAGCAGCCGGGCCGCCTGCATCTCGGCGTAGCTCTCGGCGATCCAGTCCTGCACCATCTGCTTCTCGGCCAGCAGCGAACCGTGGGTGTAGCGGGTGAGCGCCCGCTCGCACAGCAGGTCGAACGCCCGCTGGCTCTGGCCGAGCCAACGCATCGCGTGGTGGATACGACCGGGCCCGAGGCGCTTCTGGGCGAGCGCGAAGCCTTGGCCGATACCGGCCTCGCCACCGACGATGTGGTCGAACGGCACGCGCACGTTGTCGTAGATGATCTCGGCGTGGCCACCCGGCTCGCCCGTCTTGTGATCGGGCTCGCCCATCGTGGGCACGTCGCGCAGGATGTTCACACCCGGCGTCTTCGTGGGCACGAGGATCATTGAGTAGTTGCGATACGGCGTCTCGTGGTCGCCGGTCTTCACCATCACGATGAGGAGGTCGCTGATCGACGCGTTCGACGAGAACCACTTGTGGCCGTTGATCACCCACTCGTCGCCGTCGCGCTCGGCCTGGGTGCTGAGCAGCGTGGGGTCGGCGCCGGCACCGGGCTCGGTCATCGAGAAGCAGCTGCGGATGGTGCCGTCGAGCAGCGGCTGCATCCAGCGCTCGCGCTGTTCGGGTGTGCCACCCACGGCCAACAGTTCGGCGTTGCCGCTGTCGGGAGCGTTGTTGCCGAAGATGCTGGGCGCATAGGCGCACTGCCCGAGGATCTCGTGCATCAGGCCCAGCTTCACCTGGCCGAAGCCGAGGCCGCCCATGTCGGGCGGTAGGTGCGCCGCCCACAGGCCCTGGCGCTTCACCTCGGCCTTCAACGGGTCGGTGAGCTGCTTGAACCGGGCGCGGCCCTCGGGGCTGCGCCACAGGTCGGACACCGCTTCCAGCGGGATGATCTCGTCGCGCACGAACGTGCGCATCCAGTCGAGCTTCTCCTGGAACTCCGGTTCGGTCTGGAAATCCCATGCCATCGTGACGTACCCCCCGTGTCGTCGCCTGCCGGGGCGACTGTAGCGGTGCTTCGTACACTGGGCCGCCTTGCTCGCCGTTGCCGATCTGGTCACCACACTCGCCACCGTGGTGGTGCTGGGGTTCATCACCTCACGATTGGTGGGCGGCCTGCGGGCCACGCGCAGCCCGTCGGGCCGGGCCGTCATCACCGGCGTGCGCCGCCGCGTGGGTTGGCGCCACGTGTGGCCGGTGCCCGTGCTGCTGGCCGTGGTGCTCGCTGCGGCCACCCTGGCGATGCAGGTGCCCGGTCTCGACTGGGGTTGGTGGACCGCCCTCGGTGGCGACGGGAACCCGGTGTTCGGCTCGTCGCAGGCCACCGCCGGCACGTCGCTGGAGTGGATCGTGCCGCTGGTGTTCATGACCATGCTGCTGCCGGCGCTGCCGCTGTTCGCCAACGCCGAGGAGCGCATCTTCCGCGCCGGCGCCGAGCACTGGAGCCTGGCGCGCCGAGTGGCGAAGACCCTCCAGTTCGGGATGGTGCACGCGCTCATCGGCATCCCCCTCGGTGCAGCCCTCGCGCTGTCGATCGGCGGCGCCTACTTCATGTGGGTGTACCTGCGCGAGTTCGCCACCACAGGATCGCGGCAGGCGGCGACCCTCGAGTCGACGACTGCGCACACCGTCTACAACGGTGTCATCATCGTGCTCGTGTACATCACCGTCATCTGGGTGGCCGTCGCCGGCGGTGCGCCGGCATGAGTTCCGACGCCACCTCACCCGTCGACATCGACATCGTCCGCGACCGGGCCATCACGGTCACCTTCGCCGACGGCGAGGTGTGCATGTTCCCGGTGGTGGGACTGCGGGCCGTGTGCCCCTGCGCCTCGTGCCGCGGCTGGCGCGAGCGCGGTGAGGTGGCCTGGCCCCGCCCGGGCATGCCCGACACGATCAGCGTGCGCGACGCCGAACTGAACGGTGCGTGGGGCCTGTCGATCGACTGGAGCGACGGGCACAGCACCGGCATCTATGCCTGGGAGGTGCTGCGCCGCTGGTGGGACAACGGCATGGTGGCCGGCCTGGTGGGCGACCCCGTACCCGACACCGACCCTCGGTAGCCTGAGCGACGATGAGCCTGCCCCCGCCGCCGCCGCCTCCCCCGCCGGCTCCGCATCCTGCGTCGGCCCCTCCCCTGCCCCGCTGCTATCGGCACCCCGATCGCGAGGCGGGTCGCAGTTGCACCCGCTGCGGCAAGTCGGCCTGCAGCGAGTGCCTCGTGCAGGCCGCCGTCGGCTCGCACTGCGTCGACTGTGCCAAGGCCAGCCGACCCGACGCGCGCACCCGCGCCACCTACTGGAACGCCGGCCAACTGATGCTGGTCACCAAGGCACTCATCGCCGTGAACGTGGCGGTGTTCGTGCTCGTCGCCGTGGCCGACCCGCGTTCGCTCACCGGCGGCGGCGGCATCACCGAGATGCAGTTCCGGCTGGGGCTGAACAAGCTGCTCCTCTCGGTCACCCACGAGTGGTACCGGCTGGTCACCTCCGGGTTCTTGCACTTCGGGTTCATCCACATCGGCTTCAACATGCTGCTGCTGTATCAACTCGGGCAGATCCTCGAGCGTGCGCTCGGCCGGTTGGGCTTCGGCCTGCTGTACGCCGCCGGTCTGCTCGGTGGCTCGTTCGGTGTGCTCATCCTCAACGGCGACAGCCGGAGCATCACTGGTGGGGCATCGGGTGCTGTGTTCGGGCTGATGGCGGCGGCCGCCATCGGGATGCACCGTCAGGGCGTGAACGTGTTCCGCACCGGTATCGGCACCACGCTCATCTTGAACCTCGTGCTCACCTTCACCATCTCGGGCATCTCCATCGGCGGTCATCTCGGCGGTGCGGTGGCGGGCGCCATCTGCGGCTGGTTCATGCTGGCGCCGCGTCACCGCCGCACGGGGCCCGCCTGGCAGGTACTGGCCGTTCCGGCCGCGGTGATCCTGGTGTCGGTGGTGGGCAGCGTGGCCCTCACCCTGGCATCGTGAACTTCGATCGCCGCAGCCGGGGTCGGTAGTCGCCCACTCGGTCCGACGACCACCGTGCCGGTGGCGCCATCACCATGCCGCACAGGATGAGCAGCACGTCGTCGTAGTTCACCCGCCAGCCGGCGTAGTCGCGCCACGCCTGGTCGCGATCGGCGCGCAGCGTCAGCCCCGCCGCCGCCAGTTCGTCGCACAGCGCATCGAACTCGGCGCGGGTGACCGAGATGGGGTCGGTGGGCGCAGGGTCGGCGCGGTGGGGCACCCCGAACACGTCGGCGATGCGGCGCAGCGCCAGGAACCCGGTGCGCACGGTCAGCGGGCCGCGGATGGCAGGGCAGTCGTCGAGCACGCTGGCGGTCAGCGCTGCGGTGTCGAGCACGCAGCCCGCTGCCGTGATCCAGCTGCGCTCGGGATGCGGCGACCGGAAGAACGGCAGTGCCGGCTGGCTGGTGTGGCTCTCCTCCAACTCGAGGAACCAGGTCTCCCACGGCCGGAACAGGTCGTCGTCGATGTGGTCGAGCATCCCGATGGCGCGGTAGCGGATGAGCATCGTGGCCGGCGACGGGGGCAACCCCGCACGGGTCTCGAGCATCGCCACCAGCGCCTCGCGCCGGCTGAACGACCCGTAGATGGTGGGCAGGTACGAGATCAGCAACGACACGATGGCCAATCCGAACCCGGCCTCGACGAAGGCGAGCACCACTCGGCCCACCCCGTCGGGGCGCACGAAGCCCAAGGTCAGCAGCGACGAGCCGCTGGTGACGAACGCCTCGCCGATCGGGTCGACACCGGTACCCCAGAAGATGCCGGTGAAGGCGACGATGATGAGCGTCACCCACACGCCGGGAAGCGCGAGCAGACCGAACGGCGCGTAGTACGACATGATGCGGTCGCGGTCGGCGAACGACCGCGAGGGCGACGCCAGCCGGCGGAACACCTTGCCCAGCAGGATGAAGTGGG
Organism: Ilumatobacteraceae bacterium; assembly: GCA_044238435.1. Lineage (GTDB taxonomy): Bacteria > Actinomycetota > Acidimicrobiia > Acidimicrobiales > Ilumatobacteraceae > VFMC01. The sequence goes on along the minus strand of JBIIDH010000014.1, from coordinate 37,463 downwards.
TGCGGGTGATGCGGGTGAGGTACCCGCGTGGCACCACGATGGTCTTGATCGCCGAGCCGAGGGTGACGAGCAGGAGCGCGACCCCGGCGACGACGGCGGCGATGCGAGCGACGATCACCGCCGCAGCCTGTCACACCGAGGCAGACACCTGCGGGGTGGGTGTACCGGGCGTGGTGGTCGAGGTGGTGGACCGGCGGCCACCGGCGAAGAAGGCGATCGACACCGGCACGAGGTAGGCGAAGTAGGCGATGACTCGGATGCGCTCGGGGTCGCTCGACCAGCCGAACACCCCGGCCAGGAAGTCGTAGAACCAGCCGCTGGCGAACGGGCCCGACTCGACCACCCACGACGGCTCGGCCAGCCAGCCCTCGACACCCAGCAGTTCGCGGAACTCGTGCACCGCCTTGGCGAACAGGCCGGCGGCGAACAGGATGAGCAGCGCACCGGTGATCTGGAAGAAGCGGCGCAGATTCAGGTTGCTGCCACCGCGGTACACCATCACGCCGAGCACTGCCGACACGGCGAGGCCGAGCAGGCCGCCCACCACCACCGACGTGCCCGACGACGAACCGGTCTCGGCGCCGAGCAGGAACAGGACGGTCTCGAACCCTTCGCGGGCGACGGCACCGAAGGCCACGAGCGCCACAGCAGCGGACGACGAACCGGCGGCGGCGTCGAGCTTGCCGTGCAGCTCGGCCGACATGCTGCGCGCGTTCTTGCGCATCCAGAAGATCATCCAGGTGAGCACCGCAGCGGCGATGAGGGCGAGGCTGCCCTCGATGGCCTGCTCGGCCTTGCCCTCGAACTCGCCGATCGCGAGGTGGAACACCACACCGGCGACGATGCACACCAGCGCGGCAATGCCTGCGCCCATCGCCACCGCAGGGAACAGTGACCGGCGACCGGTCTTCGCGAGGTAGGCCAGCACGATGGCCAGCACGAGCGAGATCTCGAGGCCCTCGCGCAGTGTGATCAGAAAGCTTGCACCCATGTCCACTCCAGTCGGCGGTCGGGTCACCGGCTCAGGAGTCCCTGCCCCGTGATGTAAAGCAAGCCTTACACGCAACAGATGGGAGCGCAAGTCACCTAGGCCCGGCGCACCTCGACCCGGGCGTCGTTGAAGCAGGCACCGTCGGCCAACTCGTCCGAGGTCGCCGGGGTGAGCACGTTCACACCCCGACCGTCGGCGTGTCGGCCGAGCCACACGCCCTTGGCCATCACCACGACTCCGGGCCGTGTGGCGTCGTCCACCTCGAGCCGGGCTCGCACTTCGCCGAGGTCGTTCACCACCAGCACGTCGTCGCCGGCCGTCAGGCCGCGAGCTGCCGCGTCGTCGGGGTGCAGCAGCACGGTGGGCTCCGGGCTCTGGAACTCGCCGAACATCGAGTTCACCAACCGTGAGGTGGCGGGCGTTATCAGCGACAGTGGGTACGGCGAGCCGGGCGCCGTGTGACGGGGCGCGACGTACCGGGGCGCCCCGTGCACCGGGTCGACCAGCCGCGCCCGACCCTCGAACGGCAGCGTGTCGACGAACTGGGTGCAGGCCATCTCCACCTGACGTGGACCGGCGTCGTCGACCACTGCGGCCCGGGCAGCAGCACCCGTCGGCACCGTGGCGGCCCACGCCATGCCCAGGCGGGCCGCGAGTGCCAGCCCGAACTCGTCGTTCGAACGGCTCTCACCCACCCGATCGATGACGGCTCGTACCGGCTGCACCGCGTGGGTGCCGTAACTGGTCATCACATCGTCGATCTCGAAGGCGGTGGTGGCGGGCAGCACCACGTCGGCGTACCGGGCCGTGTCGGTGAGCACCTGTTCGTGCAGCACGGTGAACACGTCGTCGCGCGAGAACGCCGCGATCACTGCGGTCTGGTCGGGGCACATCACCACCGGGTTCGCGCCCTGCACCACCAGCACCCGGCACGGGTCGTCGCTGCCAGGGGCCAGCCAGCGGCCCACCTCGTGGAGGTTCACGCTGCGACGCGGAGGCGTCTCGAACTGAGGCCAGCGGCAGTCGAGGTCGACCGCCTGAACCCGAGTGGAGCCGATCACCCCGCTGCCGGGCGTGCCGAACTGGCCCAGCAGCACCGGCAGGGCCAACACCGCCCGGCACGCTGCACCGCCGTTGGCGCTGCGCTCCTGCCCCCACCCGATGCGCAGCATCGCCGGGCGGGTGTCGGCCCACCAGTCGGCCAGAGAGGCGATGTCGTCGGTCGACAGACCGCACACCTCGGCGGCGCGGTCGAGTGTCCACTCCTGCGCCGCCGCCAGGAACTCGTCGACACCGTCGGCATGCCGCGACATGAACGCGCCGTCGAGGCGACCTCGGTCGTGCCAGTACCGGGCAAGAGCCAGCGCCAGTGCCACATCGGTGCCCGGCCGCACGGCGAGGTGCAGGTCGGCGCGCCGGGCCATGGCGGTACGACGCGGATCGACCACCACCACGCGTGCCCCGCGGTCGACGGCCTGCTGGACGAGAGGCGGGAAGTGCGTGTTCGACACCGTCGGGTTGGCACCCCACACCACGACCAGCTTCGAGTCGACCACCTGTGTGGGCTCGGCCGAGGCCATCGAACCGAACACGCTCGCCCAGGCCGCGCCAGCCGTGGCGGCGCAGATGGTGGGTGCCACCTCGGTGGCACCCAGCGCGGCGAACAGCATCTCGGTGCCGCTCGACTGCTCGAGCATCGGCGATGACGAGTTGTAGGTGAACCCCACCACCCCGTCGGGGCCGACCGAGTCGAGCGTGGCCCGGATGCGGCCGGCCACCAGGTCGAGGGCCTCATCCCACGAGCACGGCCGGAATTCGCCGGCCCCCTTCGGACCGGTGCGCACCAGTGGGGTGAGTACCCGTTCGGGCGCATACACCCGCTGGGCGTGCCGCTTCACCTTGGCGCAGATCCAGCCCTGGGTGTGCGGGTTGTCGGGCGCTGCATCGATGTCGGTGATGCGACCGTCGGTGACGGTGACGGCCAGCGAACAGGCATCCGGGCAGTCGAGTGTGCACACGGTGGTGTGCACCCGGACATCGGCGAGTGTCATGGACCAGTTGTAGCCCAGCGGCGCTGTGGCGGCAACGGAGTTCGGGCCGCGAAGGGTTCAGGCAGCGGCGCGACGCGGCCGACGGGCCAGCGTCAGCGCGATGCCTCCCACCAGCACCGCCCCGGCCGACACCACGACCAAGAGACGTTGGTGCGCCGAGCCGGTGAGGGGCATCGCCCGGTCGGCAGCAGGTGGGATGAGGACACGGTCGATGCGGTGCACCATGCCGTTGCAGGCACTGATGTCGCCGGCGGTCACCTCGGCAGCGCCGTTCAGCTGCACCGTGTCGCCTCTGCGCGCCACCGAGATGGGGGTGCCGGAGATGGTGGTGATGCGCTCGACAGCGCCGAAGGCCGCCTCGTCGAACTCACTCGGCAGGAGGTGGTAGGCGACGATGTCGCTCATCAGGTTCGCGTCACTCATCGCCTCCCGCTCGCTGATGCCGAGATCGGCGAACGCGGCGCGGAACGCGCTGTCGCTGGGGGCGAGCACCGTGGTGTGTGCATCGTTGCAGGCATCGACCAGGCCCTCGAAGCCGGTCACCTCCAACGCTTCGACGAAGATCGAGAGTTCGGGTTCGCCTGACGCGATGGCAGCAATGGGAGTGCCCGCCTTGGCGCTCGCCTCCGACGGATCGGCGTGCGCGGTCGACGCGCCGAGCACACCGAGCGCGCCGAACACACCCAGGGCGACGGCTGCGATGGAGAGGCGGTGATGCATCGGGAACTCCTGCGGACCACGCGCTCGCGAGGGTCCGGCAGCGTCGATGGTCCGGGTTCGCCGGAGGATGCACGGAGGTGGGTGCTCAGGGGTACGAACGCGTGGCGACGATGTTCCCGTTGGGGTCGAGCACGAACACGGTGTCGCCTGCGTTGTTCCACACGGCCGACCCCGATTCGCACCAGTACAGGTCGGCGGTGCCGTCGACACCGCACCCGGTCCGCAGCCGCACCGCCGCCCCCGGCGTGAGCACGAAACCGGCCGGGAACAGGTAGCGGTGCGAGGCGGAGTTGTCTTTCACGCCCCAGCCCGTCAGGTCGACCGACTGGCTGCCGGTGTTGGTGATCTCGACGTACTCCTGGGTGAGCGCCTGTGTGTCGTCGCCCGGAGGGTCGGCCTCGATGGCCGTGATCGCGAGCGAGGCAGTACTGGGTGTTCCGCACGCGCCGGGGTTCCACAGGCCCAGTTGCTCGCGCTCGGCCGCAGCCTGGGCGCGGTCGAGCGGGTCTTGGCGGGCGGTGTCGGGCGGGTAGGGGCGCGACAGCGCCAGGCCCGAACGCACGAGGGCCTCGTTCACCGACACACCGTCGGCCTCCACGTAACGCAGCAGACGGCCGTAGCGGTCGCGATCGGTGCGGTCGGCCACGAGCACGATGTCGGTGGCGCCCAGCAGCAGCGCCTCGAGCGCCGCCGTGGAGCGATCGGCCTGGCACTCGCCCACCTCGGGCGCGTCGATGCCGATGAGGCGGATCCGCTCGACCACGCCGTCCACCGTGAGCGAGAACGTGTCGCCATCGCGCACCGCGACGTCGTCGCGCATCGGCCGGGCGACGGTGGACGTGGTGGACGTGGTGGACGTGGGGTCGGCGACGGTTGTCGTGATGGTGGTGATCGGGGTGTTCGGCTCCGTGGGGGCCACGGTGGGTGCGGGGGGCGAGTCGGTGGGCTCGGCGGCGGACGATCCACTCGTCGGCGGGTTCGATGCCGGGCTCGGTGCCGGAGCGCCGGTTGTGTCGGTGGCGTCGGGTGGCGCACCGTCGCCGGCGGCCGAACAGGCGGAGGCCAGCAGCACACACGCGATGGCGGCGGCGAGGACGCTCGGCCGCCTCATGGCGTGACAGACCACAGGCGGTCGCCCAGCCCGCTGGCCCGCACTGTGCGGCGGCCCACCACCTCGTCGAGTGACTCGGCGCTACCCACCACGGTGACGCCCACCTTGGCTCGGGTGACTGCGGTGTACAGCAGTTCGCGTGAGGCGAGCCGCGACCCCACCGGCGGCAGCACCACCACGGCCCGGTCGAACTCGGAGCCCTGGCTCTTGTGGATGGTCATCGCATGCACCGTGGCCGCCGCCTCGAGCCGCGAGGGGGCGACGAACATCGGGCCGGCGGTGGTGGGGAACGCCACCATCGGCCGACCGTCGAGCAGCACCACCACACCGAGGTCGCCGTTGAACAGCCCGAGCCGGTAGTCGTTGGCGGTGATGATGACGGGCCTACCCGGGTACCAGCCCGATGTGGGCCGACCCGTGGCGGCGAGCCATCCCTCGATGCGCTCGTTCCAGCGTTCGACACCCATCGGACCCATCCGGTGGGCACACAACACACGAGCCGCACCGAGGCCGGCGAGTGCAGCAACTGCGTCACCCGCAGCGGCAGCGTCGGCCACTGCAACCACCACGGGCTCGACGATGGCGCGGACGGCTTCGACGGCGACCTCGGGCTGCGGGTACCAGTCGACCGAACCACGCGCCGCGCCCGGCCCGTCAGCCTCGTCTCCCTCATCGCCCTCGGCCAGCACCGCGCGGGCGCTCGCCGCGTCGCCGCTGCCGATGGCGCGGGCCAGGCGGTCGATGGGCGACCCGGGCGGGAAGCGACGGCTGACGGTGAGCACGGTGATGCACGACTCGAGCGGACCTTCCGGTGCAGGAGCGGCGACATCGCCGTCGGCGTGGGTGAGCATCGGGCCGGCGATGTCGGCCAGCACGGAACCGGCGTCGACGCTGGCCAACTGCCCCGGATCGCCCACCAGCACCACCCGGGCACCGGGGCGCACCGCATCGAGCAGGTGCGCCATGAGCGGCAGCGACACCATCGATGTCTCGTCGACGATGACCACATCGTGCGGCAGCGGCTGCTGGCGGTGATGCCGAAAACGACTCGACGACTCGCCCACCGCGCCGAGCAGGCGGTGGACAGTGGAGGTCTCGGCTGAGGCGATTGCCTGGGCGACGTCGGCCGGTAGCTGCGCCGCGGCATCGCGGAAGGCCTCACCGAGCCGAGCTGCGGCCTTGCCGGTGGGTGCCACCAACGCCACCCGGAGCGACCCGAGCGAGCGGGCCAGCGTGGCCAGCAGTGCCGCCACGGTGGTGGTCTTGCCCGTACCCGGTCCACCGACCAGCACGGTGAGGCCGCCCGCACCGGCGGCTGCGACAGCACGACGCTGTTCGGCCGACAGCGACCCATCGAACAGCGAGTCGAGCAACGAGAGGTCGGCCTCGATGGCCGCGGCAGGAGCCGACGCGAAGCGGGTGAGGTGCTGGGCAACGGCGGTCTCGTAGGCGTGATACCGCTCGAGGTACAGCAGCGAGCCGCTGAGCACCAGTGGGGCGGGCGTGCTCGTGACCAAGGGACTGTCGGCGACGGCCTCCAGCCACGCGTCGGCGGCAGGCCAGTCGACCGGCACCGTCGACTCGATGGCCGGCGCCACCGATGCCACCGTGCGCAAGTCGATGCACACATCGCCGTAGCGCGGTGCCCGGGCGGCCAACGCCGCTGCGAGCAGCACCTCGGGACGGGACTCGCCCGAGAGTCGACCGAGCGTGGCGGCCACATGCACCTCAGCGGCCGACAGTTCGCCCGCCTCGCGCCAAGGAGTGAGCAGGTCGACGAGCTCACGCATCGGACGACTCCCCTGCGAGCAACCGGTCGAGCGCCTCGACCGCCGCGCTGGGTGGCTGCCACCAGAACACGCCCCGGGCGTCGGTGGAGGGCGCTGCGGGCACCATGCCGCGCACGAAGAGATATGCCGCGCCGCCGAGGTGGGTGTCGGGTCGGTAGCCCGGCAGGCGCCAGCGGAGCATGCGGTGGAGCGCCACCAGGTACAGCGCTGCCTGCAGCGGGTAGTGATGGTGTGCCATGGCGGCGGCCAGGTCGGTGCGCCCGTACGGGTTGTCGCGACCCAGCTGGTTGGTCTTGTAGTCGGCCACCCAGAACCGGGTGCCGCCGTCGGAGCGGGCGACGAGGTCGATGGAGCCGGTGAGGACACCGTCGAGCGGGAAGTCGTACGCGCCGCCCGCCATGACCCGTGCCCACGGCGCAAGCAGGTCGTCGGCGGGCAGGTGTTGCGCCAGCACCGTGCCGATGCGTGCTGCGGTGAGACGGCCGAGCGGCAGGTCGAAGTCGAGTTCGTTCAGCCGATCGGCGGGTGCCAGGTCGGCCAGTCGCATCGAGCCCACCGGCCCACCGAGCGGGGCCTCGATGGCGGCCTGCAGGCCGGCGGCCAGGTCGGCCGCACCGATGCGCAGCGAGCGGTACTGCAATGATGCCGCACATCGTTCGGTGAGATCGTCGAACAGGGTGGCGCTGGTGAAGTCGACCTGCTCGAGCACCTGGTGCACCAGGGTGCCGAACTCGGTGCCGCCCGGTGCGTCGGCCAACGGCAACCGCACCCGCGGCGGCACGCCCGGTTCGTCGAGGCCCGGTTCGTCGAGGCCCGGTTCGCCGGGTACGGCGTCGGCCAGGGCTGGCTCGTCAGTGCCACCCTGCACGGGCTGGTCGAACTCGACGGCATCGGCCACGGCCTTCACACCACTGAACGACCACACCCGCCAGGCCCGGTCGAGCACTCGGTCGGTGGTGGCCGCGGCCAACGGCACCGGTTCAGCGGTGTCGTCGTCGGCCCGGGGTGTCGGCGGTACCCCGGCGCGCACCGAGGTGACGCCGATGGTGTCACCCGACGACTCGGCCAGCGGTCGGAGGTCGGCGAGGCTCGCCGGCGGCGCCGTGGTGCCCAGGGCGTGCTGCAGCAGGTCGCCGAGGACGCCGGTGCCGCTCGAGACCGGCGCCCACCACAGCACGCACCGGTGCTTGGCCCGGGTGAGCGCGACGTACAGCAGTCGGCGCTCTTCGCCGGCTGCCTCGGCCTTGGCCGCGGCGAGCAGTTCCGCAGCAGCCCGGGTGTCGTCGCTGCCCGCCACCCACGAGGCGTCGATCAGACGTCCGCCGGGCACGGAGGCGTGCTTCACCGATGCTTTGCTCCCGGGTGCCGCCCACAGCGTGGGGCACAGCACCACCGGGTACTCGAGGCCCTTGGCGCGGTGCGCGGTGAGCACCTGTACGGCGTCGTCGTCGCGGTCGATGCGACGCGACACCACCGAATCGGCGTCGTCGACGTTGCCGAAGGCCGCGGCGTCGGCCAGCAGGCGGCGCAGCGACGCTGCCGATGCCGGGCGAGCCCCGGTGGCGGTCTGCAGCAGTTCGGTGATGTGCTCGAGGTCGGTGAGGTGCCGTTCGCCGCCGCGCCGCGCCAGGACGCGAGCGCCGAGCCCGTGCGCACGAGTCGCCGCAAAGAACGCTGCCACCCCGCGACTCGCCAACAGGGCCGACCACTCGCCGAGGCGTTCGTGGAGCCCGGCGAGGTCGGTGTCGGTGAAGGCGGCCACCTCGGCGGCCGAGTGCCCCATGAACCAGCTCAGCGCAGCGGTGCGCGCAGCGCGCTGCGAGCCGGGCCGTTCGAGGGCGCGGAGCACGAGCCGCCACTGTTGGGCGGCCTCGGTGTCGAGCACGCTGGTGGCCCCTGCCGTGGCGGCGGCGATACCGGCATCGGCGAGGGCAGCGACGACGCGATTGGCATCGGCGTTGCTGCGGACCAGGACGGCGATGTCGCGAGCGCACAGCGGACGCCTACCTGCGTCGCCCTCGTCGATGTGCGGAACGGACCCGAGCAGACGGCCGGTCACCGCCACGAGGTCGGCCATCACCGCCCGGCGCGCCTCGGCGGAAGCGAGCTTGTCGGCACCCGGCGGAACCATGCGCAGCTCGATGGGCGACGCCGCGCCATCGGCGCCGAGGGCTACCGCCTCGAGGCGGCTCGACCGGTTCGCGTCGGCGGGTTCGACGGGCTGGAACTCGACGTCGTCGGAGCCGAAGGTGAACCCACGGAACAACCGGTCGAGCCCCTCGAGCAAGGGGCCGTCGGATCGCCGGTTCACGCTGAGCGACCGCACACTGGCAGCAGCACTGCGGGCGTCGAGATAGGCCGACAGTTCGGCGCCACGGAAGCGATAGATCGACTGCTTGGGGTCGCCCACCAGCACCACTGCGGGCGCGTCTTCGCCGCCGACGAAGGCGTGCTGGAACAAGTGCCACTGCACGCGGTCGGTGTCTTGGAACTCGTCGATGAGCACCACTCGGTAGCGGGCACGCAGTGCGGCCACCAGCGAGGCCGACTCGGCCCCGACCAGCAGGTCGCGGGTGTCGACCACCACCCGGTCGAGCGTGCGCCGATGCGACCGGGCTCGACGGGCGACGACGAGGTCGTGGGCCTGGTCGACCAGATCGGCTGCCGCCATCGCTCGCTGCCGGCGCCGAGGCTCGGCGGTCATCCGCTTCGGGATCTCCTCGTCGGGGTCGTAGCGCTGCATCCGTGCATCGGGCAACTGCAGCCGCGTGCCGACGGCGACCGCGAGTCGGTCGGGCGACACGAACTCGACCACCTCGTGCTGGGGGTGGTCGGGCGAGGCGTGGGCGATGAGCAGATCGTTCACGACGTCGTCGACATCGTCGGAACGCCGCTCGATGGGCAGGTCGCCGCGACCGTCGCCGGCCATGGCGAGCACCCGCCCGCAGAAGCCGTGGATGGTGGTGATGGTGGCAGCGTCGAACTCGGCCACCGCGGTGCGCAGGCGGGCGATGCGCCGGGCGAGTTCGTCGGGGTGGTCGACCCGCGCCACCGCCGCCACGACCAGATCGTCGCCGGGCTCCGTACCGCGTTCGAGCGCGTCGGCCACCTCGACCAGGCGAGCCCGCACCCGGCCGCGCAGTTCGGCGGTGGCGGCCTCGGTGAAGCTGACGATGCACAGCGCCGCCGCGGGCGTGTCGAACTCGGCCACGAAGCGCACCGCCAGCGCGCTGAGCGCATAGGTCTTGCCCGTGCCCGCGCTGGCCTCGAGCACCGACAGCCCCGACGGCAACTGACCGTCGACAGCGAAGGGAATCGGCTCAGCCATCGTCGACCTCGCTGACCCCGTCGAAATCGTCGGCCCCTTCGGACTCGCCGACAGCGCGAACGGTGCGGGCGAAGGTGCCCCACACCCGCGCGGCCCAGTGCTCGACCCGCGAACCACCGCTCCCCTGTTCATCGCCGGTCTCGTCGGGGCGCGGCGGCAGGGCGAGCAGGTCGTCGAGATCGATGTCGCCGAACACGAACTGCACCCAGCGGTCGTCGCGTTCGCCTCTGGAGTACATGCCGCCGTCGCCCCATGCTTCGTTCGCCGCCTTGCGATCGCCGCGGTACAACGCTTCGGTGGTGGCCGGGAAGGCCGGGACGATGTCGATCCCGGCACGGTCGGCGAGGTGGACGATGCAGGCCAGCGCCTCGGCAGCGTGTTCAGCCGACAGCAGCTGCCATCGCTCGACGGCCACCGTGGGCTTGTCGGCCTTGCCCGAGGTGCCCACGACGAGGGCCTGCCAGGGCTGGTCGGGGAATGCCGTACCGAGCACGGCCAGGTGCAACCAGGCAGCGATGCGGTGCTTGGGTGCCAACTTCGACACGGTGGCGGCCACCACGACCTGGCCGTGCACCCCGGGCACCTCACCGTGCAGTCGGCGTCCGTCGGGCAGGGCGATCTCGATGACGTGGGTGGTGGGCGTGTGCGGTACGCCCTCGGCGTCGAGCACCGCGTTGCGGGCCACGGTGACGAGATCGGCCCGGGTGCGGGCCCGACCGAGCACCCGCTCGCCGAAGGCGAACGGAGGCAAGGCACCGCCCGCACGTTCGACCTCGGCCCACTGTTCGATGGCTGCATCGACCACGTGAACCTCGTCGGAGTCGAGATCCAGACGTACCGACAGCAACGCATCAGCGACCTTCCACGCGTCGAGGGCGTCGGCTGTCAGCGGCACCAGGTCGTCGGGCTCGGCCGCGTCGTCGTCGAGCCCCATGCCGAGCCGCCGCGAGAGGAACTGCCGAACCGGCGCAGTGAGCGCCATGTGGAGCGAGCCGATCGTCAAGTCGTCGGTGACGGCAACCGGCAGCGGTTCGGGGAGGAACTCGGGCGCCGCGGTCTGCATACGACGCTGCAGGGCCGCCTGGCAGGCCACGGCGTCGAACCCCCAGGGGCCGTCGACACCGAGCGCTCCGGCCTGGAAGTTGCGCTCGGACCAGGCCTGGCGCGGATGCTCGATCGCAATCGCGTCGCTGGCGCGCGAGGCCTCGGCCCGTGGACCGTCGAGGGGTGGGAGGACCGAGGCGTCGATGAGATCGACGAGTTCGGCGAGCGCCACCGTGGGCGGCACCTCGACGTTGGTGCGCAGATCGCGCCCATTGCTGCAGATGACGAGCTGATCGCCCGCAGCCAACAGCGCGTCGAGCAGCTGAGCCCGCGTCTCGCTGCGGGCATCGCGGTCGCCCACCACCGGTGCCGTGGCCGTGAGGTCGTCGGCTGCGGCCGCACTGCCGCCGGCATCGGTGTCGAGGCCGAGCAGGCACACCACTCGGTACGGCACGCCGCGCTGGGCGGTGAGCGACGACAGGGTGATGGCTCCGGAGCCGAACCGGGGCCGCCCGGACCGGCCGCCGAGCCGCTCGGCCAACAGCATCGCCATCTGCTCAGGTGGCACAGGGCGGTTACTGGGCACGCCTCCCGCTGTGGCGTCGGCAGCGAGCCGGGTGAGTTCGGTCTCGAGACGGTGCCAGTGCCAACTGTCGGCATCGTCGAGTGCGCACAACTGCAGCGCTGCGGCGCGCAGCGCCTCGCACCACCCGGCCACCGACTGCTCCACCGACAGTGTCTCGGCTGCACGTGCGAGGCGGTGCACGAACTCGGCCAGGTCGCCTGCCAGGGCGAGGTCGTCGCCCTCGACATCGCCGTACGGCACGGTGTGACCCGGCCCGAGCCTGGCACCCGCATCGGCCATCGCCGCACCGACGAGCAGCTGGTCGAGACCGGCTTGCCAGGTGGCGGACGTGTAGTGGGCGGGCAGCCCGTACGGCACGCGCTGGGCAGCGTCGACACCCCAGCGGATGTGCACGGCATCGACCCACTCGACGATGCGACCGAGGCGTTCGGCGGTGAACCCGAATCGGCGGCTGACCGGCGGGCGGGCGGCGAACGACAGCACATCGCCAGCCCGGAAGCGGCCGTCGGTGAAGCCGAACAGGGCGACCACGGTGTCGAGCAGCGGGATGTCGGTGCGCAGTGAGCGGTCGGCCACACGCAACGGCAGGGCAGGAACGGCGCCGCCGGGACCGTCGCCGGCGAACACCGCCTCGGCAATGGGGGCGACCGCGGCCACATCGGGGCACAGGATGGCGATGTCGCGCGCCTCGAGCGGTGCACCGCCCGGAGGCGCTGGCGCATCGAGCAGGCGCAGCAGGACGTCGCATAGCACCTCCACCTGCCGGGTGAGACCGTGGCAGCGATGCCACTGCACGCTGCGGTCGTGGGCGGAGATCGGAGGGCGGAGATCGGCCCCACCTGCCGGTGGTGCACCGGGCGGGTCGATGTCGGCGCGCAGGGCGGCCTGCAGGCGGGCCAACAGGGGCGTCTGGTCGTCGAGCACCGGTGCCGAAGCAGCCACCGACTCGATCGACGCACCCGACCGCTGGGCGGCGACGCGCAGCAGCAGGTGCGCCTCGCGCTGTGCCCTGGCCCACGTGCGCGCCAGTCGGTGCGTCACCACCTCGCTGCTGGGATCGGCCGAACGGAGCCACGACCCGGCGCTGAGCGACGATGCCGGCTCGGCGAGGCGTTGCCACCACACCGACGACGGCACCGGCGCCAACAGATGGACCTCGCGTCGGGTGGCCAACGCGGTGAGCACCTCGAGGTGAGGGGACGGCAGGCTGGCCAGCCCGAACAGCAGCACCCGCTGGGGCACCTCGGGCTCGACACGGCCGGCGCGCAGCGAGGCGACGTCGGCGGCGAGGCGTGCCGCGTCGCTGGGTGCGCCCCACCGCTCGACGAGCAGGCGCCACAGGTGCGGCTGCCACAGCAGCGACGGTGCCAACGGCTCGCCGGCAGCATCGACGTCGACACCGCGCTCCCAGGCGGACACCATCGGCACCCGGTGCAACGCATAGCGGTCGAACAGGTCGGCGATGGCACGGGCCCGCACGGCGTCGGCTGGCAGGCCGAGACCTGAGCCGTGGTCGTGCAGCAGGTCGTGGAGCGCCCAGGTGAGGGGGCCGATCGACCACGGCGAATCGACTTCGGTGCGGCCGATGGCACGCCGCACGAGTGCACCCGGGAAAACGAACTCGATGTTCGTGGCGATGCCGTCGGCCGCTGCGGACGACGACGCACCGAGCCGCTCGGCGAGGCGACGCACCAGCCAGGTGCGCACCCCGTCGCCGGGAACGGCGACCAGGTCGCGGGCGAACGGGTCGGCCGGCGGTGTGGCCAGGATCTCGGCCGCCCGGTCGGCCAATGGGGCGAGCCGATCGGACACCAGCAGGTGCAGAGTCATACCCGCACCCCCGGCTGCACGATGGTGGAGCCGCCGCCCGCAGGGCGCCGTCGCACCTCGATACCGGTGGGCAACTGCTGCTTCATCGCCTCGACATGGGTGATGGCACCCACCATGCGGCCACTGGCGCGGAGATGGGTGAGCGCATCGATGGCGTCGTCGAGCGACTCGGGGTCGAGCGAGCCGAACCCCTCGTCGACGAACAGTGCCTCGAACACCCGCCCCGAACCGGACCCACCCTGACTCACCACATCGGCCAGGCCGAGGGCGAGGGCCAGCGAGGCCTGGAACCGTTCACCGCCCGACAGGGTGACCGGAGCCCGGCTCTGCCCGGTGTGTGCGTCGAACACGGCCAGTTCGAGACCGTTGCGCTGGTTGCCCCGTTCACCGTCGATGGCGCGCGACAGCCCATAACGACCCTTCGACATGCGCTGGAGATGCACGGTGGCTGCAGCAGTGACCCGGTCGAGTTCGGCCGCGAGCACCCAGGTCTCGAGGCCGATCCGTCGGCCGGTGCTGGCGTTGCACACCTGGTACACGTTCATCGCCACGTTGCGCCGTTCGATGAGGTCGGCGGCACCGTCGTCGACGGCACGAGCCGACTCGATCGACCGGGCGAGATCGCCGTGCCGCTGTTGGATGACGGTGCATGCGCTGGCGAGCGACTCGCTGTGCTGGGTCAGCTGCCGAGCATGGTCGAGCGCCGGTTCGACCTCGGGTCGATGGCTGGGCACGCCCATCGCCTCGAGTTCGCGGAGGCTGACCTGCGCATCGACGAGGGCAGCACGGTGGCGCCCGACCTCGAGGTCGAGGGCTTCGAGATCGGCGCCGTCGAGCGCATCGGCCTCGGCCGCCGCAAGGTCGGTGACACCGGAGGCCGCGAGCGCCTCGTCTGCGTCGTGCTCGGTGATATCGGCAGCGACCTGCGCCTCGGCGGCTTGCGCGCGGGCGACCGACCATGCGGCGATCAGTTCGCCCATGCGGTCGAGGCCGTCGATCTCGGTGGCGATACGCGCGTCGTCGAGCCCAGCGGCTGCGGTACGTGCCCCGTCGAGTGCCGTCTGGGCGCTGCGCACCTCGGTACTGCGCTCGATCTCGATGTTGCGGGCCGCCGCCGCATCGGCCTTGGCGGCGGCGACGACCTGATCGAGGCGTGCCATCTCGGCGACGAGCCGGTCGCGCTCGACCGCCGCTCGTTCGGCGGCACGGGCCGCCTGCTCGGCAGCAGTGGCTGCGGTCTCGAGCGACTCGACCGTCTGCTGGGCCAGGTCGCCGAGTTCCTGTTGCGAGCGGCGCACCCGTTCGACCAGCCCGGAGACAACGCTGCGCGCCCTGGTGGATGCGGCGAGCGCGGCGTCGAGCGTGGCGGCGTCGACCTCGCCGTGCTGCGGATGTGGCGCCGCTGGCACCGGGTGCTCGATGCTGCCGCACACCGGGCAGGCCTCACCTTCGACCAGCGACGCCGCCAGACGAGGCGCCACCCCGTCGATGAACCTGGCCAACAGCGCGTCGGCATGGTCGGAGGCCTGCTGCGCGACATACTGCGCCTCGGCGAGTTCGGCGACCGCTTCGTCGAGGGCGCAGCGCTCGGCGTGCGCGACGCGGGCGGACGTGGCAGCGTGCCGCAGCGACTCGACGCCCGCCGCGCCAGCAACTGACTCGCCGTGACGTTGCTGGAGCTGTTGGAGTTCGGCAGACCGTTGCGCAGCCTCGCTGTTGAGCCGCGCGACCTCGGCCACGACCTCGCGATGGGCCCGGTCGAACCCCGCCAACTGCTCGCTCGCCGCAGCAACGGCGGCCAACCGCTGCCGATCGAGGTCGAGCGCGGCGCGACGATGGGTGACCGCTTCCGTTGCCGAGTCGGACGACTCGCCGACGCCGATACCCACATCAGCAGCAGCAGTGCGCAGTGCGGCAAACGCGGCCTGTTCGTTGGCGCGGGCGTGTACGAGCGCGTCGGCGGCGGCGGCTGACCGGCGAGCGGCCGCCACCACGGGTCGGGCACGACGAGCTGCTGCCAGCGAACGCTCGGTGGCGGTCATCTCGTCGTCGCGCTCGTGCAGGGCGGCGAGCGTGGTGCGGTGCGCGGCGGCCCGGTCGAAGCGTTCGGCGGCGGCCTCGGCGTCGTCGGCACTGCGCCGGGCGTCGACGGCGGCGACTCGGGCCTGCTCGGCCGCTGTGCTCAGCGCTGCCCGGTCGGCGTCGAGCCTGGTGACTGCAGCCTCGATGTCGGCAACCGTCGCCTCCTCGACCAGCGACCACACCGACGGGTCGACGCCGAGCGCACCAGCCATCTGGCGCGCCTCGTCGAGTGCGTTCAGGCGATGGCGCTCGACCTCGGCCCGTACGTCTCTCACCTCGGCATCGAGACGGTACGCCTCGGCCTTCATCGCATCGACGGCTGCGACATAGAGGTGCGAGCCGAACAACTGGCGCAGTACCTCCTGGCGGTCGGAGGTCTTCGCCAGCAGGAACTCGGAGAACTTGCCCTGCGGGAGCAGCACGACCTGCTGGAACTGCGGCGCGGTGAGGCCGAGCAGTTCGATGCACCGCTTGGTGACGGAACCCGCCTGCGCGACCTCGGTGACCCAGGCACCGCTCTCGAAACGTTCGAACTCGGCGGTGGTGTTGTGGGGGGTGGTGCCGCTGCCGCTCTTGCGCGGCCGGTCCTGGCTGGGAGTGCGGTGCACCCGGTAGCGCGTGCCGTCGACCTCGAACTCGAACGTCACCTCGGTGAGGGTGCCGGCCGCGGCGTGGTGCGAGCGCATGTCGCGCGCCTGACGATCGCCCGCGACATCGCCGTAGAGGGCGAAGGTCATCGCGTCGAAGATGGTGCTCTTGCCGGCGCCGGTAGGGCCGGTGACCGTGAACAGCCCGAGTTCGGCGAGCATGGCGAAGTCGATGTGCTCGGTGTCGGGATACGACCCGAACGCGGTGATCTGCAGCTGCAGCGGCCTCATGCGCCCATCGCCTCTTCGATGCCGTGCACGAGGGCGGCGAGTTCGGCCGGGGTGGGTTCGGTGCCGTGCAGGTCGGCCCAGTACTGGTGCACGGCCTCGGCCGGGCTCAGCCGGCGCCGGTGGTCGACCGGCACCGCATCGGCCCCCTCACTGCGCGACGGCGGCCGCCAGTCGACCTCGACGATGTGCGGGTACACGTCGGCCAGACGCACCTTCGCGTCGACCACGGGCGTGGGGTCGAGCAGTTCGGCCCGTACCCAGCGGTGGACAGCGTCGGGCCGGGGCAGCGCGAGCAGTTCGGCCATGGTGCCGCGCAGTGTGACGACGGCACGGCCCACCGGCACCGGGATCTCGGTGACGCCCACCGTGCCGTCGGCGGCGAGATCGACGACGACCACCTGCTTGGCGACGGTTTCGGAGAACGAGTACGCAAGCGGCGTACCGCTGTAGCGGACACGCGGGGCACCCACCTGCTGGGGTGTGTGCAGATGGCCGAGCGCGGTGTACGAGAACGGGGCGAACACCTCGACGCCCACCTCGGCGGTGCCGCCCACGGTGAGCTGCCGTTCGCTGTCGCTGACGGCCACACCCTGGCCGCCCACCACGAAGGCGTGGGCCACTGCGAGCGAGCGTGGCGAGCGCAGCGCCGCAGCAGCACGCGACGCCGCAGCAGCCAGCACGTCGTGATGGGTGCGTCGCCGGCGACCCTCGCCCGTCTCGGGCCCCGGCTCCGGTTCCGGCTGGGGCGCGTCGGGTTCGAGCGCCGGCTCGAGGAACGGCAGGAGCACGAGGTCGAGCGGACCGTCGGCGAACGTGAGCGTGACCACCTGACCCGCACCGCGGTACCCACCGCGCACGAAGAGACCCGCCTGCTCGACGAACACGTCGTAGGCCGCCACCCGCTCGGGCCCGTCGTGGTTGCCGGAGATGAGGGCGATGTGCGCCCCCGCACCGCGCAGCCGCACCAACGAGTCGCGCATGAGGTCGACCGCCCAGGCCGGCGGCAGCGCCCGGTCGAACAGATCGCCCGCCACCACCACGAGGTCGATGCGCTCGGCGACCACCACCTCGACCAACCAGTCGATGAACGCGACCTGGTGCTGCTGCAGCGAGACCGGCCCGAAGGCCCGGCCGAGATGCCAGTCGCTGGTGTGGAGGACGCGCATGGGGTGCAGCCTACGGAAGGGGTGTGACACGCAATTGGCGAACCCACCTGTTCACCGGCCAAGGTAACGACATGGTGCATCGGCGGTCGGGCGACGGGTTCATGCGGTGTTCCGACGGACATGTCCGCTGGGGCGTCTTCGGCGCAGCCGGTGTGGTGTTCGTCCTGCGCCACCCCTCCGACCCCACCGCTCCCCCACTGGTCATGCTCCAGCAGCGGTCGGCCTTCTCGCACGAGGGTGGCACCTGGTCGTGCGCCGGCGGCGCGATGGACGAGGGTGAGACACCGGTCGAGGCGGCGTTGCGCGAAGCCTCCGAGGAGGTGGGCGACATCCCCGCCGTGCACCGCTTGATCGGTCAGTACGTGTTCGAGCCGGCCGACGACTGGTCGTACACGACCGTGGTGGTCGAGGTCGACGAAGCCTTCGGCGAGTCACTCAACTTCGAGACCGACGCTGTCGAGTGGGTACCCGTCGACATCGTCGAGCGCCGGCCGCTGCACGCCGGGTTCGCTGCCGCCTGGCCGCACCTGCGCGCCATCGTCGAGCGTCGCGCGCACTGACCGGCAGCCGTGTCGGCCAGACTGCGGCACATCGACCGCTCGGCGCCCTCACCTCTGTTCGACGTGTACGTGATCGTCGACTGGAGCGCGTCGTCGGTACCGAAGGTGGGCCGCGACTCCATCTGGGTGGCGGTGCTCGAACGCGGCGGCGCCGAGCCCGCGCTCCACAATCCGCCCACCCGCCACGATGCCGACCGCCTCGTGTCGTCGGTGCTCGCCGTGTACGCCGATCAGCGCATCCTGCTCGGCATCGACGTCGGACTCGGCTATCCGCGCGGGTTCGCCGCGGCTGCCGGCATCGACACCCCACCTGCCTGGTCGGCGATCTGGCAGCACCTCGCCGACACCATCGACGACCGGCCCGACAACACGAACAACCGCTTCGAGGTCGCCGACACGCTGAACGCCCGCACCGGCGCCAGCCCAGGACCGTTCTGGGGCACCACCTCGACCCGGCACGTCACACCCACGCTCGCCCGCACCAAGGCTCCCGGGTTCCCGACGGCATCGGAGCCACCACTCACCGAGTTCCGTCACACCGAACGAGTGCTGCACGAGCTGGGCAGACGACCCTCCTCGATGTGGCAACTGGCCGGCGCCGGCAGCGTGGGCAGCCAGTCGCTCACGGCCATCCCCCTCCTGCACCGGCTCCGGCAGCGTGCCGCATCACGGCTACGCGTCTGGCCCTTCGACACCGGCCTGGTCGACGACCCCACGCGCGGCGACCGCGGCACCGTGGTCGTGGCAGAGGTGTGGCCCAGCGCCGTTGAGGTCGACCCCGCATTGCACCCCGTGCGCGACGCGGCGCAGGTGACTGCACTGGCCACCCGACTTGCCGGCCTCGATGCGGCCGGCCGGCTCGGTGCGCTGTTCGCCCCCCAGGTGCCCGACCGCATCGCCGACGACGTGCTCCAGGAGGAGGGCTGGGTCCTCGGTGTGCCCGGCTCAGCAGAGGCCGACCCGCAGCAGCGTCAGGTGACCTGGATGATGTGACCGCGGCCGGCGCGCTTGGCGATCGATGCCGCGCCGATGCCGGTGAGCAGCAGGCCGTCGGGAGTGAGGTCGCCGTTGCTGACCGTCAGGCCCACGCAGGCGCCCATCGCCACGAACTCGTCGGCCACCATGAACGGGAACGCCATGGCCATGATCACCCGCTCGGCCACCGGCCGGGCAGTGGCCATGACGGCGTTCTTCTCCAGCAGGATGACGAAGCCGTCGATGCCGTGGCGCACGGCGATGTCGCCGGGGCGCAGGCAGGCCATCAGACGCTGCGACGCCGCGGCGAACACCTCGCGGCCCACTTCACGGCCGTGGGCGTCGACGATGGTGTTGAAGTCGTCGAACACGACGAACATCACCACACGGCCCGGATAGGCCCACGACGGCTCCTCCGACGCAGTGGCGAGCGCACGCTCGAGCGCGGCCCGGCTCCACAGGCCAGTGGTCGGGTCGTGGTCGGACGCGCGGGTGGTGGTGATCACGGTCTCGGTCTCGGTGGCGACACCCACGCCGCCTTCCGCGATACCCGCGTCGCGAGCCTGCTGCTCGGACACCTTCACCGTCGAGTCGTCGTCGATCTCCTCGGCCACCGTCTGGGGAGCGGACAGATCGATCGGGGCCAGCACCTCACCGAACCAGGCGAGCCGCACACCCAGCACCGTGGCGGCAGCGATGAGCGAGCCGAGTCCGAGGGCCGGGAGTCCTCCCACAGCCATCAGGGCTGCGAGGGAGACGATCACCGTGGTCGCTGCGCCGATGGCTACGGCTGTTCCTGCCTTGTGGGTCACCCTCGAACCTTTCACCGCCCGTACAACACACGACTGTCCGGAGCACGAGCCGCGAGGCAGGAGGGTTGGACATGTCCTTCACGGCATCTCTCCGTAACCGTGCCACACCCCTCCTGCATCATCCCCCCATGGCTCAGCACACCGACTCCACCCCCGTCGCAACGGCCGATGCTCCCGAGCAGCTCACCTTGCTGCCCGCTTCCGAGCGGCCCCTGCAACTCCGCCTCGACCGGCGCACACGCGAACTGGGTCTGGCCCAGATCGCCCTCATCCGGCGTCAACTCGCCCAGCGGGCGGCGCACACCGCAAACACCTCGCATCAGGCCGCCTGAACCAGGCGGCGCTCATCACCCGGCCGTCGGGGCCAGCACCTTCACGGCGTCCCAGTGCTTCAACTCCGGGTCGAACGGCATGATCGCCAGGCTGCTGGTGGTCACGCCGTTGTCGAAGTATGCCTGGATCTTGGCCCGGCACTCGGCGGGCGAACCGTGCACGATCAGGTCGTCGACCACCTCGTCCGGGATCGCAGCCAGGGCGGCCTTACGGTCGCCCGCCTGCCAGGCGTCCCACATCGGCTGCAGCACATCGCCGCGGCCCAGCCACCGATGGAAGTCGGCGTACACCGGCACGTTCAGGTACGCGGCCACGGCGAAACGGCCGGCGGCCCGCACGGCCTCGGCGTTCTCGCTGGGGCAGCAGAAGATGCGAGCGACGATCTCTTTCTCGACACCCCCGGCCGCCTCGCGCACTACACCGGCAACCCGGCTCACGTCGGTGGGTGACAACCAGTTGATGATGGCGCCGTCGCCCTCACGCGCCGCCAGTTTCAGCATGCCTTCGCGTAGAGCGGCCACCAGGATGGGCGGCGTCTGCTCGGGCCGCACGCCGAGGCGGAAGCCGTTCACCGTGAACGTGTCGTAGGTCTTCGCGATCTTCTCGCCGCTCAGCGCGTCGCGCAGGAAGCGCACCACGTCGCGCACCTTCTTGTACGGCTCGACGAAGGGCACACCGTTCCACCGCTCGACGATCACGTTGCTGCTCGAGCCGATGCCGATGGCGAACCGGCCCGGTGCCGCGTCGGCCAGCGAGGCGACGCTCTGCGCGAAGCACGCCGGCGAGCGGGTGTAGGCGGGCACGATGGCGGTGCCCAGCCGCAGCCGGGGCTCCCACGCGGCGGCCAGCGCCAACGGCGTGAACGCGTCGGCTCCGTCACTCTCGGCCGACCAGATGTCGGTATAGCCCATGTCGGCCAACTCGCCCAGCTTGTCGCGGTGGCTGTGCAGCGGACCGGGCAGCGGCACGGTCATGCCGGGACGGATCGGTAGTGCCATGGTCATCGACTCCCTGTGTCGGACGGTTGATCGGTGGACGCGGCACCGGGTGCGGCGATGTCGCGACTCTTCCAGAAGCGGACGATGCAACTCTGACTGGCGGTGGCCAGCAGCGTGCCGTCCTCGGCGAACATGTGCACCAGACCGTGCCCGAAGCCGCGCTCGACGGCGTGCACCCGGATGTCGAGCAGCACCCACTCGGTGGGCACCAGGTGCACCACCCGCAGCGTGTTGTCGAGGCTGTTGCCCCCGCCGAGCACCCCCAGGGCCTGACCCACGCCCATCGGCACGAAGTCGCCCAGCACCGCCAGTGCCGTGGCGTCGACCCCCTCGATCACGTCGGGGATGCGCACCCACATCAAGGTCTGGCCGTCGCTCGGTGTGCCGTCGAGTTCCTCGAGGTCGCGGCCCTTGGCGAGGCGCTGCTCGAGGCGGTCGTTGATCGTGCCGTCGACGGGCATGCGGTGCGGTCGCGGCGTGCACTGATCCGGTGGCAGCACATCGGGCATACGTTCGAACTGGCCCGATACGTCCATCGGCCGATGCCCGAGCGCGGCGTTCACGGTGAGGATCTCGCGGTTGCCCACATGGCACACGGCCCGGGCCTGGGTCATCTGGTGGCCCACCACGGCCAGAGTGATGTCGACGTCCATCACCTCGCCCGGTTTCGCGTACGACAGGTACTGGGCCGTGGCCCACACGCACTCCCGCTCGCTGGTGCCCTCCATGGCCGAGATGGCGGCAGCCAGGCCGCACCCGCCGAACAGAAAGCCCCCCATCGTGCTGAGACCCTGGGTGACCTCCATGTGCCACCGGTAGGGGTTGTGGCTCTGCTGCAGGCCGAGAAAGGCACGACTGTCCATGACCCGCCCGACTCTAGGGTCTGGCCCCAGCCGCACTCGCCTCGGCGCAGTAGCGTGACGGCTATGGCCGATACACCGTGGCAGGGCGACGCCTGCTCTCTCGTCGACGAGTTCCGATCGGGGCGACGCAGCCCGCTCGAGGAACTGCAGGCCAGTTACGCCGCCATCGAGGCCAGCGATCTGAACGCCTTCTCGTTCCTGGCGCGCGAGCAGGCCGAGGCCGCCGCCCGTGCGGCCGACGTGTCGCTGCCGTTCGGTGGCGTGCCGCTGGGAGTGAAGGAACTCGACCAGGTGGAGGGCTGGCCCGACACCGAGGCGTGTGTGGTGTTCGCCGACCGGGTGGCCACGCAGACCTCGTTCCAGGTGCGCCGCATCCGCGACAACGGTGGCGCCGTGCTGGCCGGCCTCACCACCGCCAGCGAGTTCGGCGGGGTGAACGTCACCCGCACCGTGTTGAACGGCGCCACCCACAACCCGTGGAAGCACGGCCGCACGCCCGGCGGCTCGTCGGGCGGCAGCGCAGCCGCGGTGGCAGGCGGACTGGTGTCCATCGCCACCGGTGGCGACGGCGGCGGCTCCATCCGCATCCCCGCCGGCTTCACCGGCCTGGTGGGCCTGAAGAGCACGTTCGGCCGCATCCCGCGTGGCCCGCGGGCCGAGAACGGCAACTACACGGTCACCGTCGGCTGCATGGCCCGCAGCGTGCGCGACACGGCCCGCTGGTTCGACGTGTGCAACGGCCACGACCCGCGCGACCAGTTCAGCCTGCCGCGGGTGGAGGGCTGGGAGGCCGGCCTCGGTTCGTTCGGTGGCGAACTGCGCGGGCTGCGCGTGGCCGTGGCGCCCGACTGGGGCGGCGCCGTCGTGTCGCCCGCGATGTGGGGGGTGCTGGCCGAGGCCGCCGACCACCTCATCGCCACCACCGGATTGCACCGTGTCGACGGCTTCGACACCTCGCTGCCGTCGATGGGCGCAGCGTGGAGCATCAGCGGGATGATCTCGATCTTCACCGAACTGGGCGACGCCTGGCCGGGCTGTGCCGATGTGCTCACGCCCGAGATGCATATGGGCCTGCTGATGGCTCCGCAGCGCTACGGCATCGAGGCTCGGGCCAAGATCGAGCGCCGCCGGATGGAGCTGAACGAACGCATGGCCGCCATCTTCGACCCGGTCGACGGCGTCGATCTGGTCATCACGGCCAGCAACCCCGACGTCGCCTTCGACGCCGAGGGCCCACTTCCTGGGGTGTTCGGCGGCATCACCGCCGGTGCCGGCAACAACGGCAAGCTCACCTTCCCGTGCAACCTGCACGGCAACCCTGGTATCTCGGTGCCCGCCGGCACCGTCGACGGGCTGCCCGTGGGCCTGCAGATCATCGGCCGCCACTTCAGCGAGCAGGTGCTGCTCGACCTCGCTCTGGCGATGGAGCGCACCCGGCCGTGGCCGCTGGTGGCGCCCGGCTCGCCCGCTTGAAACCCGACCTCGGTATGAACGCCACCACGGTCGACGAGCGTCTCGACGCGGGCCAGCGACTGCTGGCCGTCGGCCTCGTGCTCGGCGTGTCGCTGGTGGGCTTCGAGGTCACGGCGCTCACCACCGTGCTGCCCACAGTGACCGACGAACTGGGCGGCGACTCGCTCTACGGCGTCTGCCTGGCCGTGTACACGCTGGCCGGCATGGCGTCGCTCGTCGTCGCCGGCCGGGCTGCCGATCGACGCGGGCCGGCCTTCGTGATGACCATGTCACTGGCAGTGTTCGTGGTGGGTCTCGTGGTGTCGGGCGTCGCGCCCGACATGTGGACGGTGGTCGCCGGCCGCACCCTGCAGGGCCTTGGTGCGGGTGGTTTCTCGCCGGTGGCCTACATGCTCATCAAGCGCGCCTTCCCGGTGTCGCGCCAACCCATGATGTTCGTCTGGATCGGCGCCGGATGGGTGGTCCCCAGCCTGGTGGCGCCGTTGTTCGCCGGCCTGGTGACCGACCTGTTCGGCTGGCGCTGGGTGTTCTTCGGCATCGTGCCACTGGCGATGCTGGTGGGCCTGCTGTCGGTGGGCCCCATGCGCCGATACCCACCCGAACCCGGCGTCGAACACCTCGACGACCAGCCTCGCTCGGGACTGTTCGCGCTGCTAGCCGCGCTCGGCGCCGGCGCGTTCGTGCTGGCGCTTCCGGCTGCGGACCCGGTGGTGGCAGTGGTGGGATGCGCGGCCGGTATCGCCCTGGGCCTCTGGGCGCTGGTGCGGCTCGTGCCCGCGGGGATGCTGACCGCCCGACCCGGGTTCCCGGCGCTGCTGAGCGTGCGCTTTCTCGCGGCTGCCACCTTCATCGCAGTCGACGGATTCGTCCCCCTCGCTGCCGACCGCATCCACGACGCCTCGCCCATCATGCAGGGATTCGTCATCGTCGGCGGCGCCATCGCCTGGACCGGTGGACAGGCGCTGGTCACCCGCTTTCCCGACATCACCCCGCGTACAGCCACCCGCATCGGCTTCGTGCTGATGATGGTCGGCATCGTCGGCGTGGCACCTGTGCTGTCGGCCTCGTGGCCGCTGTGGGCCGTGTTCATCGGCTGGACGATCGGTGGGGTGGGCATGGGTGTGCTCTACAACCCCACGACCGTGGCCTCGATGAGCTACGCCGTCCCGGGCACCGAGGGCAGAGTGAGCGGCCAGGTGCGTCTCATCGAGTCGCTCGGGTTCTCCATCGGCTACGCCTTCGGCGGGGCGTTCGTCGCTGCGGCCGATCGCGGACAGATGAGCTATCCGACGGCGATCGGCATCAGCTTCATGTGCGCCCTGGCGTTCGGGGCGGTGGGCCTGCTGGCGAGCAGGGGTGTGCACGCCGCCGAGTGATCTGCCACGATGCGCCCATGGGGCCATTGGATGGGGTGAAGGTCGTCGATCTGTCGGTGATGATCTCGGGACCGTTGACCGGGATGATGCTGGCCGATCAGGGCGCAGACGTGGTGAAGGTCGAGTCGCCGGGGTTGGGCGACATGATGCGGTTCCTCGGGAGTCAGAAGGGTGGCATCACCGGCATTTTCGCCAACAACAACCGTGGCAAGCGCAGCCTGGTGGTCGACCTGAAGCAGCCGGCTGGCCTCGAGGTGCTGCAGAAGCTGGTTGCCGACGCCGACGTGCTCATCCAGAACTTCCGGCCCGGCGCCATGGAGCGCCTCGGCCTCGGCTACGACGCCCTGTCGGCCATCAACCCCGATCTCATCTACGTCAGCATCAGCGGCTACGGGCCCGACGGCCCCAACAGCCACCGCCGCGTGTACGACAACGTCATCCAGGCCGCGTCGGGTCTGGCGTCGGTGCAGACCGATCCGGCAACCGGTTCGCCGTCGCTGTTCCGCACGCTGTTGTGCGACAAGGTCACGTCGTACACCGCCACGCAGGCCGTCACAGCCGCGCTGTACGCCCGGGCCACGGGCAAGGCGCGTGGCCAGCACATCGTGCTCGCCATGCTCGATGCGGCCATCGCCTTCATGTGGCCCGACTCGGCGATGGACGCGGTGCTGCTCGACGACGACGTGAGCCGCACCCCCACCATCGGCTCGATGTACTCGGTCACGATGCTGAACGACGGGTTCGCGGCGGCCAGCGCCGTGAGCCAGCCCGAGTTCGCCGGGCTGTGCGCCGCGCTGGGCGTGCCCGAGGTGGCCGACGACCCCCGCTTCGCCAACCCCATCCTGCGCAGCCAGAACGGCCCCGCGCTGGTGCAGCTGATGCGCGAGGCCGCCGAGCGCACCACCGTCGAGCAGTTCCTGGCCGGGGCCGAGACCCACGACGTGCCGGCCTCGAAGGTGAACTCGCTGCACGATCTGCCCACCGACGGCCAGGTGGTGCACAACGAGGTGTTCGTCGAGCGCGAGCACCCGTCGGCCGGCCGCCTGCGCGAACCCCGACCGGCGCCCCGCTTCTCGCACACCCCTGCCCGGGTGGGTAGTCATGCGCCCCGCTACGGCGAGCACAGCGACGAGATCGTCACCGAACTGGGCCTCGACGCCGCCGCCCTGCGCGCCGCCGGCATCATCGCCTGACCCCACCCGAGTCGCAGCCGCCCACCCGAGTCGCAGCCGCCCACCCGAGGGTTGTCTGCGCACCCGGGGTGCAAACGACCCCCGGGTGGGCGCACGACACTCGGGGGTGGAACCGAACGGCCAGGATGGGCGTCTATGGCCGTGCGGATGACTGCGCCCCACCATCCGTCCGCCGGGGACGAGGCCAACTGCCCTGCGCCCGCCGCGTTCGCAGCGGCGGCGTTGTTCGTGGGGGCGGTGCTGGGGCTCGACCCGGGGGGCTGGTCGCCGTTCGGGCCGGCGAAATGGGCGCTCACCGCCACGCTTGCGTTGGTGACCGTCGGCCTGGCGCTGCGCGGCGGCCGTGCCCGACTGCACCGCCGGAGCACCATCGTGTGGGCCGTTGCGCTCGGCCTGTTCGGTGTGTCGGCGCTGGTGAACGACGACGAGGCGGTGGCGCTGCTGGGGCACCCGGTGCGCCACCTCGGCTGGGTGACGTGGCTGCTGTTCGCTGCCCTGTTCGCCGCCGGGCAGCAACTCACCACGGCGGCCGATCGCCACACCATCGCTCGCGGCGCAGTGATCGCCGGCCTCGGCATGGGCCTGTACGCGCTGTGGGAGTTGGCGTTCGGGCCACCGATCGCCATCGCCTCCAACACCAGTCGACTCACCGGGCCGTTCGGGTCGGCGGCGTTCCTCGGCGCGGCAGCCTGCCTGCTGGTGCCCATCTCGGTCGGGGTGGCATCCAGTAGGGCCGAGCGTTGTGCCTGGCGATGGCTCGGCGCCGTGGCCGCCGCAACGGGCATGGTTGCGCTGCTGGGCTCGGGGGCACGGGCCGCGTGGCTGGGCACAGCGGCAGCCGGTCTCGTGCTGCTGGTGCGGCTGCGACCAAGCAGGAAGGCCGTGTTCCTGGGCGGTGCCGCGCTGGTGGCGACGCTGGCGGTGTGCTCGCCCTGGCTGGTAGACGTGGCCGACCGCTCGCAGGGCATGACCAGCCGACTCGACGAATGGCGCGTGGCCACCCGTGTTATCGCCCACCATCCGCTGCTGGGCACCGGGCCGGAGGGCTACCGCATCGCCGTGGCCGAAGGGGTCGACCGCGCCTACGAACGGGCGCACCCGCGCACCAGTGTGCTGCCCGACCGGGCGCACAGCGGACCACTCGACGCTGCGCTGGCGGGCGGCGTCGGGGTGGCGCTCGCCGTCGTCGCCCTGGTGCTGTTCGTGTGTCGGCGCGCCTGGTCGGCCATCGGGCGGGCCGACCCCACGGTGGCAGGCCTGGCGGTGGGCACGATCGCGTTCGCCGTCCAGCAACTCGTGCTGTTCCCCGTCGCCGAACTCGACGCGCTGTGGTGGCTGGTGGCCGGACTGCTGGTGGCGGCCACCAGCACTACTTCCACCGTCGCGACGCAGCACCGCAGCCGCCGGGTGCTGGGCACCGTTGCGCTCGCCCTGGCCGCCCTGGCCGCTGCAGCAGGGATCGCCGACGTGGCCGCCGACCGCCTGGCGCGCCGCGCTGTCGATGCCGGCAGCGATCGTGACGCCGCCGTGGCCGACGCACGGCGCGCCACCGAACTGCGGCCCGACGATCTGCGCTACCGCATCGTGGCCGCGCAGGTGCTGAGCGAGCGGGGCACGCTGGCCGATGTGGACGAGGCATTACGCCAGGCCCGCGCCGGCCTGCGCTGGTCGCCGAACGACCCGATCGTGCGCGACCAGGAGGCGGCGCTGTTGCTGCAGCGCGCCACCATCACCGGCGACCCCGCCGACACTGCGGCTTCCCTCGACGCATGGCGACGACTGACGGCGCTCGACCCGTACCGTTCCGCGTGGCAGGTGCAGTTGGGCCGGGCCGCCGCGCTCGCCGGTGAGGTCGACCTGGCCCGCACCGCATGGACCACCGCGGTCGACCTCGACCCTGCCGACACCACTGCCGCCACCCTGCTGGCCGCGCTCGACGCACAGACCGCATCGGCAGCCGATTCGTGACGAGGGAACCGAATCACGACGACCGGCGTTTGGTCGACGTGGATCTGACGACATCGAGCGCGGCGAGCATGCCGTTCGAAGTACTGGCCGAGACGCACGACGACGTCAGGGTCGCCTTCGTCTCGTTCGACGACTTCTACCGAACCCATCGCACCTCGGTGGCCCGGGCGCTGGCCCTCACCCTGCGCGATGTCGACCTGGCCACGGAGGCCACCGACGAGGCGATGGCCCGCGCCTACCAGCGCTGGGCCCAGGTGCGCTCGATCGACAATCCGGCGGGCTGGGTGTACCGGGTGGGCCTCAACTGGAGCCGTTCGGTCATCCGCCGCATCACCCGCCCGGCGCCCACCTGGGTGGGCGGCTCGGCCTCGTCGCCCGCACCAGTGGTACAGGACCCGGCGATCGACCGGGCCCTCGCCGAGCTCTCGGTCGACCACCGCGCCGTGGTGGTGTGCCGCATCCTGCTCGGCTTCAGCGAAGCCCACACCGCCGAGGTGCTCGGCATCCGCCCCGGCACGGTGAAGAGCCGCCTCAGCCGTGCCCTCACCCGTCTCACCCCGCTACTCGCCCCACTCCATGCACCCATCGAGGAGGACCTCCGATGAACGACCCCCGTACGCACCAGCACCTCGCCGACCGGTTGTCGGCCGAGGCTGCATCACTGTCCATCGCCGACACCCCGGTTGAGGTGGTGGTGGCCCGCGGCCGCCAGCGCCAGCACCGCCGCCGCACCGCGGTGGGCCTGGCCGCCGTGGTGGCCATCGCCGGCACCGCCATCGGTTCGGTCGCCGTGCTCACCCGTCCGGCCGCGCCCGATGCCATCGGCAGCGACGACACCGGGTCTCCCGACACCGGCGCTTCCGACACCACGGTGCCGCCGGTGAGCGACGGCTCCGTCGTCACACCCACGACCACCGTCGACGGCGCCCCTGTCACGGTCGACACCGCTGTCCCGCCCGTCACCAAGGTGCCGTCGAACATGGTGTGGAACGTGGTCGAGCCGAACTCGGCGGAGGCACTGGGCATGACCTTCGGGCCGGCAGTTGGCGACGGCCCCTACCTCGCCTGGTCCACCCAGCCCGCCACGGTCGGCAGCAACCAGCCGAACGTGCCCACGCTGTGGCGTTCCGACGATGCGGTGTCGTGGCAGCAGGTCGATTCCGCACCACCCGTGTCGGGGCTGTCGCCAATGCTGGCGGCGCAGGGCAACCGCTTCCTCACCTTCGGCACGGCCGTCGCAGCATCGGGCGACGTGGAGGCCCGCTTCGCCTCCAGCGACGACGGTGCGGCGTCGTGGTCGAGCGTCGCCCTGCCGCTGGGTATCGACACGCTGCGCGCCGACCCCACAGTGCGCACCGTGGGTGTGAACCCGTCGTCGATCGTTGCGTCCGACACCGCTGTGGTGCTGGCGGTGAGCGTGAACCCCGTGATCGACGTCGAACGGTTGCTCGGATCCAAGGTGGTCTTGCCCTACAACTTCACCGAGGCCGGCATCGAGGTGTTCGGCACGTGCTCGACCGATGGATTCATCTACGACACCGTGGCACCGACCACGGTGTTGGGCCCGGCGCTGGAGAACGGGGCCGCCACCATGGGCACGGTCACCGCGCCGTCCGCCTGCGACGAGTCGCTCGTCGGCCTGCACCCGTGGGACGAACTCGGTGTCGCCCCGGCCACGGTGGAGGCACTGTTCAGAGACTCCCATCTGCTCGTCTCGACCGATGGCACATCGTTCACCGAGGTCGACCTGCCGCTGCCCGAGACAGGCGCAACGCTCGGCCAGTCCCAGCTCGCCACCTACGCCGACGGCTTCGCCCTCGCGGCAACCTGGTACCAGTTCGGCACCGGCGAGCAGTGGTCGACCATGTACGTCAGCGCCGACGGCCAGGCCTGGCGCGAGGTCGCGACGCCCCGGATCGTCAACATCACCAGCCTGACCGGCTTCGGCGACCGCCTCGTGGTGGTCGGCTTTAGCGACGTGAACGGCATGATCCCAGCCGTTGCCGTGGGCATCCCCGATGGCGGCTGGACCGTCACCGGTCTCACCGGCCTGCTCGGCCCCGACGACGGGGTGAAGCCCTGGCTCGGCGTGGGGCCGCAGGTGGTGGCCGACGGCACCGGCATCACCATCACCGGATGGGTGAGCCGCGACTTGATCGCCGAGGTGGGTGGCGTCGACATCGTCAGGGGCAGCGTCACGATGCGCGCCGACGACCAGAACGGCTACCGGTTCCTCGACACCGCCACCGGCGTCGAGCTCGGCTCGTACGTCAACGGTGTCCCGACCGGTGCGGTCGCCCAGGCGGAGAACGGCCTCACCGTGCAGCCTGCAGACGGCGAAGCGGCGGCATTCTCGTGGGACGACCTCGCCGTCGTCTACACCCAGGCGCTCGAGCAGCTCGGCATCGACCCGGTGGTGGGCGTCATGCCCGAGGGCGTGGTGATGCACAGCGTCGACGGTGCGTCGTGGTCGATCGAACGTGGCGACGACCTGGCCGGCACCGACGTGGGCTTCAGCGGCTGGCTGCGGGGCACGGGTTCGCAGGTGATCGTGGCGATGCTCCGGCCTCCTGCTACCCCCGGTGGCGTTCCCCAGCAGGTGCTGCTCGTCGGCACACCCAAGGGCTGACGCTCAGCCCAGGCGAGAGCCCGTGGTCTGTTGGGCCTCCGACTGCTGCAGCAGCCGGGGGCCCATCAGCTTCGCCATCAGGTGCTCGCCGGCCAGCACGGGGGCGTACTTCGGCGGGTTGCCGGGGCCGGTGCAGGTGGCCAGGCACTCGATGCGGGCGTCGTGGTTGCCGTCGTGGAAGAACGCCACCGAGCGGCGACGGTTCACCCGGTCGGGCAGGCGGGCGGGCGGCAGCACCCGGTGCAGGGTGCTGCGCCAGCGGTCGTTGGTCCACTCGGCGGTGAGGTCGCCGAGGTTCACCAGCAGCGCCCCGGGTGAGGGCATCACATCCACCCACTCCCCGTCGGGGGCGACGATCTGCAGGCCGGGCACCTGGTCGGCGAACAGCACGGTGCACACCCCGTAGTCGGTGTGTTCGCCCATGCCGATCTGGCCCTCGAGCGGGTCGGGGTCGCCGGGCTGGGTCTCGTAGTGGTTCACCCGCAGCGTGTCGGTGCTGTGCGTGAAGAACGGGGCGAAGAAGCCGTCGGGCAGGCCGAGAGCCACGGCGAACAGGTCGGTCAGCCGGTCGGCCACGGCCCGGGCGGCGGCCATGTAGGCGGTGAGGGACGGGCGCAGCGCAGGCACCTCGGCGGGCCACACGTTGAGGGCGAACAGGCGATGCTGCTCGGCGGCGACGGCCGGATCGGCCAGGTCGGGTGCGTCGGGGCCGATGTTGAACGCCTCGAACAGGTCGGGCGGACGGGCCACGCCGACGCTGTAGCCGAGGCCCTCGGTGGCCCGGGCCGAGTAGCCGCGGTTCACCTCCAGATCGGCCGGCTTGGTGGCGCGCTTGGTCGCCTCGGGCAGGGCGAAGAAGTCGGCGGTGGCCGCCTGCATCGCGTCGATCACCGCGGTGGGCACGCCGTGGCCGATCACCTCGAAGAAGCCCACCTCGCGGCATGCCGCGTCGAGTTCGGCCCCCACCGCGGCCCGATCTCGACTCGCGCTGATGTCGATGGTGGGCACCAGCCGGTCGCGCGCTGCGCTCACCGGGCCCGCACCCACGGGCTCAGCCACCCACCAGCGAGCGGCCGACGATCTCTTTCATGATCTCGCTGGTGCCGCCGTAGATCGACTGGATGCGGCTGTCGGCCCACGCCCGGGCAATGGGGTACTCGCGCATGTAGCCGTAGCCACCGTGCAGCTGCACGCACCGGTCGACCACCTTGTTCTGCAACTCGGTGGTCCAGTACTTCGCCGCCGCGGCCTGCTCGGCGGTGAGCTTGCCCTCGCAGTGCAGTTCGATGCAGCGGTCGACGTACACCTGCGCCGCCTGCGTCTCGGTGTGCAGCTCGGCCAGCACGAACTTCGAGTTCTGGAAGTGCGCCACGGGCTGGCCGAACGCCTTGCGCTCCTTGGTGTAGTCGAGCGTCCAGTCGATGGCGGCCGCCGCCACCGCCACGGCGCCCACGGCGATGCCGAGTCGCTCCTGGGCCAGGTTGTGCATCAGGTAGTAGAAGCCCTTGCCCTCCTCGCCCAGCAGGTTGGCGGCCGGCACCTCCACATCGGTGAAGAACAGCTCGGCCGTGTCCTGCGCGTGCATGCCCATCTTGTCGAGGTTGCGACCGCGCTCGAAGCCCGGCATCCCCCGCTCGAGCAGCAGCAGGCTCATGCCCCGGTGGCCGGCCGACGGGTCGGTCTTCACGGTGGTGACCACCACGTCGCTGTTGATGCCGTTCGAGATGAAGGTCTTCGCGCCGTTCACGACGAACGTGTCGCCGTGCTTCACCGCGGTGGTGCGCACGCCGCCCACGTCGCTGCCCGTGTTGGGTTCGGTGATGGCCAGCGCGCCGATGATGTCGCCGGCGCACATACCCGGCAGGAAGCGTTGCTTCTGCTCGTCGTTGCACAAACCGAGGAAGTAGGGCAGCACGATGTCGTTGTGCAGCGTCATCCCGTTGCCGCTGCCGATCACGCCCGTGTAGCCGATCTCCTCGGCCATGATGGCGGCGAAGCGGTAGTCGTCGGTGCCGCCACCGCCGTACTGCTCGGGCACGGTGAGGCCGAGGAATCCCTGCTTGCCGGCCGACAGCCACAGCGAGCGGGGCGTGATCTGCTCGTGCTCCCACTGTTCGTGGTTGGGCACCACCTCGCTGTCGAGCCACCCGCGGAAGGCGGCCCGGAACTGGTCGTGCTCGTCGGCGTAGATGGTGCGCGGGATCGGCTGCATGCCCCGAGAGTACGCCCCCTCCCGCCCCCGCACCCACCCCGGCCCCCACCCCCCGTCGGCGTTTGTGAGCGGACCCCCGTTCAACACGAGGTTGCTCACAAACGCAGCCGGCCGGGTGCAGCGTTTGTGAGCGGAACCCTGCCTGACGCCGACTTGCTCACAAACGCGGGCGGGCGACGGCCGGCAGGGGGCGGGGCGGGGCGGGGCGGGGTGGGGCGGGTCAGCCGGCGAGGACGGCGCGGGCGACGATGTCGGTGCCGAAGGCGGTGAGGATGGCGAGGTACAGCAAGCCGGTGGCCGCCATGACAGCCGAGTAGTACCGCTCGCGCAACGCAGCACGGGTGACGAACACCAGCACGATGGTGGTGATGGCGCAGGCGGCCCAGAACCAGCCGAGCGTGCCGCCCCAGCCGTCGTCGACCGACCCGGTCCACACCGACACCATGCCGGTGGGGATGAGCAGCGACAGCACCTCGGCGGGCCAGATCCAACCGAGCGCGGTGACCAACTCGTTCAGCACCTTGCGGGGCAGGCCGGGCTGCACCAGGTACCAGTGGCCCAGCAGCATCGCGTCGGTGACGGCACCCAGGAACGCCGCGCCCACCACGGTGCGCAGGACGGAGAGGGCGACCGAGCCTGCCCCGCCGTCGGTGGCGTCGATACCGGCTGCCACCAGGCCGACGAGGCCGATGGCCGGTGCGATGAGGTCGAGCGCAGGTGGGAACTCACGACCCACGCGGGCGACGTCGCCAACAGGTGCTTCACGGTCGATACCGGTCATGGCCGCCACCCGGGCCGAACGACGGTCGTGCTCGGCGTCGCCGCCCGACACCCCGGCCCGGCGACGCACGATCGACACCACGAGCACCCCGAAAGCAGCCACCACCACCCCGATGGCGGGGATGTCGCGGCCCGGCACCCAGCCGAATACCCCAGCGCACACCACGCCACCTGCGGCGATGAGCAGGTAGGTGCCACGCAGCAGCCACCCGTAGCCGAGGCCCACCAGGCGTCGGCGTGTGGTGAACCAACAGAAGAACAGGCCGCCGACCGCCCACTGCAGCAGGAATGTCGCTGCGTCGAGACGAATCACTTGATCGAGGCTAACGACCTGCCGATAGAGAAGCATGCGCCGAGCCGACGCCGTGGTGAACCCTGCCCCGCGGGCACTGCCACGGCGCGCCCTCGGGCGGGTGACGGCGATGGCCGTGCTGTTCGCTGCCACCCTGTCGTTGTTCGTGCTGGCGATGCAGGCGGGTCGCTGAGATGCGCCGCCGACGCCCATCCACCGCCTTGGCCTCGAAGATCACGGTCGCGGGAGCGAGCATCTCGGCCACGCTCGGCGGTGCGGCCCTGATCGCCCACGCCGATGCCGCGGCAACGGCCGCCAAGCAGCAGGCGAAGCAGGAGGCCGCGGCCTCCGTCGCGACGAGCACGACGGTGGCTCCTGCGACGACCGGCGCCACCACGACCGCTCCCACCACGACCGGTGACGTGCCCGAGTCGACCACCACGTCGACCGCTCCGACGACGACGGTCGATGCGAGCGCCGGCGCCGAAATCACCGGCACCGAGCTGGCCGCGACGCTCACCACCTTCGCCCAGCCGACCGCCGCGACGCCCGCACCACGATCGACAGGTACCGCGCCAGCCACCGCCGCGCCTGCCACTGCTGCACCTGCCCCGGCCGCCACGGCACCGGCCGCCACCGCACCAGCAGCGACCGAACCGGCCGCAACCGCACCGGACGTCGTCACGGCGCCTCCCGCTACGGCGCCACCGGCGACCAGTCCGCCGGCCACCAGCCCGCCGCCGACCGCGCCACCTCCTCCCCCGCCGCCTCCCGACACGGTCTCGCAGGGCACGTCGTGAACCTCGTCCGCACCATCCACGCACCCGCCGTGCTGCACCTGTGCTGCCGGGCGATGAGCACCGTCGTCGACGTGACGGTGGTGACCCACGACGCCGACCGGGGCGACGACCTCCTGCGCTGGGCGAGGGAACGCATCGAGCAGCTCGAGGCGCGCTGGAGCCGCTTCCGGCCCGATTCGGAGATCTCCCGCCTGAATGCCGCAGGTGGTGAGCCGGTGATGGTGTCGACCGACACGCTGCTGGCCGTCCACACGGCGCGCGCCGCATGGATCCATACCGGCGGGCTGTTCGACCCGACGGTGCACGACTCGCTGATGCGCCTGGGCTACGACCGCTCGATCGACGAGTTGCGGGCCACCACCTCGCCCGGCACTGCGACCAGCACCCCGGTGGCCTCCCCCGGGTGTGTCGGCATCGACGTCGACCCGTACACGTCGTCGGTGTGTCTCCCCGCCGACGTGCGGATCGACCTCGGCGGCATCGGCAAGGGCCTGGCCGCCGACCTCACCGCCCGCGGCCTCATCGAGCGCGGCGCGGCCGGGGCGCTGGTGAACATCGGAGGCGACGTGCGGGTGACCGGTCTGCCGGCCGACGGCGTCGCCTGGCACGTCGACGTGCTCGACCCACGCACCGAGCAGCGGCTCACATCGCTCGACCTGCTCGACGGAGGAGTGGCCACCAGCACCACCCTGCGCCGTCGGTGGCGGGCCGACGGCAGCACCCACCATCATCTGCTCGACCCGGCGACCGGCACCTCCACCACCTCGCCCGTGGTGGGCGTCACCGTGGTGGCGGGCACGGCGGCGTGGGCTGATGCCTTGTCGAAGACACCCTTCGTCGACCCGTCGCACACGGCTGCGTTCTCCCCCGCGGCAGCGTTCGTGATGCACGCCGACGGCACTCGCACGACCATCGGGCCCGTCGACCGGTACGAGCAGGTGCACCCGGCGTGATGCTGGCCGTCAGCGAGAAGTTGAGTTGGTTCATCTCCCGGTCGAGCGGCTGGGTGGCGGCAGCGCTGCTGACCCTGACGGTGATGTGGGGCGTGCTCGGGTCGGCGCGCCTGGTGGAGCGGCGCGGCCTGCCGCGCTGGCTGGCCGACCTGCACCGCTATCTCGCCTGGTTGACGATCGTGTTCACCGCCGTGCACCTCCTCGCGCTGGTGGGCGACAACTACCTGCACATCGGCTGGCGCGAGTTGTTCGTGCCGTTCGCGCTCGACTGGCGGCCGGGAGCAGTGGCCTGGGGGATCGCCACCCTCTATCTCGTCGCCGTGGTGCAACTGTCGTCGTGGGTGCGCCGCTGGCTGCCGCGCACCCTGTGGCGTCGGCTCCACTACCTGTCGTACCCGGCGATGTGGATGGCGTTGGTGCACGGCCTGCGCGCCGGCACCGATGCAGGCAACCTGGGCGTGCGGATCGGGGTGATCGCGATGGTGGCGTTGACGGCCTTCCTCACCGCGCTGCGCATCCTCGGCCCCCGACGGCAACGACGCGCCCTCGTCGTGTCTGCCCCGCCCGATGGGTCGCACGGGTCCGCCGCGCCTACGCTCGCCGATCGTGCCCCCTCGCTCCGCTGATCGACGCGCCATGCCTCGACTCCGAGTCCTCACCCTTGCAGCCCTCACCAGCCTTGCCGCCACGGCCTGCATGGAGGGCGAGCGCCCCTACTTCGAGCAGTCGCCCACGGCCGTCGGCACCACCACCGGCGACCCGAACATCGATGCAGTGCTGGCCCTGTACGACAGCGTCGGTGGCGCCGTGTTCACCGCCGGCTACCAGGCGCTGCTCGCCTACGGCGGAGTGCAGTCGACGGTCACCGCTGCGCAGGCCGACCCGACGCAGCGCTCGATGACCGTCAACGACGTCCGCTACATCACCGACAGCACCGGCACCCGCACCTGCTCGGTGGCAGCCGGTACGTGCACCCCGGTGCTGAATGCCGCCGCCGTGAGCGACACCGGCGTCACACCCGAGTTCTTGTTCGGCGACATCGCCAAGCGCCTGCGCCGCGATGCCAACGCCCGCATCGCCCCCGCCACCCTGAGCACGACGGAGATCGCCGGCCAGCAGGTCACCTGTGTGGATGTGGCGCTGAGCGGCGGCACCAAGCAGTACTGCGCACTGGCCGACGGGGTGCTCGCCCGGTTCGTGGGTGCCGACGTCACCGTCGACCTCACCAGCTATCAGCCGACGGCCGATCCGACGCTGTTCACACCCTGAGGCTCAGGGCCGGACGGCCACCGTGGTGGTGTCGCGGCCGCTGCGCAGCAGTGTGCCGGGCCGGGCTGCCAGTAGTTCGCCCCGCTCGACGCAGCGCACACCGTTGACGATGACGTGCTCGATGCCCTCGGCCTCGCCGTACACGCGGCCGGCGCCGCCGGGTAGGTCGAACCGCATGCCCACCGGGCCGGGGCCGACGGTGGCGGGGTCGAACACGGTGATGTCGGCGCAGGCGCCTTCGACGAGCACGCCACGGTCGACCAGGCCGTACAGCTCGGCCGGTCGGCCGGTGAGGTGGTGCACGGCCTCTTCGAGCGGCATCAGCGGCCGCTCGCGCACGGCCCGGGCGAGCATCGTGGTGGCGTAGCTGAAGCTGTCGATCATGTCGAGGTGCGCGCCC
>JBIIDH010000176.1:0-4496 GCA_044238435.1 Ilumatobacteraceae bacterium | reverse complement strand
CTCGATCTGCACGATGCCACGTTCTTCGGCCAGGACTGGGGTGGCCTCATCGGCGCCCGCATGGTGGCGGACCTCGAAACCCGCTTCAGCCGCGTCGTCTTCTCCAACACCGGGCTGCCGTGTTCGGGCCCCGGGTTGCCGAACCTCGCGGCGCAGGCCCCGTTCACGCCTGACATGCTGCAGTCCTTCCTCGGCATGGACTGGCGCGCGACGGTGGACGACGACGATCGCATCGTGCCTGCGAAGGTCGAGGCGCTGGTGGAGGCGGGGCCCGCGTTCTACTTCCTCGCCTGGCGGGTCTACAGCCAGGAAGTGATCGAACTGGTGCCATCGAAGATCGTTCCGGGGTGGTGCCTAGAGCCGGTCTCGGACGCCGCGCTGGCCGCCTACGACGCACCCTTCCCCACACAGGAACACGCGGCAGGCGCACGGCGCTTCCCCATGCTCGTGCCCATCACCATCGACGACCCCGAGCGCCTGAAGGGCGACGCCGCATGGGCCGTCTACGAGCGGTGGAACAAGCCCGCACTCACGTTGTGGGGCGACCACTGCCCACACACCTACATGGAGATGGGCAACCAGTTCCGTCAGCGCATCCCAGGAGCGTCGTTGCCCGGCGTCGAGCACAAGGTGTACCGGGCCAGCCACTTCATTCAGGAAGACCTCGGCCCGGAGATCGCCGAAGAGATCGTCCGTTTCATCGCCGACGTTCCCGCGTCCTGAGCCGATCGCCGACGAGTCCGACGCGCAACGAGGTCACTCGATGCGCATGCCGCTGATCGCCCGAGCGATGACCAGCTGCTGGATCTCGCTGGTGCCTTCGAAGATCGTGTGGATCTTCGCGTCGCGGTGCCAGCGCTCGACCGGGTACTCGCGGGTGTAGCCGTAGCCGCCGAGGATCTGGATGGCGTCCTCGGTCACGCGCACGGCCACCTCGCTGGCCTTGTACTTGCTCATCGAGCCCTCGCCGTTCTTGAAGCCGCCGTTGCGGGCCAGCCACGCGGCGCGCCAGATGAGCAGACGGGAGGCGTCGATCTCGGTGGCCATGTTGGCCAGCTTGAAGGCGATGGCCTGGTGCTGGATGATCGGCTTGCCGAAGGTGTGCCGCTCCTTCGCGTACTGCAGCGCGTACTCGTAGGCAGCGCGGGCGATGCCGAGGGCCTGGGCACCCACGGTGGGGCGGGTGGCCTCGAACGTGGCCATGGCAGGCTGCTTCTCGCCGCTGTGGCCCATCTCGCGGGCACGGGCCAACTTGGCGTCGAGCTTCTCCTTGCCGCCCAGCAGGCAGCGGCCCGGCACGCGCACGTCGTCGAGCACCACCTCGGCGGTGTGGCTGGCGCGGATGCCGTGCTTCAGGTACTTCTGCCCCTGGCTGAGGCCCTTGGTGCCGGGCGGCACGATGAAGCTGGCCTGACCACGGCCCTTCAGCGCCGGGTCGACCGCAGCCACCACCACGTGCACGTCGGCGATGCCACCGTTGGTGATCCACGCCTTGGTGCCGTTCAGCACCCACTCGTCGTTGGCTTCGTCGTACACGGCGCGGGTGCGCAGGCTGCTCACGTCGCTACCTGCATCGGGCTCGCTCACGCAGAACGCGCCGAGCTGCACCTTGTTCGCATCGCCGTAGCACTGCGGCACCCACTCCATCACCTGTTCGGGCGTGCCGTTGCCGCTGATGCCGGCGGCGGCGAGCGCCGAGCCCATGATGGCCATGCCGATGCCGGCGTCGCCCCAGAACAGCTCCTCCACCACCACCGGCAGCGTCAGCGCCGTCTGGTCGCTGAAGGCGTTCATCAGGAACTCCCAGCCGTACAGGCCGATCTTGGCGGCCTCCTGCACCACGGGGAACGGGAACTCCTCCCGCTCGTCCCACTCGTGGGCCGCGGGACGGATGACGTCCTCGGCGAAATCGTGCACCCACTTCTGGATCTGGAGTTGGTCTTCGTTGAGCGAGAAGTCAGCCATGCGGGAGAAGTTACCCGTCGGTAACCGCTTTGGCAACGCGTACACAGCGAGCCGTGACGAGGTGGCAGAGTGGGCGGCGACAAGGGGGGCGTCATGCGGCGAGGGGCAGTACTGGGAATGGTGATCGCACTGGTCGCCACGGCGGCGTGCAGCGGCGACGACGCAACGACCACGACCACTGCGCCTGCCACCACGGCCGCGCCTGTCACCACCGCACCAGCACCGGACACCACCGCGGCGCCCGAGCCGGAGGTGACGGAGCCCACGGCCGAGCAGTTGGCCGCGGTCGAGGCACTGCTGTCGGGCGTGGCGCCCGGCTGCGACCCGCTCGACATGCGGCAGTGCATGCTGCCGTTCCCGAGCAACCAGTTTCTGCGCGACGACCCGGCGACCGACACCGGCAAGCGCGTCGCATTCCCCGAGGGCGTGGCTCCGGCCAACGTCGACGGCACGTGGGTCGATCTGACCGAGTGGAACCGCAACGACGGGTTCAGTCCCAACACCTCCATCCTCACCCACGTGCCGGGCCTCGACGCCGAGGCGTCGAACCTGCCGCCGTGGACCGACCTCGAGGCCTCACTCGCCGACGACGCGCCCGTGGTGCTGATCGATGCCGACACCGGCGAGCGCGTACCGCTGTGGGCCGAGCTCGACGCCAAGGCCGACGACGACGCCGATCGCCTACTCGCAATCCATCCCGCCGTGCCGCTAGCCGAAGGGCACACGTATGTCGTGGGCCTGCGCAACCTGGCAGGCGGCGACGGTGAGCTGCTCGACACGTCACCCGTGTTCGCCGCCTACCGCGACGGCTGGGCGGGCGACATCAGCGTGCTCGCCGACCGCGCCGAAGCGATGGAGGCGAACATCGCCGCACTCGAGGCGGCCGGCGTGGAGCGCGGCGAGCTGCAGCTCGCCTGGGACTTCACCGTGGCGAGCCAGCGCAACATCAGCGAGCGGATGCTGCACATCCGCGACGAGGCACTGACGGCGCTCGGCGACGCCGCCCCCGCCTTCACGGTCACCGCTGTCACGCCGGCGCCCGACGACGGCATCGCGTTCCAGGTGGAGGGCACCTACACCGTGCCGAACTACCTCACCGGCGACGGCGCCCCGGGCAACCGCTTCTTCTACGGCGACGGGGTGAGCGCCACCGGCGACGAACTGCCGGTGCAGAACGGCACGGTCGAGGCGTCGTTCCTGTGCAACGTGAGCGATGCGACCGTCGCCGGCAGCGAGCCCGCCCACCTCGTGCAATACGGCCACGGCCTGCTCGGCAGCAACCGCGAAGTGGGCGCCGGCAACCTGCGCGCCTTCTCGAACGAGCACAACACCGTGTTCTGCGCCACCAAGTGGGCCGGTATGAGCGAGGACGACATCGGCAACGCCGCGGCCACCCTCGCCGAGTTCTCGAACTTCCCAACGATGGCCGACCGGCTGCAGCAGGGTGTGCTCAACCAGATCTTCCTCGGCCGGCTGATGATCCACCCCGACGGGCTGGCGAGCGACCCGGCGTTCCAACGCGCCGACGGCACGCCGCTCATCGACATCGAGCACCTCGACTACGACGGCAACAGCCAGGGCGGGATCATGGGCCTGATGCTCGCCGCCGTGTCGCCCGACATCGAGCGCGCCGTGCTCGGCGTGGTGGGCATGAACTACTCGATGCTGCTCGAGCGCTCGGTCGACTTCGACACCTACGAGGCGATCATGGAGCCCGCCTACCCGAACGACCTCGACCGGGTGATGCTGATCGCCCTCATCCAGATGCTGTGGGACCGCGGCGAGGGCGCAGGCTACGTGCAGCACCTCACGTCCGACCCGTATGCGGGCACACCGGCCAAGGAGGTGCTCCTCCACGTGGCGTTCGGCGACTGGCAGGTCACCGAGCTGTCGGCATTCGTCGCCGCACGGGCGGTGGGCGCCACCATCCACCGTCCGGTCACCGTCGACGGACGCAGCGCCGAGAAGGAGCCGGGCTGGGGCCTCGAGTCGACCGTCTACCCGAGCGATGGGTCGGCGATCGTGGTGTGGGACTCGGGCAGCGACCCGATCCCGTTCACCAACACGCCACCGCGCACCAGCCGCGACTCGCACGAGGACCCACGCGCCGACCCCGACGTGCGCCGCCAGAAGGCAGCCTTCCTGTTCGACGACACACTGATCGACGTGTGCGACGGTGCCGCGTGCACCGCCGACCAGCGCACCTGAGTCCTGCAACTTTTCGTCGTTCACGGGTTGCTCTACGAACTGGTGTACGTATAGAGTGCTCGGTGTTCCGATCTTCCCCTCGGAACCAGATCGAACCCGTTTGCCGGGTTCCCGACATATCGGTTGCTGGTCACCCGCTGGTCTGCGGGTGTGTGGGGAGGTGCGCGTGAACACGGTTGCGTTGTCAGTATCTGCTGGGGGTGTGGCATGCGTGAGCCCTCTCGACCGGTTCCGGCGTGTCGCTGATACGGATGTGTCGGTGGTGGACGAGGTGGCGGTGGCGGTGTTGTTGTCCGACGTCGCCGGCCTGCAACGGTTCCTAC
>JBIIDH010000013.1:0-48480 GCA_044238435.1 Ilumatobacteraceae bacterium | reverse complement strand
GCCGAGGGCTTCAAGGTGGTGGCCGACACGATGGTGGCCGAGGCCGGTATCGACGGGCGGATGCACCGCAGCTTCGTGGCGCCGGTGATGGAGGGCGACGGCATCGTCGGCATCATCACCGAGTCGAAGGCGGGCCGCGAGGCCATCCTCGCCCGGCGTGTTATCGACGCTACGGGTGACGCCGATGTGGCCCATCGCGCCGGGGCCCCCACGCACCTCACGCCACGCGAGCAGATGATGGGTGTCTCGGTGATGTTCCACCTCGCCGGTGTCGACAAGCGGCGCTTCATGGAGGGCATCGCTGCCGACCCGCAGACCTACCGCGACTGGGCCGGTAACGGCGAATGGAACATCGAGACCAGCGGCAAGGAGGACGAGATGTTCTCGCCCTTCCTGCACAAGCCGTTCCGCGCCGCCATCGAGAGCGGCCTCATCCCGCCCGACCTCACCACCATCGCCGGCACCTGGGGGGCGATGCACGACTCGGGCGAGCTCACGTACATGAACCTCGTGCACATCGACAACATCGACGGCACCGACCCCGACGACCTCACCCGTGGCGAGGTGGAGGGCCGCCGCCGGGCGATGTACGCCATCGACGCGCTGCGCCGCTTCACCCCCGGCTGCGAGAACGCCCGCCTGCGCAACTTCGGTATGACCCTCGGGGTCCGCGACACCCGCAAGATCGACGCCGCCTACAACATGACCGAGCACGACGTGCGCGAACAGGCGCGCTTCGACGACTCGATCGGCATCTTCCCCGAGTTCATCGACGGCTACGGCATCCTCATCCTGCCCACCACCGGCCGCTACTTCGCCATGCCCTACCGCAACCTGCTGCCGAAGGGTGTGGGCAATCTGCTGGTGGCGGGGCGCAGCTCGGGTGGCGACCGGGTGTCGCACGCCGCCACCCGCAACATGGCGTGCTGCGCTGTGCTGGGCCAGGGCGCCGGCATCGCTGCGGCACTGTCGGTGAAGCACGGGCAGTCGCTCGACGCCGTCGACGTGGGGGCCGTGCAGGCCGAACTCGACCGGCAGGGCGTGCGCTACCACTGAACCGCCCGCGGCACGTCAGCGGGCGGCCGCCATCACCACCTCGCCGACCGTGGGCGGCGGTCCGGGTGGAATCCGCTCGGCGTACACCTCGGACGCCAGCACATTGGCGTCGGCGTCGAAGGTGCCCGACACGGTGACGAGGTAGCCGGTACCCACGGGCCTCACCACGGTGATGGTGAGGCCCGACACCGTCGCTGCACCGCCGACGCCGATGACGTGTTGCGCCGAGTCGGGCGCCCCGAGTGCCTGCCCTTGTCGGCGCCACAGCGACACACAAGCACTGCCGACCCGTTGCGTGCACTGACGGGCGCTCTGGTCGACGATGTGCACCGCCACCCCGGCGCTGTCGAGCACGGAGTCGTAGCCCACCTGCGGACGCGCCTCGAGGGTGAGTACGACCCCGGGCGAGTCGGGATCCTTCGCCAGCAGGATCTGCACACCCGCTTGCTGCGGTGCGGCCAGTTGCACCGTGGAGGTGCCCGACGTGTGCACAGCGGTCTCGCTGTCGTCGATCCACCCGGAGGTGAGCCGGTTGAACGCGATCGTCTCCTGCGGCTTGCAAGGGTAGATCGAGCCGCTGTAGAGGCACAGCGCGCCATTGGGCCAACCGCTCATCAGGTCGACCGGGTTGTCGTACTCGTCAGTGGGGCCGATGTACGAATGCGGCCAGTGCAGGGTGTGGCCGAGCTCGTGGGCGATCACCGCCTGATCGGGCAACCTGGCCACCACGCCACCTCCCACCCAGGCACCACGACCGGTGACCGACGGCGGGTCGACGAGGTGACGGCCGGTGAGACCGGGCGTGAACCAGACCAGGCCGGGCCCGGCGAAGCCGCCCATGTAGGTGCTGGTGTCGACCGCGAGCACATTCGTGAAGGTCTGGCCGGCTCCGTTGGCAGTGGTGAGGTTCTCGGCCTGGTCGAGGCACTCCCCCGGCCCATCGCTGACTGCCAGGTCGATGTAGCCCTGTGGCTCGAACACGGTCGCGTACCGACCCCGCGACACGGTGGCGAAGTAGGGGGCAACGGTGTCGGTGGCGAACGTGGCGGCGCTGGCGGGGGTGACCGTGAGCCGCTGCGACCCGAACGACAGGTACGACGCGTTCGTGGTGCCCGCAGGCACCCGGCACACCCACACGGCGATCCGATCGACACCAACCGAGCGCTGCAGCGCGAGTTCGGCCACGAGCGCTGTGCCGCCTCCGGGGCTGAGCAGCGGACACGGCGTCGGAGTTCCC
Organism: Ilumatobacteraceae bacterium; assembly: GCA_044238435.1. Classification (GTDB taxonomy): domain Bacteria; phylum Actinomycetota; class Acidimicrobiia; order Acidimicrobiales; family Ilumatobacteraceae; genus VFMC01. The sequence continues at coordinate 46,187 of JBIIDH010000013.1, read as the reverse complement.
GGCGGTGTGGTGCCGGCGAAGGTGCCGAACAGGTCGACCACCAACTCGACGGTGCCGGCGAAGTTGAAGAGGTTCACCTCGCCCGCCGGCCCCACCCCCACCGTCACGAGGTTCGGTGTGGGCGCCTGGCCCGCGACCACGTTCACGTTCGACGTGCCCGGCCGTGGCGAACCGGCGGGCCACACGGTGATGTACGAACCGGCGGTTGGAGACACCGCAGTGACGTTCAACGTGACCGCCGATACCGACGCACTGGTGGTGACCTGCAGGGTGCGGGTCTCGCCCGGCCCGAGCGTGTAGCCACAGGTGCCTTCACGCGTGTCGAGCAGACGCGATGGCGTGCCGAGCGGGGCGAATCCGCCGGCGTTGTCGAACCAGCCCATGATGTCGACCACCACGTGGGTCGAGCCGGCGAAGTTGAAGATCGAGACTTCTCCACCTGTACCCACACCCACGGTGACGAGGTTGGGCACCACATCGCCCGCCACGAAGTTGAGGTTGGAGGTGGCAGGCTTCGGGCCGCCTGCTGGCCACACGGTGAGGTACCCGGATGCCGTGGGGCTGACCGCCGTGACGTTCAGCACGACGGCCGAGGCCGACGACGGCACGCCGGCGACACCGGCCACGGGGACCTGCCTGGTGGCCCCTCCACCGAGCGGCAGGCCCGTGTCGTTCGGTTCGCGGGTGTCGAGCAGACGCACCGGGGTGATGCCGGTGAACCCGGCCGTCGTGTAGCCCATCACGTCGACCACCACGTGCACGCTGCCGGTGTTGTTGAAGATCGACACCTTGCGGCCCTCACCCAATCCGACGATCACCGCATTGGGCCGTACCTGCTTGGCCACGACGTTCATGTTCGAGGTCCACGGCTTCGGCGCACCGGCCGGCCACACGGTGAGGAATGTGGCTGCGGTGGGGTCGACCGCCGTCACGTTCAGCGACACCGCGGTGGCCCCAGCCGGCACGATGGCCGACAGGTCGAGCGTGATCGTGCTCCCCGGGCCGACCTTCGGGCCGGTGTCGCCCGGTTCACGGGTGTCGAGGGCACGCACCGGGGTGATGGGCGTGAAGATGGATGCGACCGCGGCCGCATCCGGCACCGCCGTCGAGCTCACCACCGGCACAACGATGCCGACCGCCAGCAGGGCGGCCACAGCGAGGCGGGCCAGGCGGCGAGTCGGCGGCGTGATCATCGCCGTGACGCTACGCGACGCACAGGCGGTGCACAGCGCGCCGAACGGTTCAGGGCTTGAGCATCTTGGAGCGGTCGAACCGGATGGGCAGTTCGCTGCGGATCTTGGCGTCGACCGCCTCGGGGATGTGCGTGGGATAGTGGTTGGCCAGCACGTCGCGCACCTTGTCGCGGGCACGATCGAGCACCTTCGGGCGGCCGACCTCGTTCCACTCCTTCGGGCTGAGGCGGTCACCGATGGCCGGGTAGATGTACTCGGTCTGCATCAGCTCGAGCGTCTGCGACGACCCGAGATAGTGGCCCGGCCCACCGATGACGGCCTTGCGCATCGTGTCGATCGACAGCGACTCAGCGGTGACCTCGATGCCTTTGATGGTGCGCTGCACGGCGCCGATGGTGTCGTTGTCGATGACCACGCCCTCGAGCGAGAACCCGAGCAGGCTGCCGTGCATGCCGGCCGACTCGTAGATGAGGTTGGCACCGGCGTTGCCGACGAGCGCGTGGTTGTAGCCCTTCTCGGCACCCGACTGGGCGTCGGGCATCTTCGAGTCGCTGATGCCCGACGAGGTGCCACCGGTGAGGTCGTAGAAGTGGGCCATCTGCCCGCACGCCGCCGACAGCAGCGCCTGCTCGGGGCTGCCGCCCGACATCGCGCCCGAGCGCAGGTCGGACACGAACGGCCACAGGCCGAAGATGGCGGGGGCACCCGGCTGGATGGCGTTCACATAGGCCAGACCGGCCAGCACCTCGGCCACCTCCTGCACCAGGGCGCCGGCCAAGGCGGCGGGCGCCGTTGCGCCGGCCTGCCCGGCCGACAGCAGCAGCACCGGCATACCGCCGCGCACGGCCACCTCGAGGCAGCGGCAGGCGTCGGCCGCGAACTTCAGCGGCGGCACGACGAAGCAGTTGCTCTGGCTGACGAAGGGACGGGCCCGCCACTTGTCCTCGCCGCCCGCGATCTCGTGCAGCATCTTCAGCGATGCATAGAGGTGATCGGGGTGCACCCACGAGGTACCGACGTGCTTGGTGGTGCCGCTGACGCTGAGATAGCAGGTGTTGATGTCCATCTCGGCCGGATCGGGCAGATCGCGGGGCACGACGGTGCGCTGGTAGAAGTGGATGTGCTCCATCGTGTCGACCAGTCGGGCGATGTCGTAGCAGTCCTGGGTGGTCGACTCGCGGTACTCGCCGGTGTCGGGGTCGACCACGTACACCGCCGCACCGGCGGTGCCGAAGTACACCCGCTTGCCCCACGGCTCCATGTCGTGCTTGGGGTCCTGGCCGTACAGGGTGAAGTTGCGGCCGGCCATCGCCAGCGTGTCTTCGATGAGCGAGCGCGGGAACAACAGGCGGCCGTCGTCGCTGAGACGGCAGCCCTTGGGCAGCAGCAGGTCGAGGCACGACGGGATGGCGTCGGCGATGCCGATGTGCTCGAGCACGTCGAGCGCGGCCTCGTGCACCATGCGCACCTCGGCATCGGTGAGGGCGTGGTACCGGCCCGAGGTCATGCCGGGGTTCACCGGGCGGATGTCGGTGGCCAGTGGAGCCGCGCGCAGCGCCTTACGGGCTTCGCGACCGCCACGGCGGCCTGGTGCTTGTACGTCGGTCATGGGAGTCTCCAGGTGCTTGCGTCGGGATCAGTAATGAGGCGGGGTGATGACCCACAGCACGCGCACGGGGCGGTTGCCCGTGTTGGCGCAGCGGTGGGCCGTGCTGCTGGGGAAGGCGAAACTGTCGCCCTGGTTCAACACGAAGTGGCGGTCGCCCACCCACAGTTCGAGCCGGCCCTCGATGACGACGCCGGCCTCGGCGCCGTCGTGGCTGTAGAACTCGCTGTCGGCGCCGGGGTGGATGGTGCTGATGAGCAGTTCGAGCGGGCCCGACAAGTTGGGCGACAGCAGTTCCTCGGTGATGCCGAGGCCGGTGAAGGTGAGGTTGCGGCGGTTGTTCGCGCGAACGATGACGTCGCGCTCGTCGACCGGACCCTGGTGGCCGCTGTGGAAGAACCAGTTCATGTGCACGCCGAGCGTGTCGGCGATGCGCTTCAGTACACCGATGGGCAGACGCGACACGTCGCGTTCGATCTGGCTGAGATAGCTCACCGAGATGCCCACCGTGGTGGCCACGTCCTGCAGGGTGCGGCCCTGTGCCTTGCGCAGTTCGCGGATGCGGCCGCCGATGGGCGCGTCGGCGTCGTACTCGCCGGCGACAGGCGGCGACGTCGCCTCCTGCGCGGTGCTCAGCGCCCTGATCGCCATCGGGTCAGGCCTTCACCCGCAGGCTCTTCGGGTCGTAGAACGGCTCGAGCGAGACACGCGCCCCCACCCGCTCGCCGGCCACTTCGATCTCGTAGGTTCCACCGAGCACCCAGTCGCGGCTGGTGATGCCCGACGGGTCGACCACGTAGCCCATGCCCAGCGAGGCGTCGACGAAGTGCCCGTACATACCCGATGTGATGCGGCCGACGATCACGCCGTCGCGCCAGATCGGCTCGTTGTGGTACAGCAGCTTCGAGCCGTCGTGCAGGGCGAACTGGGCCAGACGCTGGCGAACACCGGCGGTGCGCTGCGGCAGCACTGCGTCGCGGCCGATGAAGCCACCCGGCTTGTCCCACGCCACCACGAAACCGAGGCCGGCCTCGAGCGGGTTCTCGTCGGGCGAGACGTCGTGGCCCCAGTGGCGGTAACCCTTCTCGAGGCGCAACGAGTTGAGGGCGTGGTAGCCGCAGTGCACCAGACCGAAGGCCGGGCCGGCGGCCACGATGGCGTCGAACACGCCGGTGGCGTACTCGGTGGGGATGTACAACTCCCACCCCAGTTCGCCCACGTAGGTGACGCGGCTGGCGCGCACCCGGGCGTACCCGAGGTCGATGTGGCGCGAGGTGCCGAACGGGAACCCCTCGTTCGACAGGTCGTCGGCGGTGAGCGAGCTGAGCAGCGCCCGTGAGTTGGGGCCCATCACGCTGAGCACCGCGTGCGCCGACGTGACATCGACGGCAACGGCTCGGGCATCAGCGGGGATGTGCTGCTTGAGGTAGGCGAAGTCGCGCACCTGCGTGGCGGCAGCCGTGACGACGAGGTAGCGGTCGTCGGCCTCGCGAGTGACGGTGAGGTCGGCCTCGATGCCGCCGCGCTCGTTGAGCCACTGGGTGTACACGATCTTGCCGACGGGAACCGACATGTCGTTGGCACTGATGCGGTTCATCACCGCCTCCGCATCGGGACCCTCCACCACGAACTTGCCGAAGCTCGACTGGTCGAAGATGCCGACGGCGTTGCGCACGGCGAGGTGCTCGGCGGCCGAGTGGTCGAACCAGTTCTGGCGGCCGTAGGTGTACTCGTAGCGCGGCTCGACGCCCGCGGGGGCGAACCAGTTGGTGCGCTCCCACCCCGCGGTCTCGCCGAAGCACGCGCCCTTGGCGGCCAAGCGATCGTGCAGCGGCGAGCGACGCACCCCGCGAGCCGTGTCTGGCTGACGGAACGGCCAGTGCATCGCGTACAGCAGACCCAGCGACTCGACGGTGCGGTCGTGCAGGTACTGACGGTTGCGCTGGAACGGCATCACGCGCCGCACGTCGACGTCCCACAGGTCCATCGGCGGGTGGCCGTCGACGATCCAGTCGGCCAACACCTTGCCGGCGCCGCCCGACGACTGGATGCCGATCGAGTTGAAACCACAGGCCATGTACAGCCCGGCCACATCGGGCGACTCGCCGAGCAGGTAGCGGTCGTCGGGGGTGAAGGCCTCGGGGCCGTTGAAGAACAGGCGGATACCGGTCTCGGCCAGCAGCGGCATGCGGTGGGTGGCGGCCTCGACCAACGGGGCGATGTGCTCGAAGTCTTCCGGCAGCGAGTCGAAGCAGAACGACTCGGGGATGCCCTTCATGCCCCACGGCTTGGCCACCGGCTCGAACCAGCCGACGAGCAACTTGCCGGCGTCTTCCTTGAAGTAGCCGCAGCCGTCCTGGTCGCGCAGCACGGGCATGGTGGGTGAGATGCCCTCGACGCCCTCGGTGACGATGTAGAAGTGCTCGGCAGCGTGAAGCGGCACGGTGGCGCCCACCGCGTCGCCGAGTTCACGGCCCCACATGCCGGCCGCGTTCACCACGGCGTCGGCGCGGATCTCGCCCTGTTCTCCGTCGACGCTGTAGGCCACACCGACGGCGCGGCCACCCTCCACGATGATGCGGTCGACCTTCACGTTCTCGGCGATGCGCACCCCATGGGCGCGGGCACCCTTGGCCAGCGCCTGGGTGGTATCGATGGGGTTGGTGATGCCGTCGCCGGGCAGGTGCACCGCGCCGACGAGGTCGTCGACGCGCGACAGCGGCACGAGTTCCTTCACATCGGCCGGGGTGATGATGTTCACCTCGAGGCCGAAGCAGCGGGCCATGCTGGCGCCGCGCTTGAGTTCCTCGAAGCGTTCCTCGTTGGGGGCGATGGCCACCGAACCGCGCTGCTGGAAGCCCGTCGCCTGGCCGGTCTCGGCCTCGAGCGTGGCGAACAGATTGGTGGTGTACTGCGCCAGGCGGGTGAGGTTGTGCGTGGCGCGCAACTGGCCCACCAGCCCGGCCGCGTGCCACGTGGTGCCACAGGTGAGTTGCTTGCGCTCGAGCAGCACCACGTCGGTGACGCCGCGCTTGGCGAGGTGGTAGGCGACACTGCAGCCGACGATGCCGCCGCCGACGATGACGACGCGTGCGTTGCTGGGCAGATCGGTCATGGACTTCCCTTATGTGGGCGCTGTGAAATTTCGTCTATCTTTACACAGACCGGTGGTGCACATGCCACGCTGACCCGAGCAGGGTCGGGTGTACAAGGGGGCTGCAGTGAGCGAACAGGCACGGATCGTCGTCATCGGCGGAGGCATCGCGGGGGTGAGCACCGCGTATCACCTCGCGCTGATGGACTGCACCGACGTACTGCTGCTCGAGCGCGACGAACTCACGTCGGGCTCCACCTGGCACGCGGCCGGCAACGTGCCCACGTACAGCACGTCGTGGAGCGCGATGAAGGCGCAGAGCTACACCGCTGCGCTCTACCGCGAACTGGCCGAAGAGTTCCCGATCAACTACCACGTCACCGGCTCGGTGCGCCTGGCCCACAGCGAGGAGCGCCTCGCCGAGTTTCGCCACGTCACCTCCATGGCCAACGCCCAGGGCATGGGCTACGACATGCTCACCCCGGCGCAGTTGCAGGAGATCTACCCGCTCGTCGAGACCCACGATCTGGTGGGTGCACTGTGGGATCCGCTCGACGGCGACATCGACCCGTCGCAGGTCACCCAGGCCCTCGCCACCCGCACCCGCACCATGGGTGGCCGAATCCGCCGCTACGAGCGGGTCATCGGCCTCGAGCAGCACGCCAACCACCACTGGACCGTCACCAGCCGCACCAAGAACGGCGACATCAACGTCATCGAGTGCGAGATCGTCGTCAACGCCGCCGGCTACCGCGCCGGCGAGGTGATGGCCCTGCTCGGCCGCCACCACCCCATCGCCCAGATGTCGCACCAGTACTACGTCACCGACGAGATCCCCGAACTCGCCGCCCGCAGCACACCACTTCCGCTGCTGCGCGACCCCGACACCAGCTACTACCTCCGCCAGGAACGCAACAGCTACATCCTCGGGCCCTACGAGTGGAAGAGCACGGCGATGTGGCTCGACGGCATCCCCGACGAGTTCGCCAACATGCTCTGGTCGGAAGACCTCGAGCGCCTCGAACCGCAGATCCTCGACGCAGGCGAGCGCGTGCCGGTGCTGGGCGAGGCCGGTATCGCCCGCGTCGTGAACGGCCCCATCCCCTACGCGCCTGATGGCTACCCGTACCTCGGGCCCGAGCGTGGCCTGCGCAACTTCTTCCACTGCAACACGTTCAGCTTCGGCATCGCCCAGGGCGGTGGCGCCGGCAAGCTCACCGCGGAATGGATCCTCGAGGGTCGGCCGAGCTTCGACGTGTGGGGCTGGGACCGCCGCCGCTACAAGGAGTACGCCACCACCGAGTACACCATCGCGAAGGCACTCGAGCTGTACCAGCACGAGTACGCGATGGGCTTCCCCAACAAGGAGTGGCCGGCCGGTCGCCCCGGCTGGACCTCGCCGCTGTACGACACCCTGGCGGCGAAGGGCGCCCACTTCGGCCAGCGTGGCGGCTGGGAGCGGCCCACGTGGTTCGACGCCACCGGCCAGGTGCCCATCGACGACTACTCGTTCTTCCGCACCCAGGCCTGGCGCGGCCCAGTGGCCGCCGAGTGCGAGGCCGTGCGCAACCGCGTGGGCATCCTCGACATGCCCGGCTTCACCAAGATCGAGGTGAAGGGCCCCGGCGCTGCGGCCTATCTCGACCACCTGCTGTGCACCAAGCTGCCCCGCCCGGGCCGCATCACCCTGGCCTACGCGCTGCTGCCCGACGGCAAGATCCTCAGCGAGTTCACGGTGGCCAAACTGGCCGACGACCACTTCTACCTGGTTGGCGCGGCGGGCGCCGAGTGGCACGACCTCGACGTGCTCGAGGCCGCGCTGCCCGCCGACGGCTCGGTCACCCTCACCAACATCAGCAAGGACTACGGCTCGCTGGTGCTGGTGGGCCCGCACGCCCGCGACGTGCTGGCGCAGGTCACCTCCACCCCGCTCGACAACTCGGCGTTCCCGTGGCTCAGTGTCCGCGACATCGACACCGCGGTGGGCAGCGTGCGCACCCTGCGCGTGGGCTACGTGGGCGAACTCGGCTGGGAACTCCACGCTGCGAACGACCAGTTGGTGGCGCTGTACCACGCCCTGTGGGCGGCCGGCGAGCAGTACGGCATCGCCGACTTCGGCATCTACGCCGTCGACAGCCTGCGCCTCGACAAGGGCTACCGCGGCTGGAAGGGCGACATCGAGATCGGCTTCTCGCCGTTCGATGCGTCGCTCGACCGGTTCGTCGACCTCACCAAGGACGACTTCGTCGGCAAGGCGGCGCTGGTGGCCGAGCAGGCCGCCGGGTCGGCGTGGCGGTTCGTGTCGATGACGCTCGACGAGGCCGGCGTGGCCGACGCTCCTGCCCTGTCGAGCATCTTCGACGGCGACGAGCGCATCGGCCTGGTCACCTCGGGCGGCTGGAGCTTCACGCTCGGCAAGAGCATCGCCATCGGCTACGTGCGCCCCCAGTACGAGGCACCGGGCACGAAGCTCACCGTGCTGGTGCACGGCGTGCGCTGCGCCGCCACCGTCGGCACCGAACCCCTCTACGACCCCACCAACGCCCGCCTCCGCGCCTGACCCACCCAGCGCGATGAGCAACCTGCGCACCTGCTGCGCAACTCGCTCATCGCGGCCCGTCACGCCCTCCCGGTGATGAGCAACCTGCGCTCCTACTGCGCAACTCGCTCATCGCGGCGGGGTCAGGGGGTGGGTTGGAGGAGGCCGACGACGTTGCCCTCGCTGTCGCGCACGTAGGCGTGGCGACCGACACCGGGGATGTCGCCGATCTCGCCGATCAGCGCTCCCCCGGCAGCGATAACCCGGGCCAGTACCTGTTCGAGCGGCTGGTCGACCTGTGCCGTCACGATCACGGCCTGGCCATGGTCGCGTGGCATCAGCGCCCCATCGATGCCTGGCCCCTCGCCGGTGGAGGCGAGCAGATACGGCATCTCGCCCTCCCATGCGGCGACGTCCCACCCGAGCACGTCGCGATAGAACGACGCGGCCCGGGCGAGGTCGTCGGCAGTGATCTCGAAGTGGACGACACGTGCAGACATGGACGCAGTGTCGTCGTGCCGGCCCACTGACCGGCAGGGCCGTCGGTCCTGTCAGCGGGGGATGATCGTGCCGATGTTCATGATGCCGTGCGGGTCGAACGCGTGCTTCAACGCCTCGAGCATCGGGTACGAGGTGCCGTACTCGTCGCGCACCCAGCGGGCCCGGGCCTTGCCGATGCCGTGGTGGTGCACGATCGAGCCGCCGTAGCGCAGCGTCTCTTCCACGATGATGCTGATGATCGGGAAGTAGTACTTGTCGTTCTCTTCCTCGGGCTCGCAGTCGATGAGGTCGTAGAAGTAGTTGAAGTACATGTTCGTGCCGTTGATGTAGCTGTGCGACGAGTGGCCTCCCAGCAACGTGATGCCGTTGATCTCGGCACGGATGCGCGGGATGACGGCGTCGTAGATCTTCTGGATGCTGGTCCAGTCGGCCGAGATCTCGGTGGTGCGGTTCACGTTGCGCGTGGTGCGGATGCGCTCGTCTTCACGGGTCACCTTGTCGGGGCCCCACACCAGGTCGTTGAACCACTCCTCGATCAGCGCCGGGTCGACGGGCTTGCACTCGGGGTACTTGGCGACCAACTCGTGGATGCCGGCCTCGGTGGCTGCGGTGATACCGGCGTTGCCCTCGGCCATGAACAGCAGGATGCACTCGTCGGGCGCGGCGAAGTGCGAGAAGTGCAGTTGTCCGTCCTCGTAGTCGTACAGGCGGGCCACCGACGGCTTGTACCCGGCCACCATCACCTCGCGCAGCGCCTCGAAGCCGGCGGGCATGTTCTTCAGCGTCCAGCCCATGAACCGGTGGTTCTCGGGCATGTACGGGAACAGCTTCACCGTGAGTTCGGTGATGTAGCACAGCGCGCCCTCGTTGCCGATGACGATGTGGCGGATGTCGGGGCCGGCGGCGCGGCGCGGCACGTTCTTGATACGGCTCACCTGCCCGCCGGGGAAGACCACCTCGCAGCCCACCACCATGTCTTCGATACCGCCGTACAGGGTGCTGAACTGGCCGATGCTGCGGGTGGCGGTGAGGCCGCCCATGCTGGCGATGGGCTTCGACTGCGGCGAGTGGCCGGTGGTGAGACCCACCTTGCGCACCTCGTCTTCCAGCGCCTGCAGCGCCACACCGCATTCGACGGTGGCCTGCATGTTGTAGGCGTCGATCGAGATGATGCGGTTCATCTGCGAGCCGTCGACGACGATCGAGTTCTCGACGCCGCTCTCGAGGCCGCCCTCGGTGGCGGTGCCGCCGGTGCGGGCCACCACGTTCACCCGGTGCTCGTCGGCGAAGGCCAGCACACGCGCCACCTCGTCGGTGCTGCGCACCATCACCACGGCGGCCGGCATCAGCATCGTGTGCACGTCGAAGATGTTCTGCAGCTTGCGGAAGTTGTCGACGCTCGACCGCTTCAGCTCGGCCTCGTCGGTGACGACCTGCTCGGCGCTGAGCAGGTGCTGGAGCTGGTCGACGATTGCTTCGCGGGTGAGTGACATGGTGGGTCCTTCGAGTGGGTGTCGGTCAGTGGAAGATGGGGTAGGCGCGCTGGTACAGCGGATCGGTGGCGGCGCGGATGGCGGGGTACACAGTCTCGTTCACCTGGGCATACACGGCGCCGTTCGCCGCGTCGGGCACGAACGACTCTCGGGGCGACGCCATACGGGCCGCGGCGGTGGCGATGTCGGGGTGCACGCCGGTTGCCGCTGCCGCGCAGATGGCAGCACCGAGGCTGGCGCCGCTGGCACCGGTGCTGCGCGAGGCGGTGATGCCGAACACATCGGCGAAGATGTGCATGAACAGCGGGCTGCGCGATCCGCCGCCCGACACGACGATCTCGTCGAGGGTGATGCCCAGCTCGGCGCACATCGCGTCGACGTGGTGCTTCATCGTGAGCGCGATGGCCTCGAGGATCGAGCGGTAGACGTGGCCGCGGGTGTGGCGGGCGTCGAAGCCCAGCATCGTGCCCTTGCGGAACGGCTTGTCACCGGGCGCCAGCCAGTCGAGCACGGTCAGCAGGCCGTCGCTGCCGGCCGGCACCGGCGCGGCCTCGCGCTCGAGGTACTCCTCGCGGCTCAGCCCCAACGACACGGCCCGTTCGGCCATCTCGTCGCCCAGCAGGTCGAGGAACCAGGTGAGCGTCCACATGCCGCGGCGCACTCCCCCGCTCTCGTACAGGTAGCGGTGCGGCAGGCAGGCGAAGTTGGTCCAGAAGTCGGCGGGCGACGGGTGGTTCTCGTGGCCGTGCACCATGGCTGCGATGTAGGTGCCGAGCGACACGAGTGCCGTCGTCTCGCCGAGCGTGCCCGAACCGAGCATCTCGACGGCCTTGTCGTTGGCGGTGTGCACCACGGCCACCCCGGCCGGAATGCCGGTGGCTGCCGACGCTGCCGCAGTGATCGGGCCGATGATCTCGCCCGGCATCTGCAGGTCGAACAACTGCTCACGGCGCACACCGAACTGCTCGTACAGCGCCGGGTCGTCGCTCCACTGCCAGGTGTCGGTGTCGATGGGCCACTGCAGGATGATGTTGTTGGCGGCGGTGTCGACGAAACGGCCGGTGAACCGGTGGGCGATGTAGCCCGATGCGGTGGTGGCGTAAGCGAGCCGCGAATGATCGGGCAGGTACGGGCGATAGGCACGCTCGTCCATCCAGCTCATCACCGGTTCGACCAGTTCGCCCCGTGCGTCGAGGAACGCCTTGCAGCAGCGGATGGGGCAGATGCCCACACCGACGATGTCGGCCGGATCGCCACTGAACGCTGCCATCGCCTGGCGGCTGGCCGACGCAATGGCGGTCCACAGGTCGTCGTCGGGGTGCAGCGCCACGCCGTGGCGGGGTCGGCTCATCGGCCGCAGCATCTGCTGGGCGCCGGCCACCACGGTGCCGACGGCGTCGACCACCACCACCTTGGCGCTCTGCGTCCCGCAGTCGATCCCGATGAGATAGGGCCCGGCCATTGGTTGTGTCCTGTCCTCGCGCCGCGTCTCAGCGGACGAGGTAGCCGCCGTCGACGGCGAGGATGTGCCCGTTCACGTAGTCGCTGGCCCGGCTGGAGAGGAACACCACGGTGCCCATCAGGTCGGCCACATCGCCCCACCGCCCGGCGGGGATGTGGTCGAGCACACGCTGGTTGCTCTCGGGGTTGCTGCGGGTGTTGGTGGTGATGGCAGTGGCGTAGTAGCCGGGGGCGATGCCGTTCACCTGGATGTCGTACATGGCCAATTCGTCGCAGTAGGCCTTGGTGAGCCCCGCGATGCCGTGCTTGGTGGCCGAGTACGCCGACGACAGACGGCCACCGAGGAAGCTGAACATCGAGCAGATGTTGATGATCTTGCCACTGCGCTGGGGCACCATCTTCTGTGCCGCCTCGTAGCTCATCTCGAACGCTGCAGTGAGGTTGACCGCCACCGTGGCGTCCCACTTGTCGCGGCCGAACTCGAGCACCTCGCCGAGCGGGCAGATACCGGCGGAGTTGACGAGGATGTCGATCGAGCCGAGACGGGCCACGCACTCGTCGACCACCTGGCGCGGCACACCCTCACCGGTGATGTCGGCCACCATGAACTCATAGCGCCGACCCACGCCCTCGACGAGGCTGCGGGTGGTGCCGTCGTCGTCGGCCAGGCTGGGCACGAACACGTTGGCGCCGGCCTTGGCGAGGGCAAGTGTGAACGACTGACCGAGACCGGTGTTGCCCCCGGTGACGATGGCGTTCTTGCCCGCGAGGCTGAAGAAGTCCATCGAGAAATCGGTGATGTCCATTGCTGTGTCCCTCCGTACCGAACCGGGTCGATGCTAGTGCGGGGGCATCTCGCGACACGGAACGCTCGTACCGTCATTGCTGCGACGATGTGGTCAACTGGTGCCATGCCGCACGGCGCACTCACCGACGAAGAGCGCTACCACTTCGACCTCTACGGCTTCGTCGTGCGCCGCAATGTGCTGAGCAGCGGTGAGGTACGCCGCCTGCAACTCGAGATCGATGCGCTCGGCCTGCCACCGGCCGCGACATCGATCCAGTCGCAGCGGTTCGTGGGCGTGATCGAGGCGGGCGGGCTGATGCGCGACCTGATGGACGACGACGCCGTCATCGACGTGATGCGCGAGTTGTGCGGTCCGCACGTGCGCCTCGACCACGCCTACGGCATCGTGATGGCGCCCGACACCGCCGGCCTCGGCCTCCACGGCGGCGCTCTGCCCTTCGATCCGGCGCAGTACTACCTGGTCGAGAACGGCCACATCCACTGCGGGCTCACGGTCGTGCAGTGGGCCGTGTCCGACCATCCGTCGGGGCAGGGCGGGTTCTGCTGCGTACCCGGGTCGCACAAGGCCAACTTCCGCATGCCTGCCACGATCGACATCGACCATCCGCTCGTCACCGAGGTGACCCTCGCCCCCGGCGACCTGGTGGTGTTCACCGAGGCGCTCACCCACGGCACGCTGCCCTGGACCGCCGCGCACGAGCGACGCAGCCTGCTGTACAAGTACTCGCCCGGGCCCACGTCGTGGTCGGTGCGACCACCGTGTCGTCCCGAGGTGCTGGCCGAGCTCAGCGACCGGCAGCGCCGCCTCTGCGCACCACCCTCGGTGGCCGAACACCCCGTGGTGTGACCGCTCTACGGCCTCAGCGCTGCACCGACGTCAGCACGGCGCGGGCGCGCTCGACCGGGTCGGGGTAGGTGTCGCGTAGCCAGGCCGAGCGCACCTCGAACGAGATCGGCACCTCGGGCACCGCAGCCAGCAGCCCGTCGAGCGGCAGCATCCCCTCCCCGGGCAGCAACCGTTCGTGCAACGCCTCACGGATGAGCCCCATCGGTGAGGTGTCGTCGGGTGGTGCGCCTGCATCGCACAACTGCAGGTACGGCAACCGGCCTGCCGGCGCGGCACGCAACACCTCGGGCGTCTCGCCGGCGCGGGCCAGGTGCAGCGCATCGACGAGCACACCCACGGCCGGGTGCGCAACCGAGTCGACGATTGCGCTGGCCTGAGCGAACGAGCGCACCCCCAGGGCGGGCAGGAACTCGAGCACCAGGGTGACGGCCGACCCGTCGGCCCGCGCCGCCAGCGCCGCCAGGCGCGCGGCCACCGCACCGTTGTCGGCCTCGCGGCTGGCCACCAGCACATGATGGGCACCCAGCTCGACGGCTGCGTCGACGATGGCCTCGCCGTGGTCGTCGGCCGAGCCGAGCATGATCGGCTCGACGTCGAGCGCGATCAGCCCGTGGTGGTCGAGCCGAGCAGCGACCGATCGCAGCACCTGCGCCGACCAGGTGGCCGGGTCGAACCACACCCCCACCGCCGGGAAGCCCGCTGCAGCAGCAGCGTCGACGGCTTCGGCCGGCCCGATGTCGGGCACGGTGCCGGCCGCCAGCGACAGCAGGCGTGATCCGACCTGCGGTCGCCGATCGGGCCCGAGCGAGTGTTCGTCCACGCCGCGAACCTACCGCGCCGGGTCGGCCCGCTCAGCTCTGTGGTTGGAACACGCCGGCCTGGGTGAAATCACCCACCCAGTCGACGGCGGGAAGGGCTCCGGGCTCCAGCGAACCGTCGGCCTGCACCACGTACACCGCATCGCCCGCTCGCGGTGCGCACCCGGTGTTGGTCGCTGCTTCCACCACCGCTCCGGCGCCATCGAGCCGCACCATCACCACAGCGGGAACCGACACGCTCATCTGCTGGCCCGCCCCTGCCGGTGCAGCGTTCACCGAGGCATCGACGGGAACGACGTCGCTCGGCCCGGCGCACGACGGATCCTCCACCAGCGTCGACGCAACGGCCTGCTCTGCAGCTGCGGGGGCCAGGGGCCCGAGGACCAGCACCCCTGCACACACCACTCCGCTCGTTGCCGCTCCCAGCCACTTCGCCAGGTTCATGGTGCCGTCCCGTCACGTCGAGTTCGCCTGCACCCTGTTCATCGACCGGGGGCGGTGAAGCCTTGACGTGGCTTGACGATTCCTTGACGGCTAGGCGGCGGCGAGCACCCCCGCCCCGCGCTGGGCGCGGCGGCGCACCAGTCGGCGCAGCACGACCGCAGCCACCAGCACGACCAGCACCATCAGCAGCACGACCAGCAGCACCGGCTGGTGGTGCGTCGCCTGTGTCGCTTTCACGGTGGGGCCCGCCCCCGCGACGGAGGCGTTCCAGGTGACGGTTCCGAACGACGGCGACGGAACCGTCACCGTCACCGTCTGGCGCCAGGTCTGCCCCGGCAGGATGGGACCCGGCTGGTCGAAGTCGATGACGGCCACTGTGTCGGTAGCCGAACGTTGGGCCAGTGCCGACACACGCGCGGCCCGCAGCGTTTCGACCGAGCGGTTCCGCACCGACACCGTGACGGCATACGGCGCGGGGCCGCCGAGCGCAGCGCGCACGGTGGCCACCAGGCCCGCCGGTGCCTCGGCGGCCGTGATGGTGATGTCGACCAGTCCCTCGAGCGACGGACCCTCCACCACCGGTCCCACCGGGTGCCCGGTGAGCGCCACGGGCACGATGGCCAACTCGCCGGTCGCGCGGCTCGACACGCGTAGCACGCAGGGGCAGTCGACCGGCGGCGCGGCGATGGGCATCTGCACCACCGTGGGTTCATCACCCGCGTCGATGCGCAGCCCCTCACTGGCCGCCATGTTGCAGTCGGACGAACCCCGCCGCGCCTCGTTGCCGCACACCTCGATGGTCACCGACGGAGCGGCGAAACCGTCGAGCGTGACCACGACGCGCTCGCCGGGCTCGACCGTGTCGCGATCGAGGCTCACCACCGGGCCGTCGGTGACGGTGTCGTCGCCGGCAGCAGTTGCGGGGCCGGCGCCGCACAGCACCGTCACCGCAACCAGCAGGCCCGACCACCCGCTCGTCCGAAACAGGGACGGTCGACTCATACGGGCTGTGGTTCCCGATCGCGTTCGATCGGGTCACCACCCGACTGGTCGCCGTATGGCGCAGCATCGCCGCGATGGCGGCGGTACGCCCGCCAGGCCAGCATGCCGAACAGTCCGGCGAGCAGGAACAGCAGCAGTGCCACCGGCGGCGCGAACATGCGGTCGGTGCCCACCACCGTGGCTGCACCTGCCGCCTGCGCCGCAGCAGGCGGCTCGACTGACACCTTCACCGACTCGAGGAGCAGTGCGGGCACGTCGTCGACCGTCGCCGTGACGGTGACGTCCTCGCCCGGCAACAACTCGACGAGTTCATCGAGCACCAGCGTGCGCTCGCCCAGACCGAACGGTCCGGCGATGGAGATGGTGGGAGTTCCCCCGAGGCGCATGTTGCCCCGGTTCTCCACGCGGAAGGTCACCTCGGCGCTGCCACCGAAAGGATTCAGCGCCTGGCGGTAGTCGCTCTGCACACCGGCGAGTGCGAGTTCGGGTGTCAACTCACCGCTCACCTGGATGTAGAGGCGGGTGCCGGTCCGCCGGTCGACGTTCACCACCTGGCCGTCGCCGTTGTCGCTCACCGACACGCTCGACGCCACGACGGCACCGGCATGGTCGCCGGGGGCGGCGTCGAGGGGCACCCGGACGGTGATGGGGATGGTGGCCTGCTTGCCGGGCAGCAGGCTGATGTTCTCCTGCGCCACGGTGACCCACGAACCGGCACCGACGGGCGGTTGGTCGCCGGGCAGCAGGTCGAACTGCCCCTCGTCGTTGTTGAACGCATCGGTGGCGTAGATCCGGAAGTTCATCGGCACGTTGCCGAAGTTGTAGACGATGACGGCGTCGTCGATGACGGTGCCGGGTGCAGCCAGGTACGACAGGTCGGGCCGGTTACCGGCCTGATCGCCGTCGAGCGAACCGGCGGGCGCCAACGACCAGCTCTCCACCACCTCGGGCAGCTCACCCTCCTCCACCGTCGACTCGGGAGTGGGAACGGGGGGCGGTACCGAGGCCGACATCGGGCCGGCCGACGTCGTCGAAGCGGCCGCGGCCCCGGACGCGAGGAAGGCCACCGCGAAGGCGGCGGCCAGACGAATGCTGCGGTGGATCGAAGTCATCAGGAGTGGTCCTCGTGAGCGACCTGGCCGATGGTGCGGGACGAGTGGCGTCGCCCCGCACCATCGGTTCGGTGGTTGTGGTTGTTACCCCGATCGGGAGGTCGTCCCGATCAGATCGTGGTGAACGTCAGCGTCCCGGTGAAGGTGCCGTTCTTGGCGGTGACCGGGATGAACAGCTTCAGGCGGGCGTCGAGCGTGGCGATGCCGAGGCCGCTGGCGGCCGGTGCCGAGGCCAACGGCTTGGCCGTGGCCAGGCCGGTGCTCAGGGCCGGAGCCAGGGCGCCACCGGCGGTGACGGTCTGGTTGTAGCCGGCGAGCGTGGCGTCACTGTCGTCGGTGACCTGAGGGTTCCAGCCGAGGTAGTTGCCGCTGAACGAGTCGGACCCGTTCACGAAGTTGCTCATCGTGCCGTTGAGGGTCCAGCCCGGATCGGTGTCGCGGGTGTCGACGACGGTGATCTGGTTGATCCGGCCCGTTGCGGTGAAGTACTGACCCGCACGGTCGCCCGACGTGATCAGCGAGCCGATGCCGAGGTTCACACCGCAGTTGGTGGGATAGTTCGGGTTCGGCACGCCGTTGGCGTCGACCGGGTACGGGTACTCGCTGAAGTTGGGGTCGGCCGAGCCGCTGTAGATGGGGGCCGTGCCGCCGGGGTTGGTGCCGTAGGCGCCACCGGCACCGTTGGCAGCCGCTGCGGGGCTGGCGGCCAGAGCCGGCAGCGAGCCGAAGAAGGCGTCCGAGGCGTCGGCCAGCGGGCCGTACACACCGCAGCGCTGGGTCAGCACCAGGGCACCCACGGGACGGGTGACGGTGATGTCCTGCACCAGGATGTTGTTCGGGAACGGCACCGACGGAGCCGTCGAGGCCGAGCCGGCCACGAACGGTGCATCGTGGGTAGGCGTCACGGTGAACACATAGGCGGTGCCGGCGGTGAGACCGGCGCGGGTGAAGCTCGTCGCCCCAGCGGCGGCCGTGAACGGCGAGCCGGCGATGGGCGTGCCACCTGCCGTGACGGCGATGGAGTAGCCCGTCGGCGCGGGGCCGGTGGGGGCGGTCCAGGTGATGCCCACCTGCTCGATACCGGGCGTGGCGACCAGGTTGGTCACTGCCGGACGAGCCGGCGGGGCAACCGTGGGGCTGGTCACGCTGTTCGAGGCAGGGCTGTCGCCGATGCTGTTGGTGGCCTTCACCGTGACGGCATAGGTGGTGCCGTTCACGACGCCATCGGCAGCCGTGAGCGAGAACGACGTCGAGCCGGCGGCCAGCGCCTTGGTGACGGTCGTGCCGGCGGCGGGCACTGCGGTGACGGTGTAACCGGTGGTCGACGGATCCGACGCCGCGTGGGTGAAGGTGCCGTTGACCGTGGCGTTGTCGACCGTCAGCGGGCTGGCGAGGACGGGGGCGACGGGCTTGACGCCCTTCACCCAGTCGAAGCCCGAGCCGGTCGAGTTCGACACGGTGATCGAGGTCTGCCAGTACCGCTCGGTCTGGCCGTCCTTGGTGCAGGCGTAGCCGATCTTGTACTCACCGTTGGGCACCGGCAGCGATGCAATGGCGGAGAAGCTGTAGTTGGCCGGGATACCGCTGATGAGACCGTCGCCGAGGCCCGGGCTCTTCGACACCTGCGGCGAACCGGCCGACGAGAACAGCGGCTGGGCGAAGGTGACACCGCTCGGGGCGATCGGGCCGCCCGAGTTGTAGGTGAGGGTCGCCGCGTCGACCGAGGCGGGCACCATGTAGGTGGTCCACTTGTAGCCGGCGATTCCGTCGCCCGGGCAGGTGTTGCTGCCGGCGGTGAGGGTGAGTTGATAGTTGGAGCTGGCATTGCCCGACGAGGGGGCCAGGTTCTGGCCGCCCGTCGGAGCGGTGCCGCCCGGCAGTGCCGAGGCAGAGGTGGTGACCAGGGCGACCGATGCGGCTGCAGCGAGTGCTGCGGCCACGGCGGCCATCTTGGTCAGGCGGTTGGTTCTACGCATGATGTGGTTCGTCCTTTGTACGAGAGGTGTGTTGATCGTCGAGTGGCGAGCCACGGGTCAGAGCTGGCCAGCGATGAGGCTGCCCTTGAGGGTCGTCGAGCCGCAGTCCGACGAGGACAGGAAGCCCAGCGTCTGAACGGTGGTGGTGTACGGCGCGTTGCAGATGACTGCGTTGTTGCCGGCGGTGGGGTCGGTGTCGACGAACAGGTTCTTCAGGTCGGCGTTGCCCGGGCCGTTGATCACCGCGGTGGGGAACACGTTGTAGACCCGGCGACCGAACACGGTGTCGTTGAAGAACGTGCTGCTGGGTGCGAGGTTCGGAGCGGTGCCGGTGACGGGGTTGCCGAGGTTGGCACCCGACCCGTTGTTGCTGATCGAACCGAGACCCACGCCGGCACCGGGGGCCGGGCTGGCGAAGCCGTTGCTGCGGGCGATGTACTGGCCGGCCGAGAAGCCGATGACGACCTGGCTGTTCTCCTCACCGGCGACGAGGGCGAGCGCCTCACCGCGGGCGGCGAGCGCCGGGCCGTCGCTCTCCTGGGCACGCACACCGCTGCCGAGCAGGTTGTTGCACAGCGTCGTGGCCGTGTTCTCCTGGGTCGTGGTCGCGGTGGTGACCGTGTTCCAGAACTGGAAGGTGCCCGAGTTGGTCTGGATGCCGCACGGCACGATGCGCACACCGTCGATGGTCTGCGGGCCGGTGGTGAACAGCGACGTGATCTGGGCCCGGGTGAGCGAGGTGACCGGAGCGCCGTTCTTGCGGTAGTAGGCGAAGCTCATGCCGTCGCGACCGAACGGGATGTAGGTGAGGTCGGTACCGGTGTCGCCCGACGAGGGGCCCGACGACGAGCGGGCGAAGTCGACGAGGCCGGCGACGTCCTTCACGCCACCGCACTCGGCGCTGCCGTACTTCGTGCCGTCGATCGCCCGACTGAGCGCCTTGCGGCCACCGGTCGAGCCGTTGGGACGGGTGAAGCTGGGAGCACCGGTCTTGGTGGTGATGCAGTTGTCGCCCGCACCCGCGGTCGCGGCCGTGGCGTCGAACGAGATGATCTGCCGGCCACCGGTGGCAGCGCTACTCATCAGCGGGGTGAACAAGATGCCGTTCGAACGGCCGGAGAGGGCGTTCATCACGTCCTGGGTGGTGTCGGAGCCGACGCCCACGAGCGCGTTCAGCTGCGCGGGGTCAGCACTCGCTGAACCGGTCATCAGACCGGCTCCGAGTGCAGTGGCGGCGAGGCCAAGGGCCAACGCCTTCTTGGTCTTCGAGGTCAACATGGCGGTGTGACTGTTCCCTTCGGTGTGGCGAAGCCCTGTGCTCCGTCGGGCGCCACCATGACAGGGCAACTTGTCGTCAAGATTGAGCAAACATGAACACCGAGGGTGGTCGCCGAGTGTTCACCCGGACGTCGTCTCACGCTCAGCCAAAGCGACCGTTCACGTAATCGAACGTGCGCGGATCCTGCGGCGAACCGAACATCGCAGCGGTCGGTCCGTGCTCGACGATCACCCCGGGCGTACCCTGCTCTGCCAGGAAGAACGCGCACCGGTTCGACACACGCGCGGCCTGCTGCATGTTGTGGGTGACGATCACGATCGTCACCTCTGCAACAAGTTGCATGATGGTCTCCTCGATGCGCCGCGTCGATGTGGGGTCGAGTGCCGAACACGGCTCGTCCATCAGCAGCACACGCGGCCGGATGGCCAGCGCGCGGGCGATGCACAGACGTTGCTGCTGGCCACCCGACAATCCACCACCGGGCTGGCGGAGGCGGTCGCGCACCTCGTTCCAAAGGCCCGCGCGAGTGAGGCACGACTCGACGAGATCGTCCTTCACCGAGGCACTCGCCTTCACCCCGGTGAGGCGCAGGCTGGCGATGACGTTGTCGTAGATCGACATCGCCGGGAAGGGGTTCGGCTTCTGGAACACCATGCCGATCTCGCGCCGCGCGTCGGTGAGCTTCCGGTTTCGGTCGTACACGTCGTGGCCGTCGAGCAGCACCTCACCGGCCATCGAGGCCGACGGGATCATCTCGTGCATCCGGTTGAGGATGCGCAGGAACGTCGACTTGCCGCAGCCCGAGGGGCCGATCAGCGCCGTCACCTCACCGGCAGGCATCTGCAACGACACACGGTCGAGCACCTGACGCGGACCGAACCAGGCGGAGATGTCGCGCGCATCGAGACCGGCCAGCGAGGTGGGCCCGCCGAGCGACAGACCGACCCGAGCCGGGACCTGCGCCTGGACCTGTGTCGGAGGCGGAGGCGGTGGCAGCAACAGGGGCTCGATCACGGGCACCGGCTCGGTGATGGGGAATGCCGGGGCATCGAGGGCCGTCACCACGATGGGCTCGGGCACCGCGGGGTGCCGCCCCTCCTGGTGCTCCACCTCGAGGCCGGCGATCGACCCGATCGCGCGGCGGAACTCGGCGACGTACTCGGTGGGCACCGACACGCCGAAGTCGGCGATGTCGGGCACGACGATGACGCTCCACGGTTCGGCCGCGCCGTGCACGACGCGCTCGATCTCCGCGACCGACCACGACCAGGCGACATCGCCGTCGGTGGCAGCGATGTGGGTGGTGCTCACCGTCACCAGCGCAGGGTGCAACTCGAGCACGACTGCGTCGACCGCGACGGGGTCGGCGCTCAGCAACTGCACAACGGCACCCTGCTGGAACGAGCCGAGTTCGCCGTCGCGGCCCGCTGGCACAGGAACGGACCGATCGAAGCGGGCGTCGATGGGGTCGGGGGTCATGTCGGGCAACTCCTGGTTCGGTACACGGACGGTTTCACCACAGGTTCGGCAGCAGGCGCATCACTTCGTCACTCACCGCGAGACCGACGAGCAGCAGGACGGGCAGGAACACCATCCAGGCCTGCGCCCTGCCACAGCGATGCCAGGCCCACACCGCTCCGACTGCAACAGCGATGAGGGCCTGCAGCCACAGGGCGAGCGCCCAGAGGGTCGACGAGTCGCCGGCCATCGCCCGTTCCGACGCCGGCAGCCCGGCGGTGCCGACGAGTCGGGCCGGACCCCCGACGGCCCCAGTCGCCAACTCGGCATCGACGCGCAGCACACCCGACGGCATGTACGCGGAACCGTCGGTGGTGACGAGCAGCATCCGCGCTGCACCGGCAGCAGCGGGTGACGGCAACGGATCGCCGTCGGCGCGCAGACCGATGACCGTGTAGTCGAAGGTGCCCTGTCCCGTGGTGACGCGCACGAGGTCACCGACCTGCAGGTCGGCGAGGTCGCCGAACGGCCCGCCGTACAGGGCGCGCTTGCCGAGCAGCACGGTGGTGCCGACCTGCCCTGGCAACGGCGTGTCGCGGCGGTGTCCGACCCCGTCGAACAGCGCACCCGACGAGGTTCCTTCCACCACCACCTGGTTCAGGCTGATCGACGGGATCTGCAGATGCGCGACGGGAGTGCCCACGGCCAACTCGCGACCCTCGGCATCGGTAGGACCGATGGGTGCAGTGCCGAGGGCCAACTGTTCGCGGAAGCGGTCGAAGGCTCGGCCCTGCGAGGCAGAGTGCTGGAGCGAACTGACGAGTACGGCGTGCAGCACCATCGACAGCGAGACGATGAACACAACGACGAGCACGGCGCGCAGCAGGTACAACCGCGGCCCGAGCGGCGGCGCGTCGGCCGTAGGGCGACGAGTGGGTCTGCTTCCCTTGCGGAGCGCGCGACGTTCGCGCCACGACCTGCCGGGCAGGCTGCTCCGACGAGACACTGCGGCCGTCATCAGCGCTTCGGGGGCAGCACCCGCAGCGGGCGGGCGAGCAGGATCGCGATGCGACCGAACGCGAGCAGCAGCAGTGCCCACACGGCGAGCGGCCACGACGACGAACCGGTCACCGGGAACGTACCCGGCAGGGTCACCGCCTTGATCGTGGTGGTGGGCGACAGCGAGCCCGCCAACGTCGTCGTGGTCGACGTGCCGGCGCCGGCCGCGGTCGTGGTCGTGGTCGCAGCCGTGGTCGTGGTGGTGGCCTTCACAGTGGTGGTCGTCGCCCCAGCCGATGTCGTGGTGGTGGTCGCGCCGGACACCGTGGTGGTGGTTCCGGCGGTGGTGGTGGGCGCTGCCGTCGTCGTGGTCGTCGGAGCCGCAGCCGCACCGAAGTCGAAGCCACTCGCCGTCGCGTTCGAGACGGTGATCGAGGTCTCCCAGTAGCGCTCGGTCTGACCGTCCTTGGTGCAGGCGTAACCGATCTTGTAGTTGCCGTTCGGCACCGGCAGGGTGGCGATGGCCGAGAAGCTGTAGTTGGCGGGTGTACCCGTGATGAGGCCGTCGCCCAGTCCGGGGCTCTTGGCCACGATGGGCGAACCCGTCGACGAGAACAGCGGCTGGGTGAAGGTCACTCCCGAGGGAGCGATCGGACCGAGCGAGTTGTAGGTGAGCGTGCCCGCATCGACCGCCGCCGGCACCATGTACGTGCTCCACTTGTAGCCGGCGAGACCGTCGCCCGGGCAGACGTTGTTGGGGCTGGTGAGCTGCAGCTTCCAGGCCGTGGTGGCGTTGCCCGAGGTGACCGACAGGGTCTGCCCGCCCGTCGCCGCCGAGCCGGGCGGTAGTGCCGAGGCCGTGAGCGAACCGACCAGACCGACGCCGAGCATCACCGCCGACAGCACCGCACCGGCGCGGGCGACGTCGCGCCACACGCGACGTGCAGCGGGGGTGAGAGCGTTCATGATGACTCCTTGGGGGTGTGACGAGAGAGACGGGGACGGATGAACTGGATCCAGACGAGGGCGATCAGCACCAGGGCTGCGGCGCCGAACGCGACCAGACGCCAGATCTGACGATCGGCCGGGGGCGTGTAGCGGGGTGCATCAGGCAGTCGCCAGACGAACTGCGCGGGCCGATCGTTCGGGTCGGTCTCGAGCACGATGTCGGCGTCCCAGTACCGGGCGGTCTCGCCGAACAGGGTGCACGCGATCCCGATGCGGTACGCGCCGGGGGGCAACATGCCCGGCGACATGACCGCAAAGCTCAGCAGCGGCACACCGCCGATACCGGCGGGCTTGCCTGCCACCTGGTTCGGCAGGGTGAGTTGCTGGGCCAGGGGTCGGGTGTCGACGGCGAACAGCGCATACTGCGCATCGCCCTCGGGGCCGATGACGCCGTAGCGGATGTCGGCGGGGTCGACCGCCGCCGGGATGATGAAACTCTGCACCCGCCACTGATCGATCATGCTGTCGCCGGGGCAGGTGGCGTCGAGGGGCAGCTGCAGGCTGAACTCGGTGGTGCTCCCGCCGTTGCGCAGCGGTTGGCCGGACCGGTCGACCACCAGCACGTCGCCGACGTCGCCGTCGTCGCCGGCCTGAACCGCCGGCGGCACGGCGCCGAGCACGGCGACCACCACCAGGGCGCCGATGGTGGCGACGACCCGGTCACGAGCCACCTGTGCCCCCGAACGACTCGAGGCCCGATCCGAGGTCGGAGGATCGGCGGGCTCGCTTGGTGATCTCGAGCGCACCCCATGCCGACAGGATCGACAGCGCTCCCATGCCGGCCATGGCGTACCGGGCCTTCGAGGGCTCCACGGTGGGCGTGACCGGGCGTTGCACCACGGGCACCGGGCCGGCCTGAGCCGCATCAGCCACCGTGGTGGCGGGTGCCGGCTCGGTGCTGGTGGGGCCCGACTCCGCCGCCTCGACGGTGGTGCTCGACTCGGCCGCCGGCAGGGTCGTGGCCGTGGTGGTGGCGGTCGACGGTCGCGCGGTGGTGACGGGCCGGTATGTCGTGCCGAACTGTGGGGTGGTCGCCACCGGTGCCGCCGTGCTGGGCGCGGCGGTGTCAGGCACGGTGGTGCCAGGCGTTGTGGTGGTCGACGAGGGGGGCGGGGCCAAGGTGCGCACCGATGCGGCAGCAGCCACGGTGACCGCGCGCAACGATTCGGGCAGCGGCAGGTAGCCGTTCGGCAGCTGCCCGAGGTCGGGGCCCGACACCTGACCGGGACCGGCCACGTAGTCGAGCAACGAGGCGTACTGCGACCGGGCCGCCTCGTCGAGCGACAGCGGCTTGACGGCTGCATACGTCAGCGTCGTCAGCGGATACGCACCCGCCGCGGCCGTGGGCACCGGCTCGAGCACTGCAGGGTCGCTCCCGGACGACATCGCTGCTGCGCCGGCGGCCAGGCCTGCGGCATCGGGAGCGACGAACGTGCGGGTCGTCCCGCTGTCGCCCGCTCGGCTGAGTCGGGCCATCTGCACGCCGAACTGCGCCGCCGACGGGGTGTCGGTGATCGAGAGGATGCCTCGACGGCCGAGGTACTGCGGCACATCTCGCTTCCACACCTCGCTGGCCGACGACGCGAACGGGTTGTCGGCAATGCGCGCCGCGTCGTAGGCGATGCGCGTGATGCGGGCGCTGTCGGCGAAGCCGCGGCTGTACGGCATCCAGTCGGTTCCACACAACGGCGGCGGCGAGATAGGCGGCGACTGCCCACGGGCGGGCGCCTGATAGCAGTACGAGTCAGCCTTCGGGAACGAGGCCGGCACCGGTTGGCCGAACGCCACACCGGTGGGGTTCGTCGCCGCCGACGTGCTGTACGCGGGGTTCACCTTCATGCCCCATTCGTCCGGGGTGCCCGCCAACCAGGCGCTTGCCTCGGGGTCGGCCAGCACCCACTCCCACACCTGTTGGGCAGCGTCGGAGGTGCCCGAGGGGAGTTGTAGGCCGCCAAAGGTGCGGCTGTCCTGGAACTGCAGCTGGGTGAACTCGGGGTTGAAGCGGAGGAAGTCGGGATCGAGGCCGAGGTGGTTCGGGTTTGCGGTCGACCACGTGTATCCGGGGTTCGAACCGGCGATGGTGAGCTGGCTCGTGTACGACTGGGTGAGCAACTTCGCGACGAGCCGCGGGGTGAGGTTCATCTGTGCCACACGCACGCCCGACAGCGACTGTGCCGCTGCAGGTGCGTCGAATCGTGGATTCCGCTCGATGTTGAACCCGATCACCACGCCCGACACGCTGAGCGGCGCGTACACGACCGGACTGCCCGGGTCCTGCGCCGTCGACGACAGCGGACGTGACACCACCACCATGCCCGGACCACCGGCCACCGACTGGGCCAACTGCTGACGCGCTGCCGCATCGCTGACCGGAGCATACGAATACGGAGGAAGCGACGTGCCCGCGCAGAGTGCGGGCTGCCAGCGCGAGAACGCGGCGAGCACCAGTTCGGAACCGGCCACGCGTCGCTCGTCGGCACCGAACCGGCACGGTGAGTCGACCGGGGTGAACCCGATCGGAATGGCGATGCGGTTCTGCCACACGGCGGGTGACAGCGGTGAGGTGACCACGCCGTTCTGGTCGGCCGCTTCGGCGAACGGAGTACCGACGTTCTCGGCCGACGGTTCGCCGCGGGGCACGATGACGATCCAGCACTGGGGCACCTTGGTGGCTCCCCCACCGGTGGGTTGCACCTTCTGACCACAGCCGAGGCCCGACGACTGCAGACCGGTCTGCACCTCGAACAACTCGGCGCCGCGTCCGTCGGGACCCGTCGCGGCAGCCGCTATCTCGTTGGTCGTGATGATGTTGAAGTACGGGTTCAGCCAGAAGTTGCCGCCCCGAACCGACGGGTTGAACGTGGGGTCTGTCTGCACGTTCACCGCCGTACCGCCCACCGCCCGGAAGGGCCGCCACACGTTGGTGGTACGCGGATCGAGCACTCCCACCGCGCTGTCGAAGTTGCCCCAACCGGAACGGGAGATGATGCGGCTCGATGCGAAGCCACCGGGCAGCGGCGCATCGGGCAGACCCCCGTAGGTACCTGCCGAGGCGCCCTGCACGCACTGCTCGGGCGGAGGACCTGGATTCGCTGCCACCGCCCCGTCGTCGTCGCCCCAACACTGCATGACCTGCAGGAAGTGGGCACCGAAGCGGCCAGGACCCTGACGGGTCGGGGTGGCCCCGGTCCAGGTGATCGATACCGCCTGGTTGGTGAGGTTCGCCGTCTGGTTCACGGTGACGGCGAGGTCGGCAAACGCGCCGCGGCCGCGCACGGTCACCAGCGATGCCGTGGCTGGCAGGGCCGTGTCGGTGCCCTGGCTCCCCGGGACGACATCGGTGGAACTCTCCACCGGCGTCGACGCGAGTGCCACGGCCACGAGAGCCGCAAGTGGCGCGACCACCCAGGCGTGACGACGGCGGTGCAGCATCATGCAGCCCTCGAGGGCGCGAACTTTCGCCACGCCAGCGCAGGCGCCAGCACCAGGGCGACCATCAGCAGTCCAACCACGAACACGAGCGCGAGCGACGCGCCACCTCCTGCCGACTGGCTGAGAACGGTCGGCACCACGCCGCCCACCGCCAGGGCAGCAGCCTGGTTCGCCGGTACGCCACCTACGCCACCACTGCCACCACTGCACACACCGGTGTCGGGGTCGCAACCTGCAGGTGCCTGTCCGGCTCCTGCCGGGTCGATCGCCGTCTCGACGGAGGTGCCTCCCTCGACCACGCCCACGGCGCCCTCGACGGGCAGACCGGTCGACGGATCGATCGCTCCCCCGGTCACCGTGCCACCGGTCGGGGTCGTCCCACCCGCAGGAGTCGTCCCACCCACCGGCGTCGTGCCTCCGGGGGCGGTACCACCGGCAGCAGGTGTCGTATCACCCGCCGGGGTCGTGCCACTCGTCGCCGGGGTCGTCCCACCCGTCGCCGGAGTCGTCCCACCCGTCGCCGGGGTCGACACAGCGGTGGGCACGTTCGCCAGACCACCGGTGCCGTTCGGGCACTGTGATGCGCCCTGCTTGTCGCAGGCCTGGGGCTGGGGTGCCGTGTCGGCGAGGAGGTTCGATCCGTCAGCAGCGAACGTGGGGTTCTTGCAGTTCGCGATGTTGATGTCCTGCACGACGGCGCCGGGGATCTTGGCGATCTGGTCGAAGCTCGCCTGCACGAGGTTGATCGGCATCGGCGAGTAGCCCAGCGATGCCGACTGCTGCTGGGCCTGACACATCGCGTAGTAGGCGAACGCACTGAGCGTGCGTCCCTTCTCCTCGTTGAACTGCCCGGCCACAACGGTGGGCAGGATGAGGTACGAGTACGACGAGAGCTGATAGCTGCGCGGGTCGGTGTCGCGGTACACCCCCTCGAGTTGCTGGGTGAGGTACATCGCCGGGTTGCTCTCGTCGGTGTTGATGCGCGCCTGCAGCAGCGCCACCGCAACGTTCTGCGGCGTGGGCTCGGTGTAGTAGCCCGCAGCGTTCAGGACCTTCGCCACCGGGAACTGCGCACCGAGTGCGTACGAGTAGTTCACGTAGCCGATGGCGCCCTCGGCGAAGCCCTGGCTCACGTACCCGGCGATGCCGATGTCGCCCGACTGGGCGATCATCCCGCCGATGGTGGGATAGAACGACGTCGAGCCACAGGCCGGTGCTCGGCCGGAACGCTTGCAGTAGTCGTTCCAGATGGCGCCGTGCCGATCGATCATCCATGCGGTCAGTTGCGCCGTCGAGCCGGAACCATCCGACCGCACCACCGGCACCACGGGTCGGGCGGGCAGGGTGAGGCCCGGGTTGTCGGCCTGGAGCGCCGGGTCGTTCCACGTGGTGATGGCGCCGGTGAAGATCTTGGCGACGTTCTCGCCCGACAGGCGCAGGTTGGTCACCCGCTTGCCGTTGATGACGAGGTTGTACATGAAGGCTGTACCACCCGCCGTGACGGGCATGTAGGCGTAACTGCCGGGTGCCGGGTTCTCGGGTGCCGAGCCGTCCTCGGGGGCGAACTGGAACGGGATGTCCGACGCAGCGAAGTCGACGGTGCCGTTCAGGAAGTTCTTTCGTCCGGAGGTGGAGCCGCTGGGGTTGTAGTCGACCGTGATACCGAACTGACGCACGTTCACGCGCATCGCGTCGATGGCGTTGGCTGCCCATGACGAGCCTTCGCCCGAGATGCGCTGATAGCCCTCGGCAGCCGTGGGCGACGGGGTGCCCCCCACCAGTGCCGCACTCGAGGCTGCGAGCACGGCGATGGCCATCACCGCCATGCGGCGCAGGGGGTTCGTGGAGCGCTTCATCCGACCGACCTTTCGTGACGGGCCTCGATGCGGGCGAGATCGTTCGCCGACCGCTGGGCGGCGCGACGCGTCTGCCGCTTCGACAGACGGCCCACCGGCCGGCCACCGAGAATGCGGGCGACGGTGAACAAGATGAGCACCAGGATCATCAGCACCGCAGCAGTGGCGAACCCGCGTGCCACCAGCGTCGGCTGCGGCGAGCGGACGAACTGGAAGGCAGCGAGCGGGAGCGACACCATCGGGTTCGCCTGCGGGTTGAGGTTCATCGTCGAGGTGAACCCTGCAGTCAGCAGCACGGGCGCCGTCTCGCCGATACCGCGGGCGACACCGAGGATGACGGCGGTGGTGAGGCCCGACCGGGCGGTGGGCAGCACCACGTGCCACACGGTGCGCCACTGCGGCGCGCCGAGGGCCGCAGCCGCCTCGCGCAGGTTGCCCGGCACGAGGCGCAGCACCACGTCGGCGGCCCGGATGATGATGGGCAGCATCATGATGCTGGTGGCGATCGACGCCGCGAGGCCCGAGCGGGGGAAGCCGAGGATGAGGATCCAGGTGGCGAACACGAACAGGCCGGCCAGGATCGACGGCAGCGCGGTCATCGCCGTCACGATCGTGCGCACCAGACTGGTGGCCCGACCGCTGGTCTCGTTGAGGAACACGGCGCACGCCATGCTCAGCGGCACGGTGATGATCAGCGAGATGGTCATCATGATGAGCGTGCCCACGATGGCGTGCGAGATGCCGCCCACGTCGAGCGGGTCGAGCGGCCCGGCGAGGCTCATGTCCTCGGTATAGAAGTTCGGCTTGGCGAGGGCCGAGCGACCCTCGTAGAGGGTCTTGGCGATCACCGAGAACAGAGCCACACCGGCCACCACCGCTGCGGCGGTCATCAGCACCGTCATCACCCGGTCGATCACCGCAGGCATCCGTTCGGTGAGCGCGGTGAGCGCGGCGTAGGTGCCGATGAACAGCACGAACGCCACCACCACGAACCCGAGCCGGCCCGACAGCGGGGTGAGCCGCCCGAACAGCAGCATCGTCATCGCCACGCTGCTCACTCCGGCGCCAACGACGACCATCAGGTCGTACCGCGACCAACCGCCCACCTGGCGCGCCTGGGGCGCCGGGTCGTCCGGGTCGGCAGGGGTCGGCCGGACCGTGATGCCCAGCTGAGCTTCGGGCAGCTGCTCGGGCACCGGCTGATGTGTTACCTCCGGTGCCGAGGCCAGCCCGTCGTTCCGCATCGTCGCACTCATGCTTCGCTGCTCGCTCCCGAGCGTGACCGAGCGACGAACCACGAGGCGGTGAAGTTCACCACGAGCGTCAGCATGAACAGCACGAGGCCGGCGGCGAACAGCGCCGACAGACCGAAGCCCGAGGCCTCGTTGTAGCGCAGCGCGATGAGGCTCGACACCGAGTTGCTGCCCGCCTCGAGGACGTGGAAGTTCACTGTGAAGCGGGGCGAGATGATGAGCACCACGGCGATGGTCTCGCCCAGGGCACGGCCGAGGCCGAGCATCGTGCCGCCGATGATGCCGCCGCGACCGAAGGGCAGCGTGACCGCGCCGATCATGCCCCAGCGGGTCGCTCCCAGGGCAAAGGCACCCTCGCGCTCACCCACCGGCACCTGTGAGAACACCTCACGCATCACGACGCACTGGATGGGCATCACCATCATCGCCACCACCACGCCGGCAATGAACGTCGACGCCGTGAACACACTGGCGCTCGACAGAGGACTGCTGGGATCGGCTCCGGTCACGTCGAACAGCGGGATCCATCCGAACCAGGAATTCACCCAGCGCGACAGGCCGATGAGTTGGCCCTGCAGCAGGAACAGGCCCCACAGGCCGTACACCACGCTCGGCACAGCGGCCATCAGGTCGACCAACGCGATGAGCCACGACCGCAGCCACGACGGTGCCACCTCGGTGATGAACAGCGCCGTCCCGATCGAGATGGGCAGCGCGATGGCGACCGCGACGAGCGCGATGAGCACCGTGCCCAGCAGCACGGCGGCGATGCCGAACTTGCCGCGGTCGACCTCCCACTCCGAGGTGGTGAGGAAGCCGAAGCCCTGGGCGCTCAACGCCTGCCCCGCCTCGATGGCCAGGAACAGTCCGACCGCTCCCATGATGGCGAGCACGATCACGCCGCTGAACGAGACTCCGCCGGCGAAGATTCGGTCGCCGCGACCGCGGCGGGCCTCGAGTTCGCGCGGAGCCAACTGCGGGTCGACCGCTCGCGCCTCGGGGACGAAGGTGTCGATCGAGGTCATCGGTCAGGCCAGCCAGGCGGCGAGGACGACGAGGACAATGACCGTGCTCAGACCGAGCAGGACGACGTCGGCGTGCCAGGCGTGCTTCCAGAACGACTGTTTCACGGGCGGTGCCGGGAGCGGCTGCGGGACGGGTGCTTGCTGCATCGGCCACTGCGGGGCGGTACCGAGCGCCGCTGCCCGCTCGTCGAGCATGCCCATCATCACGCTGGCGAACACCCGGGCGAATGCCTCGGCATCGATCACGATCGTGGCAGCGGGGGGCATGTCGGTGGTGGGCCCGGGAGCAGCCTCGCCCGGCTCCGACTCCGACTCCGGCTCGGGCTCGGGCTCGGATTCGGCAACGACCTCGGGTGCGACGACGACCTCGGGTGCGACGACAGACTCGGCTTCGACGACGGGCACCGGAGCGACCACGGCGGCAGCACGCGAACGGGTCTGCGCCCGCATCACCTCGGCGGCGCGAACAGCTGCGGCCACCATCGCCTCGGCCTTGTCGTGCTCGGCCCGCAGCTGTTCACCCAACTCGACACGGCGCTGCTCGAACAGCGGATCCAGACGGGCACGCAGCTGCGCCGTCGCCGCGTCGATGTCGACGGCGGCTTCCGCAGCCTCGGCATCGGCGGCTTCGCGCAGTGCTGCGCGCAATTGCAGGTTCAGCAGTCCGAGTCCGGCCCGTGTGGGTGCCGTGCTCGCTCCCGGACTCAGGTCCTCATCCAACATCGACGACCTCGCCGCCGACGCCGCTGCGCAGACGAGCAACCTC
The DNA here is from genome assembly GCA_044238435.1 of Ilumatobacteraceae bacterium. Lineage (GTDB taxonomy): Bacteria > Actinomycetota > Acidimicrobiia > Acidimicrobiales > Ilumatobacteraceae > VFMC01. The sequence continues at coordinate 14,217 of JBIIDH010000013.1, read as the reverse complement.
GTGGCGCGCTTCGGCGATGATCCGTTCCGCCTCTGCCCGCCCCGATTCCCTCACGGACAGCACGTCTGCTTCGTGCTGCCGTTCGAGTTCGGCGAGTCGTTCCTGCGAGGCGTGCACTTCGCGCCGCAGCACGTCGCGCACCTGGGCGCTGCGGTCGGCCGCACGGTGGCGGGCAGCAGCTGTGCGGGCCTTGGCGGCGTGTAGCGCTGCGTCGAGGCGTGCGCGCTCGAGTTCGGCCTCGTCGTAGACGGTGTCGTTCGAGCCGTCCAGCTCGGGCAACCATTCCGGCACCGAACCGGTGGAGCCCACGACGTCGTCGAGCCGGTATCCCTCGATCGGTGTCTCGTCGGCGCTGCTCATCGGCCCGTCACCCCACCCACGCCAGCACGACGCTCATGACCGCCGAGATGGCCGTCATCGGCACCAATACGCGCCAACCTGCCCAGTGCAGCGTCGACTCCATCTGGCCAGTTCGCTCGTCGACCGCAGCGGCACGCTGCACAGCGGTGGCCCAGAAGGCGTCGTGGAGCGCGTCGGCGGGGGTGACGTCCGGCGACCGGTCCAGCCGGATGATCACGCCGTCGCTCGTCGGCGCCACGTCGGGCGCAGCCGGGGCCGGTTCGCCTGAGGGCGCGAGCTGTTCGAGCAACGAGCCGAGCAGTGCCTCCAGCCGCGCAGGGTCGGCGGCCGCGAGCATGTCGAGCAAGTCGGACGGCAGGGCATCGTGCCCGCCGCCAATGGCTCCGACCTGGCCGTCGGCCGGCTCGACGGCGGCGTTGTCGCTCACCGACTCGAGATAGGCGTCGAGGCGGCCCCCGATGGCCTGTGCCTCGAGTTCGACGAGGTGCTGCATCATCGTCGCCCGAGCCGTGGCGTCGTCGAGCCGATCGCGGCATTCGCGCTGCTCGGTGGTCCACCACTCGTCGAGCAACGCGCCCAGTCGACGCTGCGCATCGACACCGACGACATCGCCAGGCCGTACATCGTCCTCGATCGAACGGGCGAGACCGGCGATGTCGACCTCGACGCTCGTCCAGTCCTCGGCCACGGTGCCACCCGACGCGGCAATCGCGGCAGCCCTGCTCTGTGCCGAGGAGATCATCGCCACCGCCACCGCTTCGGCCTCGTGCCGGATCCGCGCCACCTCGGCGTCGGCAGCGGCACGCCGGCGGAGGATGCCTCGCTGGGCGTCGAAGAACCGCTGTGTCAATCGGATGTGGTTCGCCGCCAGCGCTCCGAGTTGACCGCTGCCGTCGAGTTGTGCGGCCGCACGCCGCACCTCGACCAACATGCGCTCGTGCTCGGCTCGGAGGGTCGCGAAGAATGCCGCGACATCACCCGGCGGCGCTTCCGACACCTGGTCGCACTGGCGTGTGGAGAGGGCCGTTTCCATCGGCGGTCACGGTAAAAGTGCCGGATGAAGCGAGCGTGAACGGCAGTTGTCCGCCTCGGTGCCACCGGATGAAAGCCCCCACCGTGAGTCGACGAAGCGCGGCCACCCCACCGCGCTGGGTGCTGGAGTGGTCGCCGCGGCCACCCAACCGATCGGATCCATCCGTCGAGTGTCACGACGGCTTCGTTCGTCGTGGCCCGCACCGGCCGCATACGGTGCGCCCCATGCCGATCGCCATCACCGACGACCACCTCGCCCTCACCGACACCGTTGCCGACCTGCTGCAACGCCGCGACGCACGGGGCGCCACCCGATCACTGCTCGAGGCAGGTACCGAGACGCTCCCGGCCTTCTGGGCCGAGGTGGCCGAACTCGGATGGCTCGGCCTCCACCTCCCCGAGGCGTACGGCGGTTCGGGGTATGGCCTGCCCGAGCTGGTCGTGGTGGTGGAAGAGTTCGGCGCCAACGTGGCCCCCGGCCCGTTCGTGCCCACGGTCATCGCCAGTGCCACCATCGCCGCCTCGGCGCCCGACGAGGTGCAGGCCCGCCTCCTGCCCGGCCTGGCCGACGGCTCGCGCACCGCCGGCATCGCCCTCGACACCGCCATCACCCACAACGGGTCCACGGCCGACGGTTCGGCAGTCGTGCTGGGCGGCGGCCTCGCCGACCTGCTGGTGCTGGCATCGGGCAACGACGTGCTGCTGGTCGACCGTGCCGCTGCCGGCGTGTCGGCCACCGTGCCCACCAACCTCGACCCCGCCCGCCGGTCGGCCCGCGTCACCCTCAGCGGCGCTGCCGTCGAGGTGTTGCCCGGCGGCCGGTTCGCCCTGCTCGACTACGCCCGCACCCTGCTCGCCGCCGAGGCCACCGGCGTGGCCCGCGAGTGCACCCGTCAGGCAGCCGAGTACGCCAAGGCCCGCACCCAGTTCGGCCGACCCATCGCCATGTACCAGGCCGTGAAGCACCACTGCGCCAACATGTCCGTGGCCAGCGAGCTCGCCACCGCGGCGGTGTGGGACGCCAGCCGCGCGGTGTCCGCCGGCGGCAGCCAGTTCTCGTTCGCTGCTGCGGTAGCCGCCACCCAGGCGGTCGAGGCTGCCGACCTCGCTGCCAACCTGAACATCCAGGTGCACGGTGGCATCGGCTTCACCTGGGAGCACGACGGCCACCTCTACCTGCGCCGGGCCACCGCCATCGGCGCCTTCCTCGACGCCGAGGCAGCGGCCGTCGCCGTGGCCGACCTGGCCCGCGCCAAGGTGCGCCGCGAGCGCTCCATCGATCTGCCACCCGAGGCCGAGGTCATCCGCGCCGAGGTGCAGGAGTTCTGCACCAAGGTGCAGGGACTCGAGGGCGCCGAACTGCGCGACGCGATGATCGACGCCGGCTACGCCATGCCGCACTGGCCCCGTCCGTTCGGTCGCAACGCCGGCGCCGTCGAACAGCTCGTCATCGAGCAGGAGTTCTCGGCCGCCGGGTTGAAGCGTCCGCAGTACGGCATCACCGGCTGGGTCATCCTCACCCTCATCCAGCATGCCACCGACGACCAGATCGCCCGGTGGGTGCGTCCCGCACTGCGCCAAGACCTCATCTGGTGCCAGCTGTTCAGCGAGCCCGACTCGGGCTCCGACGCGGCAGGCATCAAGACCAAGGCCACCCGGGTCGATGGCGGCTGGCTGATCAACGGCCAGAAGGTGTGGACCAGCGGCGCCCATCTCGCCCGCTACGGCTTCGCCACCGTGCGCACCAACCCCGATGTGCCCAAGCACCAGGGCATCACGATGGTGGTCATCGACATGCACAGCAAGGGCGTCGAGGTGCGCCCGCTGCGCCAGACCACCGGCACCGCCGACTTCAACGAGGTGTTCTTCGACGACGTGTTCGTGCCCGACGACGACGTGGTCGGCCCGGTCGACGGCGGCTGGACGGTCGCCCGCGCCACGCTCGGCAACGAGAGCGTCAGCATCGGTGGCGGCGGTGGCGGCGGGTTCGTGGTGCCCGCCGAGATGGCACTGCCCATGCACGACGCCAACCCGCACCGCCTGGCCGGTGGCCTCGGTCGCATCGGCCGGCACCTGTCGGCCGTCGAGGCCATCGCGCTGATGAACATGCGCAGCGCCCACCGCGCCGTGGCCGGTGGCGGCCCCGGGCCGGAGGGCAACATCGCCAAGCTGGTCATCTCCGAGAACGGCCACGAGGCGGCGGCCATCGCCACCGAACTGGTCGGCCCCGACGCGCTGTTCCTCGACGGCGCCGGCGCGGTGGCGGGTCAGTTGGTGCTGTGGCACCGTGGCATGTCGATCGCCGGCGGCACGTCGGAGATCAAGCGCAACCAGATCGGCGAGCGCATCCTCGGCCTCCCCCGCGACCCGCTCATCAACTAGGCGGAGCAAGTGCAACAATCAGATATCTGATCCTTAGTTGCGGTTCAGCAGGTAAACATCAGATTTCTGATAGATGCTCATCGTTCTCTCGCTGCCGGACACCCACAGGCGCTACATTCCTGTATGTGGACGAGCAGCAACTCGAACAGCAGTTGGGCCTGGCGCTGCGCCGACGGCGCGTCGCCCAGGGCATCACCCGTGAGGTGTTGGCCGCACGGGCCAACGTTTCCATCGGCGCGCTGCGCAACCTCGAGACCGGTGCAGGCGCCAACGTCACCACGCTGGTGCGGGCGGTGCACGCACTCGGCGCCGACGACTGGCTCACCGGGCTCGAACCGGTAGCCCAGCCGTTCAGCCCGTTGGCCGTTGTCGAGCAGACCCTGCACGCCGACGAACGTCCACCCCGACTGCGAGCCAGGGCACGGCAACCGCAATGACCTACCGCCCCGTGCCCGCGCTCGAGGTGTTCGCCTGGGGCCGACGCGTGGGCGCGCTGGCGCTGAACCCGTCGACCGGGTGGTACGCCTTCCAGTACGACCCCGCATGGGTGGCCTCGGGTATCGATCTCGCTCCGCTGCACATGCCGCTGCGCACGGCCCCCTTCGAGTTCCCCGGCCTCTCGGCCGACACGTTCCGTCGGCTACCGCCCGCTGTCGCCGATGCACTCCCCGACCGGTTCGGCAATGCGCTCATCGACCGCTGGATGGCGATGGAAGGCATCGACCCCGGGCAGTTCTCGGTACTCGACCGGCTCGCCTACGTGGCCGACCGGGCGATGGGCGCGCTCGAGTTCCGCCCCCCGATCACACGCGACGCCCCTGCCGCCTCGGCCGCGCAGATGGCCGACCTCGTGCTCGCCGCACGCGCCGCCTTCGACGGCTCGGGCGACCACGCGGTCGACCGCGACGCGCTCGAGCAGCTCATCGTCGTCGGCTCATCGGCCGGTGGCGCACGACCGAAGGCTCTGGTGGCCTTCAACCCGGCCACGTTCCAGATCCGCTCGGCCTGGCGTCCCCTCGAGGCCGGCTTCGAGCACTGGCTGTTCAAGCTCGATGGCGTTGGGGGCGCAGCGCTCGACGGGCACAGCGTCAGCCTGGGCGGGGGCATGGCCTTCGGCCGCATCGAGTACGCCTACTCGCAGATGGCGCTGGCGGCGGGCATGGCGATGACCGAGTGCCGCCTGCTCGACGAAGGCCCGCGCCGTCACTTCGTGACCCGGCGGTTCGACCGCGGGCCGGCCGGCGAGAAGTACCACGTCATCTCGCTGTGCGGCCTCGCCCACCTCGACTTTAACCTCATCGGCGCCCACGGGTACGACCAGTACCTGCAGACGGTGCGCCTGCTCGGCCTCGGCCCCGACGAACTGGCCGAAGCGTTCCGCCGGATGGTGTTCAACGTCGCCGCCGCCAACAACGACGACCACACCCGCAACCTGTCGTTCCTCCGCCACCCCGACTCGGGCTGGGAACTGGCGCCGGCCTACGACGTCACGTTCGCCCACGACTCGTCGAACCAGTGGTTGCGCCAACACCTGATGGACGTGAACGGCAAGGTCACCGGCATCACCGCTGCCGACCTGTACGCCGTGGGCGAGCGGCACGACGTGCCCGGCTACCGCCGCATCGTCCGCGAAGTGGTGGCCACAGTGCAGCGCTGGCCCGAGTTCGCCGCTGCCGCAGGGGTGCCCGACGCCGACACCACTCGCATCAGCGCCGTGCTCGACGAGGTGCGCCCGAGCGCGTGATCAGGGCGAGTCGGACAGATCGCTGTAGCGGCCCTGCACCACGACGGTCACGCCGATGTCGCCCGCCTTCCAGGTGGCCTCGGTCATGTCCTGCAGACCGAGCCACTCGATGATCATGTCCTGGTGCTTCGGGAACGTGCGCGCACAGCCCTTGCTCCGCGGCCACGGCGGGATGAACTCCGCGCCGTGGATCGCCTGCCCCTCGTTGAAGTAGATGGGCTTGTACATGTTGCCGTTCAGCGGGTTGTCGATCTCCACCGGGAAACTCGAGCTGTCGTGCCAGCCGTCGTTCTCGAGGGCGGGGTCGAACCGGAACGCCCGGGCCCGGACGTTGAACGTCTCGTGGCCCGGCTCGCCCGTCGACGTCGGGAAGATGTCGACCACCCGGTCGGCCCCCTCGCCGGTGACGATCACCTGGCACCGCTGATCGACCAGGATCCACTTGTCGGCGTCGGTGGGTGCACCCTCGGGGATGCCGAACCCGGTGGCGGAGAAGATCGCTGCCTCTTCCTCGCTGCCGGGCACGAGGTGCCGGTTGTTCACTGGCAGCCCGAGTCCCATCCGCGCCGCACAGATGGCCTGACGCGTCAACCTGCCCGAGTCGCCGTCGACGCCGAGCGGCAGCATTGAGGTGGTCGAGAACAGCTCGTTCAGCTCCTGCTGCTGGCGCATCACTGCTTCGGGCGGCGGTTTCACCAGCGTCGGGTCGGCCGGGTCGACGACATCACCGATGCAGACGTCGAACTCGGTACCCGGGTAGAAGGTCTTGGCCGGGTCGACCAGGTTCTCCTGCACGAGCTGTTCGAGGGTGATGCCATTGCGCTCGGCTATGGAGGTGAGCGAGTCGCCAGCCTTGGCTCTGACGACGCACACCGGCGCCGGCACCGTGGTGGTGGACGCTACCGCCGAGGTCGTCACCTGGGCGATGGTCGACGAGGCCGCCGCAGCGTCGGCCTCGGATGCTCCGGAACTGCACGACGACAGGGCCATCACCGCAGTGGTGGCCACTGCGACGACGAGGTGTGTTCGGAAGGGCAGAGTGGGGTTCGGACGCATCGGAGTCGGGGAATGACCCTGGAATCGTGCCACCACCGACCCCGCCCTGCGACATCAGGCCCCTCCACCACCCGGAAAACCAACGAACCCCAGGCCTTGCGGCCTGGGGTTTCGCTTGTGGAGCTGAGGGGAATTGAACCCCTGACCTCTTCCATGCCATGGAAGCGCTCTGCCAACTGAGCTACAGCCCCGTATGTGGGCCGAATGAGATTACCAACGGCCCCCGACGGTTCCAAACGGCATCGGTCAGAACCTGCGGAGCCGTCGCAGTCGGCGCCGCGCCGGGCTGACGAACACCTGCAGCAGCACCGTGACGATGGTGGCGCCCAGCAGCACCCTCGCCGCCAACGGCAGTGCCCCGTACCACGGGGCGATGAACAGGGCGATCACGAGCGACACCGGGTACACCCACGCCACATCGCTGAACAAGCGACGCCACCACGGCGCAGCGGGCACCGCGTGCGCCGCCGCCTCGAACCACTCGTCGACACCTACTGTGCGCTGTACGCGCACACCGGTGACGAACCGGTCGGCCTGGTCCATCAGCTCGTTGCGTACCTCGGACCGTTCCCACTCGCGTAGCAGCACACCGTCGGCGAAGCGCACGACGATCTGGTACTCGCCGCCTGCCTGGCCGGGGTGGAACACACCGGCGCCCAGGCACCCGGGGGCCTCCTGTGCGGCGGCCACCAACCGGTCGGCCCACCGCAGGAACTCGGCCTCCCACCCTGGCGCCACGGTACGTGCCACCGTCACCGTCACCGGTTCGGCGGCGATGCGGGGCAGTTCGTCGGTGTCGAAGGTTCCTGACAGAGGCAGACTCATTGCCATCGATGCTAGAGATGGACCGGGCTGTCACATCGGTGACAGCGATCACACTCAGGCAGGGTCGGGGGTCGCCGCTCGCCACTCCAGGCGGGGCACGTCGCGGTACAGGCGCTCGATCTCGTAGTAGGCACGCACCTCGTCGGCGAACACGTGCACCACCACGTCGCCGAAGTCGACCAGCACCCACTGCTGCTCGCCCACACCCTCGCTGCGCAGCGGCGATCGGCCGTGCTCGGCACGCACCTGCTCCTCCACCGCATCGACGATGGTGCGCACCAACCGCCGGTTCGACGCACTGGTGATGACGAAGTACTCGGTGATGCCGAGCACGTTGCCCACCTGCAGGACGATGGTGTTCTCGGCCTTCTTGTCGTCGGCAGCACGAGCGGCGGTGATGGCCAGCGCTGCTGCGGCAGCGGTGCTCATGACGACGCCTTGGCGAGATAGTCGGTACCCAACACGACGGTGAGGTCGACACCGTCGATGCGAACCGTCGGATCCTCGAAGCTCACCGACCCGAAGATCCCGTTCGTCTGCATGGCTTCATCGCGGTTCACGTCGTCGGGCACGAGAAAGACGGTATCGGGACGCGGTGCCACGTTCGTGTCGACCGACACGATGTTCGCCCCCAGGAACAACAACTTCTCGATGGTCGACTTCACCGCGGCGTCGTAGCCCGGAGGCGCCTCGATGCGGAACAGCAGGCCCGGCGACGGCCCCGACATCGACGCGGGGGCGATGCTGGCGAACACGAACACCGCATCGGCACGGTCGACCTGGACGACATCGACCCCGTTCGGGTTCTCGTCGCCCTCGAGCGGCAGCACGGCGATGCCCCGGCTCGGCGCCGGGCCGGCGAACAGTGCTGCGGTGAACTCGGTGAAGTTCGTGGGCACGGCGCCGGTCGCCCCGGTCGGGCGGCCGCCACCCGCCGCCATCGACACCGCCGCCCACAATGCCTCGGAGTTGGCCCGGTGCCCGTTCTGGCCGGCTGCACTCGGGGCCGCGGGTTCGGTGAGCACCTTGGCCGCAGCGCCGGCGTCGAGCACCGCTGTGCCCGCCGGGATGGGCGGCGCGTCGGCGTCGTCGGGTGAGGTGGCGGCCACATCGGCCACCAGATCGACGGTGAGGGGCACGAACGGCAGCAGGAACCCGGCCACGGTCGACTCGTCGGCGACCTCGACATGGTTGATGGTGACAAGGGTGAGCGACTCGACCGCCAGCACGGCGGCGTCGACACCCCCCTGCGCAAACACGTCCTGCAACGACTGGCGGGCCTCGGGGGCGAAGCCGATGTCGGCGTTCACCGCGATCGGGATGATGCTGCCGCCGACCATGGTGGGCTGCAGTACGAACACTGCCGCGCTCGACAGCGCCCCGGTGGGGTCGGTGGTGAGGTACAACGCCGTCGGAGTGGGGGGCAGCGGCTGGACCGGCAGGTTGTCGGCCTGCGCATCGGTGCCGCCGGTGGAGTCGAGCACCGCTCGCGCGCCTACGTACCCCAGCACCGGCATGGCCAGCACCACCAATGCGGTGACCGCCACCATCGTGAGGGTGCGCCGACGGCGACGCTCGGCGATCGCGCTCACGAGACCTCCAGGTACAGCGACCGCTGACGCACGATGCGCAGCACCGGGTCGGTGATGAGATAGTCGAGCGGGCGCCCGTCGCGCACGCGCGCCCGCAGGTCGGTGCTCGACACCTCGAGGTGCGGCACCTCGACGCGGATCCACGGATATCCGGCGGGCAACTCGACCGGGATTCCCGGCCGGTCGACGACGACGAGCGACGAGCGCGCCGCCACCTCGTCGGCCCGCTCCCAGGTGTCGATACCGGCGGCGGCGTCGTCGCCCACGATGGTGAACAACTCGGCGTCGGGGTGCAGTACCGCCAACTCCGCCAGGGTGTCGGCCGTGTAGCTGTCGCCACCGCGGCGCACCTCGAGGTCGCCCACGACGAGCCCCTCCACGTCGGCCACTGCGGCATCGACCATTGCCAGCCGGTCGTCGGCCGGCGAGATGGTGCGCGTGCCCTGCTTCTGCCAGGGCACGTTGGCCACCATCAAGACGACCAGGTCGAGGTGCAGCGCATGTCGCACGTTCACCGCCGTGACCAGGTGCCCCACGTGGGGAGGGTCGAAGGTGCCGCCGAACAGACCGATTCGTTCGAGAAGGCGGGCTGCTGGCACGGGCGGCAAGTGTACGGGCCATCACTCTCCGCCTCCGTGCAGGAGCGTGCGGAAATTGGACAATCAAGACCACACAGGCACCGCTGGATGTAGTACTGTGCTTTGTCCCCCGAATCAACCCCCTACCGGGCGGAACGCAGGTCACCCCATGGATGGCGGCCCGCACCCCCCCCACCCCCTCTTGTGATCGGTAGTGCGCATGGCTGTGCCATGTGGCACGGCGGTCATCCGGAATGTGACGACGAACGAAGAAGTTGAAGCGAACTGCCATGAACGATTCCATCGGTCTCTATCTCAACGACATCGGCAAGGTGTCCCTCCTGAACGCCGAGGAGGAGCGCGAGCTCTCCCGCGTCATCGAAGCCGGCCGCGCAGCGTCCGAGCGTCTCGCCAACGGCGAGAAGGGCGCAGCCCTCAAGGCTGCCGTCGCCGCTGCCGCCGACGCCAAGGACCGTTTCATCCGGTCCAACCTCCGCCTCGTGGTGTCCATTGCGCGGCGCTATCCCCTACCCCAGGGCATGGACCTGCTCGACCTCATCCAGGAGGGCAACCTCGGCCTCGAGCACGCGGTCGACAAGTTCGACTGGCGCCGTGGCTTCAAGTTCTCGACCTACGCCACCTTCTGGATCCGCCAGGCCATCGGCCGTGCGCTCGACCAGAAGGCCAGCCTCATCCGTATCCCCGGCGACCGTTCGGCCAGCCTGCGCGCCGCGCTGCGTCAGGCCAGCGGCGACGGCGAGACGCTCGACGTGGGCAACGCCGAACTGCACCGCCTCACCACTCCGGTCTCGCTCGACAAGACCATCGGTGACGACGGCGACGCCACCCTCGGCGACCTGATGGCCAACGGCGACGCCACCCCCGAAGACGCGGTGATGGCACTGGTCGACAGCGAGCTGCTCGACGAACTGCTCGGCACCCTCGATGCCCGCGCCCGCTACGCGGTCGAGGCCCGCTTCGGCCTCATCGACGGCGAGCGCAAGAGCTTCCGCGAAGTCGGCGAGCACCTCGGCGTCACCGCCGAAGCGGCCCGCCGCCTCGTCAGCCGTGCCGTGGCCGGCCTGCGCGAAGACGCAGTCCGCATCCTGGCCGCCTGATCGTCGCCCTCACCTCCGCCCCGGCTCGTCACCCGGTACTGTTGCGCCGATGAAGGTCGGGGTGCTCGTCGTGGCGTACAACGCCGAGACCACCCTCGTCGACGTCCTCGATCGCATCTCGCCCGAGATGCGCACCGAACTCGCCGAGGTGCTGGTGCAGGACGACCACTCCACCGACGACACGCTCGCCGTGGCGAACGACTACCTGCACCGTGGTACCGACCTGGCCCTCACCGTGCTCCGACACCCGCAGAACCTGGGCTACGGCGGGAACCAGAAGGCGGGCTACACCTACGCCATCAACCACGGCTGGGATGTGGTCGTGCTGCTGCACGGCGACGGCCAGTACGCCCCCGAGGTGATGGGCGACATCGTGGCCCCCATCGTGCGAGGCGACGCCGATGCGGTGTTCGGCTCGCGCATGATGACCAAGGGCGCCGCACGCGAGGGCGGCATGCCGCTGTACAAGTACGTGGGAAACCGCATCCTCACCACGGCGCAGAACACCATCACCGGCCTGCGCCTGTCGGAGTGGCACTCGGGCTACCGCGCCTACCGGGTGAGCGCGCTGGCCGACCTGCCCTTCGTCGGCAACAGCGACGGGTTCGACTTCGACACCGAGATCATCCTGCAACTGCACGCCGCCGGGAAGCGCATCGTCGAGGTGCCCATCCCCACCTACTACGGCGACGAGATCTGCCACGTCAACGGCATCGCCTATGCCCGCGACATCATGGTCGACACGGTGCGCCACCGCTTCGGCCGCAGCGGCTTCGGCGGCGGTCGCCTCGGGCGGGTCACCGAGCCGTACGCGTACAAGCCGTCGGCGCACAGTTCGCACGGTCGTGTGCTGCAGATGATGCAGTCGCGTGCGCCGCTACGCGTGCTCGACGTGGGCTGTGGGCCCGGCTGGCTGGCCGAGGCGCTGCGCGCCCAGGGCCACCGGGTCACCGGCGTCGATCTCGCCGAAGAACCCGGCGTGCGCGACCGGATGGAGCACTTCGTGCAGGCCGACCTCGAGCAGGGCCTGCCGGACGAGGTGGGCGACGGGTTCGACGTGGTCATCGCCGCCGACGTCATCGAGCACGTCCGCCAGCCCGAGCGACTGCTGGCCGAGATGGCGCACCGCCTCCGGCCCGGAGGCAGCCTCATCGCCAGCGTGCCCAACTTCTCGCACTGGTACCCGCGTGGCCGCACGATGCTGGGCCTGTTCGACTACGACCAGCGCGGCATCCTCGACACCACCCATCTGCGGTTCTTCACGCGGCGCTCGTTCACCCGGCTCGTCCACACGTGCGGACTCCATGCGGTCGCCCGGCGACACACCGGCTTGCCCTTCGATGCGCTCGGCGTGAACACCGGTCGCAGCGTCGGCCGTCTCGGCGCACTCGTCGACCGGGCCCTCGTGCGCGCCTGGCCCACCATGTTCGCCTATCAGTTCGTGTACGAGCTGGCCGTCGACCCGGCACTCGATGTGGCGAACAGCCGACCCGACCGACCCTGAGTCCTCCGGCGCCCGAGCGGCGCGGCGGATCACCCTGGCGGCAACCCTGCTGTTCGTGCTGCTGCTCACCCGGTGGCACCCCTGGCACCTGTTCGACCGGGCAGGCTTCAGCACCGACTTCTACGACGAGCAGGCGCGCGCCTTCCTGCACGGACGCCTCTGGGTCGACCCGCAGGTAGCCGACATCGAAGGGTTCCTCATCGATCGGCGGACCTACCTCTACTTCGGGCCGTTCCTCGCCCTGGTCCGCCTGCCCTTCGCCCTGTTCGGCCACGTGTTCGACGGACGCCTCGTGCGGCTGTCGATGACCATCGGCTTCGTCGTGCTGTGCACCGGCGCCTACCACCTCGTCGTCCAGGCTCGGCGCTGGTTCGGCTGGTCGCCCTCTGCCTGGCGCACCGCCGGGTTCGTCGCTGCCGTGGCCACCTCGCCGGCGCTGTACCTGGCCGGCTGGGTGAGTGTGTACCACGAGACCGAACTGTGGGCAGCGACCTTCGCACTGTGGGCGGCCGTGGGCACGATGCGCCTCCTGCGCGAGCCTGGTCGCCGCGCGGCACTGCTCACCGCCGGATCGGTGGCTGCCGCCCTGCTCACCCGCGCCTCGGTCGGCATCGGAATCGCTGCGGGGGTAGGCGGCGTCGTGTTGGTGGCGCTGGTGCGCGGCCGATTACCGCGCCCGCATGCGCTTGCCGTGATCGGCGGGTGCGTGGCCGGCTTCGCCCTGCACGTCGCGGTGAATGCCGCGAAATTCGGGTCGATGCTCGGCCTGCCCGCCGAGCGTCAGGTACTCACGTTGAGAGATCCCGAACGGGCCGCCTGGTTCGCCGGCAACGACAGCAGCTTCTTCGGGCTGCGCTTCGTAGGCACCACGGTGGTGCACTACCTGCGCCCCGACACGATCCGCTTCGAGCGAGTGCTGCCCATCGTGCGCTACGGCCCACTCGCCACCGACCGTGGGTCGTACCCGATGGAGACCATCACCCCGTCGGCATCGCTCACCAATGCCGCCACCGTGCTGCTGTTCGCCGCGCTTGTGGGCGTGGTGGTGCTGCTCCGCCGCCGGGGCTGGGCCTGGCTGGGCCTCACCGCCGGCGCGGCAGTGGCCGCCGTGCCAACGTTCACCATCGCCTTCATCGGTAACCGGTACCTGGTCGACATGCTGCCGATGCTGGCCATCCCGGCAGCCGTTGCCTTCGCAGGTTCCGCACCGTCGCTCGCCGCCGGGCGTCGACGTGCAGTTCGGGTGCTGCTCGTGGCCGGTGTGGTGTGGGGTGCCTGGGTGAACACCGCGCTCGCCGTGTGGACGTCTGACCTGAAAGAGCCCGGCTTCACGGCCTGGCGCTACCAGGTCGACGACCTGTTCTTCGGCAACCCGGCGCCTGGCCTGCGCCTCGTGGGTGATGGCACGGTGGGGCGCGACGGTGTCGTCGCCCTCGACACCGACGGCGACCGCTGCGACGGGGTCTACATCGCCGAGCAGGGCCGCTGGGTCGCCCTCGAACGGGCGAATGGTGGCAGCACGCTGCGCGGCGCGGTGGAACTCGACGATGTCGACACGCTCTCGACGATGACGCTGGCACAGGGCGACGACTGGCGAGTCGATCTGGTGGTCGCAGCAGGTCTCGCCCGCGCCGACCTGCTCCGTGGCGACACAGCGCTGCAGGGCGTCGCGGTACCGGTGCAGCGCGGCCCGGTGCGCGTGGATGTCGTCGCCGATCCGGTCATGCCCGAGCTGTCTGTATCGATCGACGGCACCCTGTCGCTGTTCAGCTTCGATGTGCCGCCCGACCCCCCGCTCGCCACACCTGCATTCGTCCTCGACACCGAGCGCGGCGATTCTCTCTGCCGTCAGCTCGCGGCCCGTCGCTAGAGTGGCCCACGTGCCGAAGACGTGGACCCCGTCGTCGTGGCAGGCGATGCCTGCCAACCAGCAGCCCGACTGGCCCGACTCGGGCGACCTCGACCGCGCCCTGAAGCAGATCGCCGCCATGCCGCCGTTGGTGTTCGCCGGCGAGGCCCGCTCGCT
>JBIIDH010000175.1:0-4548 GCA_044238435.1 Ilumatobacteraceae bacterium | reverse complement strand
CACCCTTCGAGGCCGAGTAGCTCGCCTGGCCGATCTGGCCGTCGAACGCAGCCACCGACGCGATGTTGACGATGGCGCCACGCTCGCCGTACTCGAGCGGCTCGGTGGTGCTCATCGCCGTGGCGGCGATGCGGATGCAGTCGAACGAGCCGACGAGGTTGATGGCGATGACCTTCTTGAAGGCGTCGATATTGGCGGCCGACTCGTAGCTGCCGTCCTTGCCGACGGTGCGCTGCGCCCAGCCGATACCGGCCGAGTTCACCAGCACACGGAGCGGGCCCATGCTCTTGGCCATCTCGACGGCGTTGATGATGTCATCGGTGTTGGTGACGTCGACCTTGCAGAACGCGCCGCCGATCTCGTCGGCGAGGGCACGGCCCTTGTCTTCCTGCAGGTCGGCGACGACGACCTTGGCTCCCTTCGAGGCGAGAAGGCGGGCCGAGGCCGCACCGATGCCCGATGCTCCACCCGTGACGATTGCGCTTGCACCTGTGATGTCCATGCCGCCGACGTTAGGCCGCGGCACCGCCGTGCGGCCAAGCGGAGCCGAGCAGGACCGATTGGGTACGGTGCCCTCATGCCCGGACCACTCGAAGGATTCACCGTCGTCGAGGCCTGCCAGATGGTGGCGGGGCCGCTCGCAGGCACCCTGCTCGCCGACCTCGGCGCCGAGGTCGTCAAGATCGAGGCCCCCAACGGCGGCGACCGCATGCGCTACCAGGGCCACCGCGTCGGCAGCATCGGTGCGATGTGGGCGGGCGTGAACCGCGGCAAGCGCTCGGTGGTGCTCGACCTGCAGCAGCCCGAGGGCGTGCAGGCGTTCCGCGATCTCATCGCCCGCAGCGACGTGTTCATCCAGAACTTCCGACCCGGTGTGGTCGAGCGGTTGGGCATCGACGAGCCGGCGCTGCGTGCTCTGCGACCCGACCTCGTCTACGTGTCGGTGAGCGGGTTCGGCGAGACCGGCCCCTACATCGACCAGAAGAGCTACGACTACGTCATCCAGGCGCTGTCGGGCATGGCTGCGCTGCAGGCCGACCGGGTGGACGGCAGCCCCACACTCATCCGCAACATCGTCATCGACAAGGTCACCGCTTACACCGCTGCGCAGAGCGTGATGGCGGCGCTGATCGCACGCCTGCGCGGCCAGGGCGGCCAGCACGTGCGGCTGTCGATGATCGACACCGCCCTCGCCTTCTTGTGGCCCGACGGGATGATGCAGCACACCCTGCTCGACGAGGGCCGCTACACACCGGGCCCGCACATGGCCGACGGCTACCGGGTGCGCCGCACGAGCGACGGTCACCTCGCCCTGATGGCCACCTCCGACCGCCAGTTCCCGGGCCTGTGCGCAGCGCTGGGAACCGAGGCCTGGTTGACCGACCCGCGCTTCGCCACGATGGCGGCACGCGAGGCCAACGTCGCCGCGCTCGACGACCTGATCGAGGCCGAGGTGGCCAAGCACGACAGCGCCTCGCTGGTGGCACGCCTGCACGCGCACGATGTGCCGTGCGCCGTGGCGAACCCCATCGACCGGGTGCACCTCGACCCGCAGGTGGTGCACAACCAGATCCTCGTCGAGCACGAGCGGCCATGGTTGGGCACCGTGCGCGAACCCCGTCCACCGGCCCGCTACTCGGCCACGCCCACGGCACTCGGCCGCCACGCCCCCAAGCTCGACGAGCACACCGACGAGGTGCTCGCCGAACTCGGCCGCACGCCCGAGCAGATCGCCGATCTGCGCGCCCGCGGCATCATCGGCCTGCGCCGCTGACCCGCTCCCGCCCCCTTCTTCCCCCTGCGTTTGTGAGCGCAGCCCTGCTCAGAGACGCCGCAGCTCACAAACGGTCGAGGATCGGGTCTAGAACAGGGAGTCCTGGGCGGGCGACCCGGCAGCGGGCGACCCGGCGTCGGGGCGGGTGAAGGGGCCGGCGGCTGCAGCGACGGCCAGGCGGTCGACCAGGTCGTTCATCGGGTTGCCGGAGTGGCCCTTCACCCAGCGGAACTCGGGCTGACGCTGCTGCACCAGCTCGATGAGCGGCTTCCAGAGGTCGGCGTTGGCCACCGGCTCCTTCTTCGCGTTGCGCCAACCGTTGGCCTGCCACCGCACCCACCACTTGTCGCGGAAGCAGTTCACGACGTAGGTCGAGTCGCTGACGATGACCAGCGGCCCCTCGGTGGCGCGCAGTGCTTCGAGCACCGCCATGATCTCCATCCGCTGGTTGGTGGTGTGCGCCTCGCCGCCCGAACCACACGGTGTGCCCTCCGGCGCCTCGGCCCACGCCCAGCCCCCTGGCCCGGGGTTGCCCGAACACGCACCGTCGGTATAGATCGTGCGGGTCGAACTCATTGCGATCACTGTACGTAGTCCCGCTGTTACTCAGCGGTAATCATGCGAGAATGCAGGCCATGATCTTCGACGGTTACGTCAATCAACTGCCCGACACCGATCCGGGGGAGACGGCCGAGTGGCTCGACAGCCTCGATGCGGTCATCGACACCCACGGCAAGACCCGCGCCCGGTTCCTGCTGTCGAAGTTGCTCGAGCGGGCCCGCGAGAGCGAGGTCAGCTTCCCCGCCACCGTCAGCACCCCGTACGTGAACACCATCCCTCGCGAGAGCGAGCCGTGGTTCCCGGGCGACGAGCACATCGAGCGCCGCATCCGTGCCTACGTGCGCTGGAACGCAGCGATGATGGTGGTGAAGGCCAACAAGCACGCCGAGGGCATCGGCGGCCACCTCGCCACGTTCGCCAGCTCGGCCAGCCTGTACGAGATCGGCTTCAACCACTTCTTCCGCGGCAAGGACGACGGCAACGCCGGCGACCACGTGTACTTCCAGGGCCATGCCGCGCCCGGCATCTACGCCCGCGCCTTCCTCGAGCGGCGTCTGCACGACGACGACCTCGACGCCTTCCGCCGCGAGATCGCCCGTCCCGGCCGGGGCCTGTCGAGCTACCCGCACCCGCGCCTGATGCCCGAGTTCTGGGAGTTCCCCACGGTGTCGATGGGCCTCGGCCCGCTCACTGCGCTCTATCAGGCCCGGTTCAACCGCTACCTGCTGAACCGCCAGCTCGACGACACCAGCCAGAGCCGGGTGTGGGCCTTCCTCGGCGACGGCGAGTGCGACGAGCCCGAGACGCTGGGTGCCATCTCGCTGGCCAGCCGCGAAAAGCTCGACAACCTGGTGTTCGTCGTGAACTGCAACCTGCAGCGCCTCGACGGTCCGGTGCGCGGCAACGGCAAGATCATCCAAGAGCTCGAGGCCGTGTTCCGCGGCGCGGGCTGGAACGTCATCAAGGTCATCCTCGGCTCGAAGTGGGACGAGTTGTTGGCGCAGGACAACGACGGCGTGCTGCTGAACAAGCTGAACACCACCGTCGACGGCCAGTTCCAGCGCTACACCATCGAAGACGGCGCCTACATCCGCGACCACTTCTTCGGTCCCGATCCGCGCCTGCGGGCGATGGTGAGCCACCTCACCGACGCCGACCTGGTGAACCTGCCGCGCGGCGGCCACGACTACCGCAAGCTCTACGCCGCCTACAAAGCAGCAACCGACAACCTGGGCTCCGGCGCCCCCACCGTCATCTTGTGCAAGACGGTGAAGGGCTGGACGCTCGGCCCACAGATCGAGGGCCGCAACGCCACCCATCAGATCAAGAAGATGAACGCCGAGCAGCTGCTCGCCCTGCGCGACCGTCTGTATCTGCACGACGAGATCCCCGACGACGCGATCGACGACGAGAACCCGCCCTACTTCCGGCCCCGCGAAGACAGCGTCGAGTTCCAGTACATGATGGAACGCCGCCGTCGCCTCGGCGGCTCCATCCCGAAGCGCCGCACGGCTCCGCACCGGCCCGTCACCCTGCCCACCGACGATGTGTTCGTCGAACTGCGCAAGGGCTCGGGCACGGCAGCCGTCAGCACGACGATGGGGTTCACCCGCCTGCTGCGCAATCTGGCACGCGACGACCACTTCGGCCGCCATGTGGTGCCCATCGTGCCCGACGAGGCGCGCACGTTCGGCATGGACGCACTGTTCCGCGAGCTGAAGATCTACGCCTCGCAGGGCCAGAAGTACGAGCCGGTCGACCACGACCTGCTGCTCAGCTACACCGAGGCCAGCGATGGCCAGATCCTGGAAGAGGGCATCACCGAGGCCGGTTCGATGGCCAGCTTCATCGCCGCCGGCACGTCGTATGCCACGCGTGGCGTCACCACGGTGCCCTTCTACACGTTCTATTCGATGTTCGGCTTCCAGCGGGTGGGCGACCTCATCTGGCAGGCGGCCGATGCCCGCACCCGCGGCTTCCTGATGGGGGCCACCGCCGGGCGCACCACGCTGCTCGGCGAGGGCCTGCAGCACCAGGACGGACACTCGCTGGTGCTGGCCTCCACCGTGCCGCCGGTGCAGGCCTACGACCCGGCCTTCGCCTACGAGGTGGCCGAGATCGTGCGCGCCGGCCTCGAGCGGATGTACGGCGACAACCCGGCCAACGGCGACCCCGACGTCTTCTACTACCTCACCCTCTACAACGAGAACTAC
>JBIIDH010000174.1:0-4561 GCA_044238435.1 Ilumatobacteraceae bacterium | reverse complement strand
CCGAGCGATCTGGCGCAGGTTCTCGTTGCGGTCGGGGCCCAGCAGCAGGTGTTCACCCTGCTCGGTCGGGGCGAACGAGTACGGCATCATCAGCGGCAGGAAGCCGTGACGCACGAGGTCGAGTTCCTGGATGATGTCGGGCCGCAGCAGGCTGAGTGCGTACGAGAACGTGGTGAAGTGGAAGCCGGGGCGCAGTTCCTCGGTGATGGCCGCGCCACCAACGATGGGGCGCCGTTCGACGATCAGGGTGCGCAGGCCGGCCTTGGCCAGATACGCACCGTTCACCAGCCCGTTGTGGCCGCCACCGATGACGATGGCGTCGTACGTGTTCGACGAGGTGGTGGGCATCTCAGGCCGTCTTTCTGGGCGGGTTGAACAGCGGCGGGCGGGCCACGGTGCAGGCCACGTTGTGATAGCGGTGGTCGATGGTGATCTCGAGGTTCACCCGCGACCCGGGGGTGCCGAGGTGCGGCCTCACCCGCGCCATGGCGATGTGCGACTGCAGCACCGGCGAGTACATGAAGCTGGTGGTGTACCCCACCCGCTCGCCGGCGTCGTCGTACAGCATCATCTCGTACACGATGGGGGTCTCGTCCTTGGGCGGGATGAGGCCTGCCTCGCGGTACAGGCGGTTCCAGTCGGCCCAGTCGACGTGCAACCCCACCATCGACCAGCGCGAGGTGCCCTCGGCGATCTCGCGGCGGATGGCGTCGCGACCGATGAACGCTCGGTCGCTGGTGGCGATGTCGCGGAACATCCAGCCGAAGCCCAACTCGAGGGGCGTGGAGCGCTGCTCGTCGGTGTAGGCGTAGCGGCTGGAGTGGAAGTCGATGTCGATCAGCACCAGGCCGGCCTCGATGCGGCTCATCAGCAACGCCTGCATCCCGGCGGGGATGCACCCGTGGCCACGACCGGCCTCGGCCACCACATCGAACAGGGCCGAGGCGTCGTCGGCGCCCACCCACACCTCGTAGCCGAGGTCGCCGGTGTACCCGGTGCGCGACACCTGTGCGTCGACCGTGCCCACCTTGGTCGGGCGGTGGTGGAAGAACCGCAGGCCGTCGAGGTCGGCACCCGCCGCTTCGAGCACGGCACGCGAGCGAGGGCCCTGCACCGCCAGTGAGGCCACCTCGTCGGACACGTCGCTGATTGCCACCCGCAACGGCCCGATGCGATCGGCGAGGTACGCCAGGTTCGGTTCGGCAGCGGTGAGCAGGAAGTGCTCGCTCGAGTGCCGGAACACCACACCGTCTTCGATCACGAACCCACGGTCGTCGCACCACAGCGTGTACTGCGCCTGGCCGTCGCGGCAGGCGCGGATGTCGCGGGCCAGCACGCCGGCCAGGAAGGTCTCGGCGTCGGGGCCGGTGATGCGGTATTTGTACAGCGGCGAGGTGTCGATGAGCGCGGCCGCGTTGCGGATGGCGAAGTATTCGAACTTCTCGGCCATCTGGTATTTCACGGCCGCCAGGCGGCCCGACCAGTGGCTCCACAGCCCGGTCTCGTTCAGCGGTGCCAATCGCTCGTGGAACGGCGTCGTCGCGACCATCGTCTCCCCCTCGGTGCCGCACCGTAGTCGTTGTTGGACAGACGCGCAACAGACCTAGGCTGCATCCATGGCCCGCATGGCACCCGCAGCACGGCGCGACGCCATCGTCGAGGCCGCCCTCGCCGTGGCGTTGCGCAAGGGGTTCGCCTCCACCACGGTGCGCGATGTGGCCACCGAACTGCACTGTTCGAGCGGGCTCATCCACCACTACTTCGCGTCGATGGACGAGGTGCTGGCCGCAGCGTTCGAACGAGCCGCCGGACGCGACCTGGCCGACACCGAGGCGGCGGTCGCCGCAGCCACCACACCGCAGGGACGCCTCAGCGCCTTCTTCGGCAGCTACGCCCGCGCCGACCAGGACTGGTCGTACCAGTTGTGGCTCGATGCGTGGGCCGACGCGGTGCGCCGCCCGGCGTTGGGCGACACGTCGCGACGCCTGAACACGGCGTGGCAGCAACTCGTGGTGCGCATCATCCGCGACGGTGTGGTGGCTGGTGCCTTCCGCTGCGCCGATCCGGACGCGACGGCGTGGCGTCTGCTCTCGCTGCTCGACGGCCTGTCGCTGCAGGCGGTGGCCCACCGTGGCCTGGTCGACCGCGCCACCGTGCTGGCGTGGACCATCGCGTCAGCCGAGGACGAACTCGCACTCGACCGAGGTGCACTCCCCCGCCCAATAACCAGCCCAGTACCCAGCCCAGTGACCAGCCCGGTCACCAGCCCGGACGCAGGCTGAGCTTCTCGCCGTCGACCGGCACCACGGCGTTCCAGTCGAGTTCGGTGCGAATGCGCTGCTGCAGCGTCAGCGACGCCGACTCCTCACCGTGCACCACGAACACCCCGGTGGGCTCACGCTCGGCAGTGCCCAGCCACCCCATCAGTTCGTCGGCGTCGGCGTGCACCGAGAACCCGGTCAGATCGCAGACCTCGGCCCGCACCGGCACGTAGCGGCCGTGGATCTTCACCGCATCTGCGCCCTCCAGCAGCGTGCGCCCACGGGTACCCGCGGCTTGAAACCCGACCAGCACGACGGTGTTGCGCGGATCGGGCAGGAACCGAGCGAGGTGGTGCACCACACGGCCTCCCGATGCCATGCCGGCACCGGCGATGATGATGGCCGACCCGTGGCGCGCCGACACGGCCTTCGACCCTTCGGCGTCGAGCACCTCCTCCAGGTCGGGCAACTGGAACAGGTCGCCGTCGCCGTGCAGTTCGGGCCGGATGTCGGCGGCTCCGTCGGTCAGCGCGCCGCGGTACACACCCAGGGCGGCCAGCGCCATGGGGCTGTCGACGAACACCGGAACCTTGGGCAGGCGTCCGGCGTCGGCCAGCTGCCGCAGGTGGTACAGCAGCACCTCCGTGCGGTCGACGGCGAAGGCGGGGATGACCACCACGCCCCCTCGATCGACCGTGCGGTCGATCACCTCGGCCAGCCGTTCGACAGGGTCGCTGTCGTCGTGCACCCGGTCGCCGTAGGTGGATTCGACCAGGATCCAGTCGACGGCCCCCACCGGCGCCGGTGGCAGCAGCAGCGGGTGCTGCTGGCGGCCGAGGTCGCCGCTGAACAGCACCGTCGACTGTTCGTCGCGCGGCCCGGCGACGGTGAGGTGCACGCTGGCGGAACCGAGGATGTGCCCGGCCACCCGGAACGTGGCGTCGATGCCCGGCGCCACGGTGATGGCCTGATCGAACGATGCCGGGCGAAGGAGGTCGAGCGCCCGCCAGGCGTCGTCCTCGTCGTACAGCGGCAGTGCGGGTCGGTGCTTCGAGTAGCCGGCGCGGTTCGCGTACCGCGCCTCTTCCTCCTGCAGCCGTGCGCTGTCGGGCAGCACCACCGACATCAGCTTGCCGGTGTCGTAGGTGACGTGCACCGGGCCGCTGAACCCGGCGCGCACCAACCGCGGCAGATATCCGCAGTGGTCGAGGTGTCCGTGGGTGATGACCACGGCATCGATCGATGTCGGCGGCACCGGGAAGTCGGCCCAGTTCCGCTTGCGCAGTTCGCGCAGGCCCTGGAACAGGCCGCTGTCGACCAGTACCCGACTGCCGTTCGTCTCGACGAGGAAGCGGCTACCGGTGACGCTGCGCACACCTCCCCACGGGCTCAATGTTCCCCACCGTTGTTCACTCACACCGACAGCACAGCAGCGGCAGCGAGCAGCTACCAGGGCCGCAGGTCCCGAGTGCCGACCGAACCGGTCAGTCGTCGGCGTCGGTGGCCAGCAGGTCGGCGCTCACCGCGAGGGCCGTGGCGAGGCCGGCGGCGCGCTCGACGAGCGCCGCCAGGTAGTGCCCGGCCAGCACGCTCTTGTTGCCGAGCGGCGGGTCGCCGAGCGATCGCAGCAGCAGCGACGGGTCGGTGCTGGGCGTGATCTTGGCCGGCGCCGGCAGGGCGGGCGGCGGGCGCCACAGGTCGAACGCCGAGTTGTCGGCGGGCCGCTGCTGGCGTGCCTGGCCGCCACCCTGGTGGTGCTGGCGCTTCTTGCCGCTCATGCGTCGTCCTCCGTCAGCAGCACATCGGGCCGCAGCCCGAGCGCCACCCGCAGTTGCTCGGTGTTCAGGTCGGACAGCGAGCTCGACTTGGGCAGCACCAGGTCGGCGATGTGCCGCTTGCCGAGCACCACTTCCTCCACCCGCTCGTCGACCGTTCCCGGGCACACCAGGCGGTGCGACACGACGGTGTTCTTCTGGCCGATGCGCCAGGCGCGGTCGCGCGCCTGGTCCTCCACGGCCGGGTTCCACCACCGGTCGTACAGCACCACGTGGCTGGCGGCGGTGAGGTTGAGGCCCGTGCCGCCGGCCTTCAGCGACAGCACCAGCGCGCCGGCACCCGGAGCCTTCTGGAACTTCTCGATCATCGCGTCGCGCGCGGTGCGGGCGAGGCTGCCGTCGTAGCAGTCGATGGGCCGCTCGAAGCGCTCGCCCAGGTAGGTGGCGAGGCGGCGGCCCCACGAGGCGAAGTGGGTGAAGACGAGGATCTTCTCGTCGGCCTCGAACACCGACTCGACGATCTCT